>NZ_DASYOK010000028.1:0-12128 GCF_036007805.1 Yoonia sp.
GGTTCTTAAACCAGCCGTCAACTGCCATCGGGTCCGCCGGTATCATGGCGCGGGTTATGATTGTTCCGTCTTCATCAATGACGCATACAGAAATCTCTCTCAAAGATACGTCCAAACCTGCGTAATATGTCATGGTTGTTCTCCTTGTGGCTATCCATGCCATTAATCTACAGAACACGACGGGCTGCTACAGAGCGGCCGCCGCACTCACACCATGTGTTTGGGCAGATCGAGAGGCGACATTGCCCTCAATCATTGCTCCGGCCTCAATAACAAGCTTTTGTGTGACAATATCGGCCGTCACTTGTGCGGAGGTCTTGAGTGTCACTGAGATGGCAGAGATTGTGCCTTCGAGATGACCTTCAATTGTCACATTGCGGGCTCGGACATTGCCCTTGATTTTGCCATTCCTGGCAAGAACCAATGTATCGACGGTCAGATCACCTTCAAATGTACCACCGAAGTCCACAATACCGTCACTTGTCCATTCACCTTTAATAGTGATGCCCTCGTGCAGCACGGATCGACGGGTGTTAATGGCCGCTGCCTCCGCACCGGAAAGCGGGGACGGTGAGTTTTGGGAGTTATCTTGTGATTTGGCGAACATAGATCTGACAGCCTTCTAAAAGTCTTGGCTTAAGTGTTTGCATTTATGCGCAGCGGTCAAGCTGGCAAAACGATTATGGCGCATTCGCAAAATCTTTGAGGCACAGCTGCGCGACCACGCCGCATCCCGATTGCCGGTGCAATCGCGTGCCACACAACACGGACAATTCAGTGAGAAAAGGAATTCAAAATGGCACGAGCCCAAGGGGCGCGCGCGCAGATGGCGCTGGCGTTCGAGACGACTTATGGCACGCCGCCTGCCAGCGGCTTCACGCGGATGCCCTTTGCCAGCGCCACGCTGGGGGCGGAGCAGCCGCTCCTAAACAGCGAATTGCTGGGTTATGGCCGCGATCCACTGGCACCGATCAAGGATGCGGTGACGGCAGACGGGAATGTCATCGTGCCGATTGACGCGCAGGGCTTCGGCTTCTGGCTAAAGGCGGCCTTCGGGGATCCGACGACCACAGGCACAGCCGCGCCCTACAGCCACGAATTCCGCTCGGGTGGTTGGACCCTGCCGTCACTGTCGATTGAGACCAGCATGCCAGAGGTGCCCCGCTTCGCGATGTATTCCGGCTGCGTGCTCGATACGCTGAGCTGGCAGATGCAGCGCTCGGGTCTCCTGACCGCGACCGCGAGCTTGGTGGCGCAGGGCGAGGCCATTTCTGCCGCATCCACGGCCGGCACACTCGCCGATCTCGCCCTCCAGCGTTTCGGCCATTTCAATGGCGCGATCACGCGCAACGGCACGGCACTGGGTAACATCGTTTCGGCCGAGATCACCTACGCCAACAATCTCGACCGCGTGGAAACCATCCGCTCGGACGGGAGGATCGATGGGGCCGATCCGAGCATCGCGGCGCTGACCGGCCGGATCGAGGTCCGTTTCGCCGATCAGTTGCTGGTGAACCAAGCGATCAACGGCGATCCCTGCGAGATGAGTTTCGCCTACACGCTGCCATCGGGCGAAAGCCTGACACTCACCGCCCACGCCGTCTATCTGCCCCGCCCGCGCGTTGAGATCGCGGGGCCGCAGGGTGTGCAGGCCACCTTCGACTGGCAGGCTGCACGAGACGCTCTGATAGGGCGGATGTGCACCGTCACACTGATCAACAGCATCGAGGAATATTGACCATGCTGCGCCTGAACCTCGCCCGCGAGCCTTACTGGCTCGATCTTGGCCTTGGCGTTCGCGTCCGGATCGAACCGCTGACCACCGCGCTGATGGTCGCCGCACGCAGCGACCCCGCCGTACGGGGTCTGCCGGAAGGGACCAGCGACGATGAGATCGCGGTGATCTTTGGCAAAGTACTGGCAGACCGTGCCATTCTCGATTGGGAGGGCGTCGGTGATGCAGACGGCAATCCGACACCAGTAACGCCCGAAGGTATCGCAGCCCTGCTCGATATCTGGCCTATCTTCGAGAAGTTCCAGATGGGCTATGTCGCCCGGGGTCTGGAGCTGGAGCAGGAAAAAAACGGCTCCGCGCCCTCGCCGAGTGGGTCTACGGCGGGGGTGAAGGCTACTGCGCCGCGTGCACGCAAAACTGCGAAGCTTGCCCGCAAGTAATTCATGCACCGCGCACGCAGGAAGGTTGGCAGGTCTGGGATCTCGCCGGACGCCTTGGCGGCCAGATCCGGGCCGTGCCCGGTGTCGTGCTGGGCTGGGACATGGGTGCGGCACTCGCCATGGCCGAGGCGCTGAGGATCAGCCCGCGCGCAGCGGTCGAATTCCTTCCCGTCATTGAGGCGGTGATGGTGCGCAAACTCAACGAGCGGATGGCAGGACAAGATGACTGAAAAGCGTGTCAGTGTGCGCCTGTCCGCCACCGGCGGGCGGCAAGTGAAGGCTGAGCTGGAAGGTGTCGGCGAAGCTGGATCGCGCGGCTTTGGTCGGCTGTCGCGCGAAATGGAAGGCGCGAATACCCGGCTGGCCGCCTTTGCGCGGCGTGCCCGTGTGGCGATGGCGGCGGCAGCTGCTGCAATTGCGGCAGCGGCTACGGCGATGATCCGCTCTGGTCTGCAAACAGTGGATGCCCAGGCCAAGCTGGCCGCCTCGCTGGATACGACCGTTGAAAGCATTCAGGTGCTGGAACGCGCGGGCGATCTGGCGGGCGTGTCGATGGGTCAGGTGGAACAGGCCGCCATGCAGTTGACGCGACGGCTCAGTCAGGCCGCTGCTGGCACTGGCCCTGCTGCGGACGCGCTGGACCGCCTACGGTTGTCGGCGTCGGAGTTGCAGGCGCTCCCACTCGACCAGCGCATTGCGCTCATTCAGGACCGGCTGGCCGAGTTTGTACCAGAGGCCGAGCGCGCTGCAGTCGCTTCGCAACTCTTTGGCGATCGCGCCGGGCTGGTGTTCACACGCATCGACACGGCCACGCTGCGCCAGGCCACGCAGGATGTGCGCGATTTCGGGGTGGTGGTGTCCGATCAGGATGCCGCTCAGATCGAGCGGACCAATGATGCGATCTCGCGCCTCGGGCTGATCTGGCGCGGGCTGTCGAACCAGCTGGCGGTCGCCGCTGCCCCTGCGCTTGAATCTGTCGCCAACGCTATGGCGGCGGTGGCACGCACCACAGGGCCGCTCGGCATCGCAATTCGGACACTGTTCGAGAACCTCGGACGGCTGACAGCCTATGCCACAGGAATTGCTACCCTGATGGCAGGCCGGTTCGTCGCGGCCAAGATCGCGGCGGCGGTTTCGGTGCGTGGCCTCGCCATGGCGCTGGTGATCCTGCGCGGGGCACTGCTGCGTCTGCCACTCATCGGTCTCGTCGTCGCGGCAGGAGAACTGATCCATTGGTTTGGGCGGTTCGTGCGCGGTGCGGGCGGGTTTGGCAATGCGCTCTCGCTTCTGGGCGATCTCGCCCGCGAGGTGTGGGAGCGCATGCAGCTGGGTGCTGTCGCCATGGGGCTCGCAATCATGGCCAGCTGGGCTGAGATAAAGGCAGCGATCGCCGAGGCACTGCAAGCCTCACTGGAAACGGTGGTCAGTTTTGGCAATGCTGCACTGAACACCTTTCAAGGGGCATTTGATGCGATCAAGGTGCTCTGGGGCGCACTGCCAGGAGTGATTGGCGATTTCGCGTTCCAGGCAGCGAATGCACTGATCGCGGGCGTCGAAGCGATGCTGAACGGTGTCGGTGAGCGCATCAACGGGTTTCTGGACGGGATCAACGCCGGGCTCGAGGCGCTGGGGATCGAGCGGCGCATCTCGCTGATCGGCAATCTGGAACTCGGCCGGATCGACAATCCCTTCGCGGGATCAGCGGCTGAAGCGGGGACGGAGGCAAGTGCGGCGTTTCAGGCAGCGTTCAATTCCGAGCCCATCGCACTGCCGGATTTAGGGCTTGGTGCCTATGCAGAAGAGGCACGCAGTCAGGCCGAGGCGCTGCGCGCGACCATGGCGGGTGTGGTCGAGGCGGCAACAGCCCCGCTCGAATCCGTGGCCGCCCTGCGCGAAGCTGTCACTGCGTCAGGAATGGAGGCTGAAACTGCGCTCACAGGCGCGCGCACCGCCGCCGAGGGGCTGGAGGATGCGCTGGACGCGACCGGCGATGCCGCTGGACGCGCGGGTGGCGCTGGTCGCGGTGCTGGTCAGGCATTGCGCGAGGCGGCCGATACGGCGCGGGGGGCCTGGGAAGCGACAGCCGATGCGGTGCGTGCCGCCCAAGAACGCTCGCGCGAGATTGCACAAGGGCTGGCGCAGGACATCGTCGGGCCGATCAAGGAGGCGCTCAAATCAGGTGAGTTCACTTGGCAGACCTTCGCCAGCGCCGTCTCAACCATCGCTCAGAACCTTGCGAACCGGCTGATCGAGGCGGCCTTCAAACCGATTGAGAACGCGCTGATTAACGCCTTTTCCGGCATGGACGGCGGCGGTGGCTTCTTCGCGAGCCTCTTCGGCTTCGCGCGCGGCGGCGTTTTCGCTGGTGGTCAGGAACTCACGGCCTTCGCCCGCGGCGGTGTGGTCAACCGCCCCACGGTGTTTCCCTTCTCGCGCGGCATCGGGCTGATGGGCGAGGCCGGGCCCGAGGCGATCCTGCCGCTGCGCCGCGGTCGTGACGGGCGGCTCGGGGTGGAGATGAACGGCGGGGCCGCATCACAACCCGCACAGGACATGTCGACGCGCATCATCAATGTGCTCGATCCGTCTGTGGTCGGCGACTACCTCGCCACGGCCTCCGGTGAGCGGGCCATCCTGAATGTCATCCGTCGCAACCGGAGTGCGCTGAATGCCTGAGGCGGGAAACGTATTGCCGATATGGGCCTTCCCGGTGGCGCAGGAAATCACAGAAGTGCTGGAATGGCGCACCGACGTGCTGTCATCGCACGCGGGCGAACAGCGCATCGCGCTCCGGCCACGGCCGCGGGAGATCGTCACCTTCCGGCACAGGCTGGATGCGCTTGGCATGGCGCGGGCGGCGGAACTGGCGCGCGCGGGCTTTGCCGGAGACTGGAACGTGCCACTCTGGCACATGGCGTTGCAGCCGAACGCCGATCTGGTGCAGGGTGACACCGAAATCCTGATCCCGACAGGCCTCTCGGATTTGCGGGCCGGCGGTCTGGTGGCCATCGCTGTGGACGGCGGGGATGCAGCGGTGATGGAAATCGCTACGGTTCAAGCGGACTGGCTGATCCTGGCAGAGCCACTGGTGCTGCAGCTGCCGAGTCCAACGGTGGCCGCGCAGCGGATCACGGTCGCGCCAATCCGCGCAGGGATCCTGACCTCCCCCGTGGAGATCGCGCGCCGCAGGCAGGGTGATGGCACTGTCACGGCCAACTTCCTGCTACGCAATGCGCCAGAGATCGCTGCCCCGACCATGCCCAGTTATCTCGGCCGCCCGGTCCAGACCGATCCGAGTCTCGTTCGCCGCCCGCTCACAGCCAGCCTGCGCCGTGCCGTCGAGTATGTCGACAACGGCTTCGGCCCTGTCGTGGTGGAGCCGATGCGCGATGTCTTCGAACGCAATGAAACGATCACGCTGAAGGCGCAAGGCCCGACCGCACGCTACTCCCTGCGCCGCTGGCTCTGGTCTCTCCGGGGGCGGCAAGCCAGCTTCTGGCTCCCGACCTGGGGCTATGAGCTGCAATTGTGCACGGCCATGACCTCGGGCTCTGTGCTGATGCGCGTGGCACCGGTCGCATCACTTGATGCCTATATCGGCCGCCGGATCATGTTAGAAATGCCCGGCGCGCTGCGGTTTCGGACGATTACCGCGGCCAGCGCTGATGGCGCGGATCACCGGCTGACGCTGTCCTCGAGCCTCGGCGAACCGGTGCCGCTCACGACCAAGGTGCATTTCCTGACAACGATACGCTCTGATGCGGATCGGGTAGAAATTCAGCATGGGGCAGTCGCAAGTGAGATGACCCTGCCAGTAGTGGGGGTGGGGGCGTAAAAACCACGCCGGTGAACATCGGACTTGCATGACGGACAGCAATGTGGAGCTTTATGCTTTTCGCTGCATGCGTGCAAACTCCTTGCAGGTTCGGCATCACAAACGTTGAGGGCAGTAACCCAACTGAGGGCACCGCAGCGTTGCCCCTCTAGGCAAGTAGAACCGCGTCGACTCGAGGCACTTCACATAAACGGTAAGCAAGCAAGGAAATTTGGATTTACTGACTATTGACACCAAACATCGCCAACCGGGCTGGGTCCCGTCATGCGGTAGGTTTTGAGCAGGCGCGCAGCGAAGGCTCGGTTGACTTTAAAAAGGTGAAGCATCATGATTAGTCATGCCTTACGTAGGAGCTTTGATCTATGCCGCAAACGACCTACGTGGTTGGCTTGGGAGCATCCGCTGGAGGAATTCCAGCGCTAAAGGCTTTTTTCAGCCAGGCTCAGGATACGCCCGACACGGCTTTCGTTGTCGTGACCCATCTCAGCCCGACCCGTGAAAGCCTGTTGCATGAGGTCATAAGCCACTTCACGAAGCTGCCTGTCGAGGTCATCAAGGACGGGGATCCAGTCCGTCCCGGGGTTGTGCACGTCCTGCCCGAAGGCAACTCCCTGTCAATCAGTGATGGGCGTTTGCGTCTGCTGAAAACTGACCCCGCGCTGCGGGAGCGCAAGCCGATCGACGTGTTCTTCAGCGCCCTCGCCATCGATCAGCAGGAGCATGCGGTCGGGATCGTTCTCGCGGGGGGGGATCATGACGGCACGATTGGGGTGCGGGCAATCAAGGAACACGGAGGTATCACCTTTGCGCAGTTGACAGGCAGCAATGGGCCTGAGCATTCGGAAATGCCGGAAAGTGCGGTAGCCAGCGGATACGTTGATTTTGTCCTGCCGCCCGAACAGATTCCCAACAAGCTGCTAGAGTTGCAGAAGGCTGCGGCGGCGATTGGTGCAGAGTTGCGCCGCGGGGAGCTGGACACGACAGAGGCTGAGAGAAAGCGCTTGCAAGGCGATATTTGCGAACTGCTGCGCAATCATTCCGGTCGGGATTTTGCGGGATATAAGGTCAGGACCTTTTTTCGTCGGGTTGCACGGCGGATGCAGGTCGTGCAGACAACGAACCCCGAGGCCTATCTTGAGCGCCTGCGCAACGACCCGACCGAGGTGATGGCGCTGTTTCGCGATCTGCTTATCAGCGTCACAGCCTTTTTTCGAGATGAAGACGCCTTCGAGGCATTGAGCGTACACGTAATGCCATCGCTTCTGGCCAACCGTGGTACCGATGATACCGTAAGGCTGTGGGTGCCAGGCTGCGCTACTGGAGAAGAGGCCTATTCATTGGCCATCCTGATCCGCGAACATATGGATGGGTTTTCTGCCAGTCCGACGGTTAAGGTTTTCGCGACCGACATTGACACACACGCTCTGAGGGTGGCCAGGGCCGGGCGCTATCCTGGCCCTTTGCTCAAGAATGTGTCAGATGAACGGAAGGCACGCTTTTTCCGTCAGGATGGGGAAAGCTGGGTTATCGGCCCCGAAATCCGCGATATGTGCATCTTTTCCGCCCACAGTCTGACAGGCGATCCTCCTTTTGCCCAAATGGATCTTGTGTCGTGCAGAAATCTTCTGATCTATCTTGGAACAGAGCTTCAACAGCGTGTTATCCCGATCTTGCACTACGCGCTCAATCCAGGCGGATTCTTGTTTCTGGGTAATTCGGAAAGCCTGGGAAAAAACGATAATCTGTTCGCTGTCATCGACAAGAAGCACCGGATATTTAAGAGTCTCGACCTCGGCGACCGACGCCCCCGCATACCAATCCAGCTGTATGAGTTTCGCAAAAAAATACCGCAAAATCAACACAACGACCGGTTGCGGGGCGCGATCACTCACCGGGTACAAGAGCGAGCACAACATCAGATATTGGAGCGCCACAGTCCCGCGCATGTGGTTGTCCGCAGTGACGGCACCATCATTTTTTTCTCAGCGCGGAACCGGCAGTATTTCGAGACACCGCGCGGTGCCCCCAGCCAGCACTTGTTCGATCTCGTGCGGCGCGAGTTGCGGCAGGATCTGCGGTCTGCGCTGCGCGAGTCACTGGAAACTGGCAAACCCATCTTGCGCCGCACAGTTTTGCCTGAAGACGACGCTGCGTTGAACGTAGAAATGGTTGTAGAGCCCCTCAACAATAGCGAGATTGGGGAGACACAGTTTCTGGTAGTCTTCCGCTCCTTTGGCAAGCTTCCTTTCAGTGGCGGCAAAGCAGGCCAGCTGAGTGCGGCACAAGCGGATGCAGACGCATCCGAACGCGAGCTGCGCGAACTGAACGAACGTTTATCCTCGACGATAGAACAATACGAAACCGCTCTTGAAGAGTTGAGCGCTTCAAATGAAGAGCTGGTTTCGGTCAATGAGGAAGCGCAGTCTGGAAACGAGGAACTGCAAGCATCTAAGGAAGAAATGCAGTCGCTTAACGAGGAACTCAGCGCTGTAAATGCACAGTTGAGCGACAAGGTCGATGAACTCGAAAGAGTGAATACTGATTTGTCGAATCTTTATGATGCGACAGGTATTTCAAGTATTTTTCTGGACAAGGAGATGATGATCCGGAACTTCACCCCAGCTGCAGCGAAGTTCTTTAAACTGCGGAAGCCCGACATTGGTCGCCCACTGACAGAACTGGCCAGCACGGTGGAATATCCCGAGCTGGAGGGGGACATCCTACAGGTTTTCAAGACAGGCAAGCCGGTCGAGCATAAGCTGCCTGGGAAGGGGGCTCCAAGGCAACTTCTGTTGCGGGCTAACCCCTATTTGGACGGGGAGGTGATCACCGGGGTCGTCGTCACCTTTCTTGACGTCACGGACCTAATCCAAGCCGAAGAGCAGCGAGCTGTGCTGATTGCGGAAGCCGCCGAGCAAAGTACGCGATTAAAGGTGCTGGTTGATGCGGATGCCCGGAAGGCACGATTGATGGCAGTTCTAGCACATGATTTACGGACACCATTGGTTGCGATTCTTAGCAGTATCGATTTGCTACGCGACGACACGACGAAAGAAGCTATGGATATTATCGTACATCGACTTCAGCAGGAAGGCCACGGTATGCTGAACCTGATCGACGATGTATTGGCCTTAGCCAAGCTGAATGCGGGTGAGATACGGTTGCGGCCAGAGCCCTTCGCACCGATGGAATTACTCGTGCAGGTGGGCAATCTTGTGCAACCCGCGGCTGACCGCAATGGAACGCAGGTCGACGTGCATGCCGACTCCATGCCCATCTTGCTGGGCGATCTGACGGCGTTGCGACGGATACTGTTGAATTTTGCCACCAATGCCGTCAAGGCAACGCGCGGTGGTAGTGTTCAATTGTCGGCGACGCTCGATGTAACCGGTCCTACGGGAAATACGGTCACATTTTCGGTCAGTGATAACGGTTGCGGAATCGCCTCCGAAGATATTCCACGGCTGTTTCGCGACTTTGGGATGCTGGAGCGCGACGGGACAAACCAGGAAGGTACAGGTTTGGGCCTTGCCATATGCCGCAGACTGGCGAGTGCGATCGGAGCCGAGCTAGGCGTGGAAAGCACGCTTGGCAAGGGCTCCCGGTTCTGGCTGAACGTGACGCTGCCTGAGGCGGATAGCGCGGTGCCAGTTTCGGATGATGTGCACGACGACCCTGCAGCTGTTCTGGCAGGAATGCGGGTGCTGGTTGCCGAGGATCATGAAATGATCCGTCAATTGACCTGTGTAAAGCTTGCCAGCATAGGCATGCTGCCAACTGAGGCGGCCGACGGCGAAATCGCAGTTTCGTTGGCCGAGGCCGAAGAATTCGACATGATCCTGATGGACATGCATATGCCTTCACTTGATGGCGACAAGGCGGCTGCCCTCATCCGTCGTGGTGGCGGACCTTCCGCTCGGGCCCTTATTATCGGCTTTACTGCGCACCAGCCACCCCAGATTGCAGTGATGCTGAGCAATCTTGCATTTGATGGCTGTCTTCGCAAGCCGCTCGATCTGCAACAACTGGCAGCCTTGGCGCAGGGAGTTGCGCCGGCAGTACCCGAGTTGATTACAACGGAGAGCTTCGACAACAAAAAATTGAGGGAACTGCGCGAAATTGATGGCGGCGCACTGCTATCGCGGACACTCAAAAGCTTTTCAGCCGAGATCGAGGCGGTCCGGATCCAGTTGCCCATTCTGATCGGCAAGCGCGACACCTTCGCGATGGGCCGCCTGGTTCATAAACTAATCGGTGTTTGCGATGTATTGGGCGCTCAAACACTTTCCGCAGAACTGCGAAAATTCGTGGTTCTAATCCGCGCCGGGGACATCGAGGCATTGAAGGCGGCCATCGATTTGATTGATGATGTCATGATTAAGACGGGCGCGCATATAAACCAAATTTCTGCGGGTATTGGCCAATCATAGGTTGGGCAAGTGCTGATGAAGTGCAGTGCCTGCGGAGTGAGCGTTTGATCCACCAACCTCCTCTTTGATTGCGCGAGCCGTTGTTTGTGTGGCGAAGCTTATTAGCTGTTCTACCAACATTAAGGGCCCGAAAAGTGGCAGGCTGTAGTCAGTCTCTGCACCGAGTCGAAGCAGCCGTTTCGAAAAATACCGAGGGCCGAGCCCACTAACCGCAAACGGCCGCCCTTGTCGCCCACGCGCGGCTGCAAAACATACCGGCGCCCGCAGGGTCAGTTGGGGCTCCTAGCCGTTCTCTGACCATTTTGCTCAAGGATGCTACACAACTGCCCGATATCTTGCTTCCATCGGGACCGCGCGCTCATTTAGCCCGGCCCGCGCGCTTCGCACCATAGCCACAAAGCCCAAGCCTCATGACATACACAAACATTGAAGACTCTGTCGCCGACGGCCGCCCCTATTTCCTCTACCAGTTTGTCGAGGGCGATCAGGTTTGGCGTTTCACCAGCCAGGCCACAACCTGGACCAGCGCGGGCAGCGGAGGGACCGAGATTACCTGGGAGCCAGCCGCGCTAGCCCATGGTGATGTGGTGCAGACAAGTGAGATCGAACGCGGTCGGCTGGAACTGACTTGGCCGCTCTCGCATCCCTTCGCGCGGCGGTATCTCGCACCCATGGGCAACGCGCCGGTGACACTGACGATCTTTCGCGGCCACGAGCAGGTGCTGGGCGAGACGGTCGCGCATTGGAAGGGCCGCGTGGTGGGCGCGGAAGTCGAAGGTCAGCGCATCCTACTGCAAGCCGAGTCGATCTTCAGTACGCTGCGCCGCGCAGGCGTGCGGGCAAAGTACCAGCGCCTCTGCCGCCATGCGCTTTACGGGCGGGGCTGTGGACTGGACATCGCGCTTTCCTGGCTGACAGGCACAGTGACAGCCACCGCAAATGGCGGATCGACGGTGACAATTCCAGAGGCAGCTGGCGAACCGAGCGGGTGGTATCGTGGCTGGGTGCTGCGGTTCGGAACGCAACTCGGGTTCATCAATGGCCACTCAGCCGGGACCATAACGCTCTCGCGCCCGATGCCCGAACTGGCCGCAGCGCTCGCCAGCCCGGAGATCGACCCGGAGACGGGCGAGCCTGTGCCCGTACTGGCAGACATCGCGCCCGGCTGCGACCTGCGCGCCAGCACATGCGCTACCAAATTTGGCAACCTGCCAAACTTCGGGGGCTTTCCTGAGATCCCCGGCCGCAATCCCTTCGGTGGCGGCTCCATCGTCTGACGCGCTCCCGCGGCGGCAATCTGCAAACGGCACATCCTCATGGTCTGGAACTTCATCGCACAGCTCGTTCTCGGGCTGGTGCTCTCGGCAATCTCTTATGCGCTGAGCCCGCGCCCCAAGGTCGAAAAGCCTCTCGCTGCGGGGCTCGATGATTTCAGCCTGCCGACCGCTGAAGAAGGACGGCCTATTCCGGTCATCTTCGGCACCGTGCTGATCACCGGGCCCAATGTGGTTTGGGCTGGGGATTTGCGGGTTGATCCCATCAAAAAGAAAGGAGGGGGTATGAATGATTTGTGAGCGACCAAACGCCCTGAATTTGCTACTGAATTTGGGGAGGCGGATAGGTCTCAGGCTGGATTGTTACGTAGGGCATTGCGACCCTGTAAAGGAGCTTAGCCTTCGCCTGTTTCC
>NZ_DASYOK010000029.1:0-4539 GCF_036007805.1 Yoonia sp.
AGCCATGATGCGCGTCCTTCATCAGATACGGATTGCCCAAGTGTTCAGGCCAATCGGTGTGGGGTTTGGCAGGTTGAAGGTCGTTGATCCGTCCCCTGCCCCAAATTTTGTGCCAATCTTGCGGAACAGGGCGGGATAAGCCGCGCGTGACACCGCAGCGCCATTGGCCGCTATCCAGCCCTTGTCGATACTGCCTGCGAATAGCTGCATGGAGCCGGTGCTGGGCGTGCTGGACGCAATCAGTTGCGCCACGCCATCTACGATCCGCGCCTCATCCTCACGGCGCAGAGCGGCCTTGCCGGGCGTGCGTGGTCGCTCCCCAAGCAACACCGCCAGTTTCTCCATTGTTGACTGTGACAGCCCGTATTGTCCGGCTTGATCAACCATCAGGGCACCGCCAATTCATCAAGGCTTTCGCCCATTGAAATTGAGGTCACTTCCGCGTTTCCCTCGATTTCGATTTCCCAGACCTTTGAGCGGAACCCGCCCGGCAGGCGCTCTGGTCGGTTGAATCGGTCGATCTCGCGCACCAGTCGGCCATCGGCATAGACGCGGGTTTTCAGAACGGATTGTGCCTCGGTTGTGTTGGCCTCGATCAATATTCCCGCAAAGGATGCAGGCGACACCATGAAAAACGTCTTTGAACGCCATGTGTAGGATGTGGCCGGTGCGCGGCGACTGTCGAACTGCGCAACTTGCTGGTTGTCGATCAAAAGGAACAGGTTGCCCGACACGGGATCGAAGAAAAGATTATCTGGCGATCCTACCGCGCCCGGATCAGTCCGCATAAAGTGGGGCTGCTCGCCTGTCAGGTCGATAAACCCGATGGAGTTGATTGCGGCGCTGGTAAACGGTGTCCCGCCCTCGTAATTGACAAAGCCCACAATGAGCGAGTCTGGTGTGCCGCCGTTGAACGTATCGGCAGGGACCGGATCAAGCACGGCCTCGCCACCATCCACGGTGTCAATATCGCCAGACCGATAGGCAAAGGCGTAGCGGCCATCATAGTTGGCGGCAAAGAAGCTGGCAGGGGACAATGCGCGCCAGTCGTCGCGGCTGAACAGGCTGCGCGATGCGAGTTGCGCACCGCTGGCGGTCAGGACCACAAGCCCGTCATTGGATGGATAGGCAACGGCATAGCCCAGATCCACAACGCCTTGCCGCGAAATGCAGGGCAGGCTTGCCTCCATGCGCTGCATTGCCATGCTTTCGGGAGCGGTGCCTTGGGCAATGTATGGCGTGCCTTTGGTCAGGATCGCCAGCGTTGTGCCGAAGGATGCCAGCGCCACAATATCGAAGTCCACGATCAGGCGATACTTCTCCGGCCATGCGTGCGGGCGGAATGGCTCGGAAAACAGAACCTCTTTCCCGTTGAACGCGGCCATCATCCCATTGGGCATGGAGACAAGCCCCTGCATGGTTGCGGGGGGCGGGTCAAAGTCGGCAGAGGGAAGCACCTCCTGCAACGGGTTGGCCGCGTCGTCGTGGCTATAGCTGGCCGTGGCGGCTGGAATCTCGGCCACAAAATACAGATCGGTGACGCCAAGCCCGCTGGTCTGGGAGCGGTAAAGCCTGATCCGGTCGATACCTCGGCCAGCGGGCACGGCAGAAAACCCCGATACTGTCACGGTGCAGCCTGCGGACCAAAGCAACGCGGCGCTGACAGGCGACGGCGCGCTTTCCTCATCGAACTGCGTGACGAATGTATAGGCGTAGACGATTGTTTGCGCGATTTCTGCGGACAGCGTGCCCACAAGGGCCAGCGTTGGCGCGGCTGCGGGGGCATTCAGCGCCAGAGGATAGTCAACGCCGCCCACGATCATGCGTGGCGGGTCGGTTTCCTGCGAGTAATACAGCCTGTCCTGCGCAACTGGGCCGGGGGCCACATCGACCGGCTGACTGAAAGCCAGCCATACGCCGTTGTGCAGATAGAAGCCCTGCGCAGGCGCGGCGAACTCATGCACGCCGAAGCTCTCACGGAAGGCGATGACATTGCCATCGTCCAGTCGGGCGTTGCTGCTGATGGTTGCGACGTTTTCAGGGAGAAGGCGCGCGGATCGCCGGGGTATCTCGCCTTTGAAGTCTGCGATGCGGATCTTCATGGCTCACCTCAAAAATCGTTATAGCGTGTGCGCCTGCGTGCCCGCTGCTGCCCGGTCAGGCTGACCGAGAAGTGTTGATCCATCACAGCATTGAACCGCTGGCCGTAGAGCAATGCCGCGTTGATGTCTGACCACGGCTTGCCGGGCTGCGCCAAGAGGCGGGCCAGTGCGCCCGCTGCGATTTGCTCCGCGTGCATTTTGTAGATGAACTCTGGCACAACGTCGTAGGCGTCCGTGATAATGCCGTTGTAGTCCTCGCCCATTTCCGTGCCGTTGACCGGCTTGAGAAACAGGGACAAAGACAGCGTGCCTTCCAGAAAGGGCAGGATGCGGACAGTGTTGTATTGCGCCTGCGTGATATACTTGGGCGGCGTGCCTGCGGTGTTCTCGAAGGTCTTTTCGTCCACGTCCGAGAATTGCAGCGGTTCCAGCTTGATCTCTTCATTGAACACGGCGGATTCGATCCGGTGGATGGCGGCATAGGGCGGCGCGGTCAGGGCGCGACCATCGCGGTTGATGGTCACGGTAGTCAGGTGACGCCAGCACAGCGTGCGCTCGCAGAACTCGATAGCGGCCAGTCGCAGATTGAACGTCGCAATCGACGGTGGGCACTCCGGCGCATGTGGCAGGACCATCGGCAGGAATTGCGTGAGCGAGACGGTGACGGTCATGCTTGGCCCCTGCTGTTGGTGGTGTTGACGTTGGCCGCGCCCTCGATGCCCTGACGGATGCCAAGGGCTTGCTGGAACAGTTGGTAATGCGCCTGCGCGCGCTGCACGGAGCCGTTGAGGATCGTGTCCTCGGCATAAGCGCGATAGGCCACGTAATCGGCCAAGGCGTTGAAATAGACGCGATCCAGCGGCGCGGCGGTGGCGCTTGTGATCGGGCTGGCAATGGCGTCGGGGATCAGCGCGACAATCGCCTCGATAATGCCGGTCCCGTCGTTGCCGGGGAAGACATAGAACTGACGCGGCTCGAACTCGTCTGCAATGACGTGCTGCACGGTCCGCGCATACGGAATCGTGGCAGCGCTGTGCCAGTCAAGGAACTGGTCATTGAGAATGTCGCGGCGCGTGGGTGTGATCGCCCTGCCCCCGGCGCGTGGCGTGGCTCCTGCGTCTCCGGTGACGTTGCGGACGGCCCGGATCAGGCCGGAATAGGCTTCCGGCACTGTCTGAAGCGTGCCAGCGGCAAGCGGCAACTCCACGGTGCGGGAAAAGGCGGAAGGCTTCTGAACGGCGATTTCCAAAAGCCCGTCGTTGAAATATTCGAGCTTGCTGGCTGCGGTCCAGCGCACCTCGTCAACGTCGCTCAGTGCCTTGGAGGCGCGCGATAGAACATCAGCGACGTTGACGGGCATGGCTGTTACTCAGCCTCTTTGGCGGGGGCCTTGCGGATCATATCAATGATCTTGTCGCGCTTGACCTTGTGGTGAGGCTTCTTGCCGTAGGCGTCTTCGTAAAGCTGGTCGAGCACCTCGTCGGGCGCGTCTTCCAGCGGTGTCGGCGCGTCTTCGTCGCCCTCGTCGCCGGTGGGCGCGTCAGTTGTTGCAGCGGGCGCAACAGGTGCCGCCTGCACTACAGGCTCAACGGGCGCGTTCGGGTCATAAACCGTGAATGACGGGATCGACAGAAAACGCTGGATATGCGCCGGGGTTTCGACCTCGGCCACATGCGCGCCGTCTGCGGTCGGCTCGAAGTGGTATTTCACCCCTCCAATGGAGTGGATGGAACCGTTCGGGCGTTTGGTGGTGTGTTCGATCAGCATGGCTTCCTCCGTGATCGTGGGGCAGCGCGCGGATCTGGCCCGCGCGCCGCAATGTCATCAAGCGATGTAGTCGATCTTGACCGTCAGCTTGGCCGCACCGGCTGCGACGTTGGCCGCAACCTTTGCACCGATTGCGCGGTGGTAGTTTTGGCGGGCAACACCAAGGCAAGTTGCCAGTGCGGCATTGGCCGTGGCGTTGTTGACGCTGGTATCATTGAAGATTTCAGCGCCGACGGTGCGTTCGCCCACGGTATCGCTGGGGGTGCCGGTCATGATACCAATGTCAGCCGTGGTCGCACCAAGGCCGGTGCCGATGATAGTCGCACCGACGATCTGTGTTTCGGCAGGCAGGAGGCCAAGCTCGATCACATCGGTGGCTGTCGCATAGGCGTCGGTGAAGGTGTATTCAAAGATGGCAGTCGTGACGATACCGGCCTGATATGCCGAAGGCGTCGCGGCCTGCCCCTTTGCTGTGGAACTCTGGAAGATAGCCATCTGGCGAATCCTTCTATTTCAAGCGGGGTTGGGGATGGAGCGGCGCGAACGCCGCCCCGCTAAATCAGACCGGGACCGCGTAGGTATCCAGCGCAATCACGCCAAAATCGCGTCCGTTATAGCGCGACTTCTTCACGCCCATGATGACACCGGCAACGACGGTTGGCTCGTTGTC
>NZ_DASYOK010000030.1:0-7481 GCF_036007805.1 Yoonia sp.
ACCTGACCCATGCACAACTGGTCCAATCGGCACGCGCTGCACAAGTGATGGCGCGATTTACGCGGGAGACACAGTTGGAGGTGCGCGCATGTATGCAGCGGCCTGCGACCACGGCATGACATGGAACGGCACGAGCTGCACAGGCAGCCAAATTACTCGTCTATGGAAAGCAACAAACACGACAACGGCGGGTACGAGCAGCTTGACCGATGGTGTGGCTAATACGGACGCTATGGCAACAGCAGGCATTGCCCAGCACCCGGCTGCAGAAGCATGCCGTAATGCGGGCGCCGAGTGGTATTTACCCGCACGTGATGAGCTTGACCTTCTATACGATAATCTCGTGGGTCAGGGGGATTCCACACCGGGCGGGCCATTAGGAACGACATTCGACTTTAACATAACGGGCAACTTCCCTGCCGGGTGGTACTGGGCCTCGTCGGAGAACGCTAGTAACGTTGCGAGGAGCCAGAGATTCAGTGACGGCTTCCAGTACAACGTCTTCAATAAGACCTATGGAATCGCCGTTCGCTGTGTCCGGAGATGATCGTCTCGCTGCTCATTTGGGCCTAGATTTGCTCTCAAGAAAAATGGCTAAATCAGCTCAATACCCTCTAAGTCAGCTGTTTTAAGCTTATACCGTATCAAATTCCCCTCATGCAGCCCTTTGAGTTGCTGATGCGCATAATCCACTACCGCTTCACGATCTGCCTCGGGAATGCCTTGCTCAACCGCCATCGCCATCACGTCTTCGGCCACAAATTTCTTGGTCTTCAGCACGCTATATCGGACGGCTTCGCGGACAAAATCACGATATGCCAACGCTGCTTTCTCCGGAACATCGACCTCGGCACGAAGAACGCGGTATTTCTTGGCTGAGGCGAGATAGCTATCGATGTAGACTTCACGTAGCAGGGCGACGTTATTGAGCTCATAGACCCCGATTAATCCATCGATGTAGGCCGCATCATCCATCGTTAAAAACGACATCGGGGCCAAGTCGGCCTTGAGAAGTGCGATGTTTGAAGCAACCCGCGATGTGCGCTTGTTGATGTCGATAAAGCCTTGAAGATAGGGAATATGGACAAGTAAAAAGAAGGACTGCTCGAACGGATCATCGATCGCCGCTGCCTTTTGCAGGATGATCTCGAATTCTTCTTCGATGGTGATGCCATCTTCTAGTGGCTTATAGCTTGAATGCGAAATCCCGATTGGCGTGCCGCGCAATCGACCGGCCATCGCAGGATCGGCAAGCAAGCCTTCTGCAAGCAGAGCGTGGATGTTGAACAGGTCAGGCCGCGCAATCTGGATCGTGTCGAGATTATCGACCACATATTGAATCGCCTCTTTGTGGTTGAGGATCATCAGCGCTTCTTTGCGATCCTTTCCATCGACGGCCTCACCAAATTTGATCAGGCGCTCGGTTTGCAAGATGTCGTAGGTGTTCCCCTCCATACGCGATGATGCCCACGCCAGATCGACCAAGAGCTGCTCAAGGATGCGTTTGGCATAGGTTCCGGCAGGAAGTTGTGGACCTGTCGGACTTCCAGCCTTTCTGAGTGCCTGCCGGTCCGTTGCGGACAGATAGAATGTCTTGCCAGGCACATAGGCGTCTAAGAATTCGGGCTTGTAGGGCACTGCTGGGCGTTGATTATAGGGTGTTTGCAGATAGGCAATGACCGCTGCCGAACCGGCAATCGTATATTGCGTCCCTCGTCCACGTCCTGTGACTTCAAGTCTTCCAGCATCGACGAGACGTTTGAGCGCGCGATAGATGGTCGTCTCACCTGCATCGGGCGCTGCCCCACGACGAATGGCGTCGCGGCCAGAAGCTGGGTGCTGGGCGATATAGTCTAGGATGTCTTGCTCGATCGATGCCATGAAACGTATTTTCTTAAGTGTGAAATGATTAAGCCATTATAATATCATGATTTTTGTAGGATCGCAACTTTACGTTTCAACCGTTTTGAAACGAAAATTGGTGCAAGTGACGCTCAAGCGTCAAATAATCTACAGTGAAACGCAAAACAGCTACCGTGAAACGGTTATGTTACTGATAACGCTATGTTTTCAGTGACATTTCAAAATACGTTTCATGCATTTTGAAACGTATTTGGCATTTTTAAGCCCGATAGGGTGACCGCGTCCGCCACCAGCGGACGCAAATTTTTCCACCCCCGCCAAAGGCGAAGCCGCCGCACCAGGCGGCGACCTCGTGTTTGACTTCACTATCGCCCTGCAATCCATGCAAGAAATCAGCCGCGCGCTGTGCGTGGGCTGCCGCTGCAAAGATAGCGCGCTTGTCATCCTTCAAGACCTTCAACCAGCTTTGGATATAGGCTGCATGATCCTCGCCCGCCTCAGGGGTCAGGGCCAGGTCAGCACAAAGGAATGCCGCGCCAAGCTCTGCGACTAGCTCTTCCTTGGCATAGCCTTCGTCGCCCCATTTCTTGCGCCCGAATTCACGGTCGAGACGGGTTTTGTGCTTGGTCCAATGCGTCCGCTCATGGGCAAGGGTTGCATAATAGGCCTCAGGGCTGCGGAAGCTTTCAAAGGCTGGCATCTGCACATGATCAGACCCACCACTATAGAAGGCACGATTGCCACCATGGCGCAGATCGGCACCGGTTGCCGCAAAGAATGCATCTGCATGCGCGATCCGCTCTGCACCATCGATGACGGGTTCCGGCTTGGTGTAGTATTGCTCGGGCAAGCCGTCGATCTGATCGACGTTAAAAACGCTGTAACCTTTCATGAAAGGGATTTTGCGCTCTTCTTCGCTGCCGTCGTCCTGCTCTTCGGTCTTGGTAATGCTGTTGGCATAGACAACCAAAGACCCACGCTCGCCCTTGCGCACATTCGCGCCAAGCTCTTTCGCCTGTTTGTAGGTCATCCAATGGGGTGAGACATAACCCGCCTCAACACTTCCTGCACCATCGCGCTCACGGACGGGGCCAGCGATGCCGACGATGATGACATGAATGACATCCATGACAATAAGGAGAATAAGGAGAATAAGGAGAATAACTAGATTTCAGGCCGTCAGTAGTCGCACCCCAGGCAGTTGTGCAGCTTTACGATCAAACGTCAGCAGCTCTGCAGCACCGGAACGTCGGGACGCCGCCACAATCATCAAATCCGCAAAGCCGAAGCCATTCGCGCGATAGAACTCCAACGCGGGGCCGACATCATCGGCAACCTCGATCTCCAACTCCGCGGCGGACAGCAGCCCATCGAGTGCTGCGGCAATTTCCGAGCGCTTGTAGTCATAAGCCCGCTCAAGCACCCAGACGAGCTCAATCAGAACCTCGCGGCTGACGAACCCCGGATCGGCTTGGGTGAGCTGGTCAAACGCGTCAGCTGCAATACGCGACTGCACAGGATCGTCCTGCACCAGAAAGCGCACCAGAACATTGGTATCGAGGCCGATCACGTTGTACCGCCTGCGCTTTCCGTGGCGCCTGCGGCAATTGCCTCTTCCATCGCATCAAGCGAAACCGCCTCTCGTTCAGGTCGCGCAAGCAGGCCTTGCAGTTCCTTCACAGGCCGGGCCTT
This sequence comes from Yoonia sp., assembly GCF_036007805.1. Taxonomy (GTDB): domain Bacteria; phylum Pseudomonadota; class Alphaproteobacteria; order Rhodobacterales; family Rhodobacteraceae; genus Yoonia. The sequence goes on from NZ_DASYOK010000030.1 coordinate 3,556, forward strand.
CAGGATCCGCACCTCTCCCTCAAGGATTACGTAGCGCACCCGATCACCGCTTGCGAGGCCAAGAGCCGACCGAACGTCCTTGGGCAGGGTTGTCTGACCTTTGACCGTAACTGTTGATTCTTTCATCCGCCGATTCCTTACAAATTACAAAACACCCTTACCATACGGAGATCTGAAGTGCAAAACCAAGCCAAGGCACAAATGTCATGCTCCACGCTCGCATATCCGCACGTGCGTTCAACACGCCGCTGCTGGTTCAACCCTCCAAGGCTATGGCATTTCTGTCCGGGCTTGGGCCCCACATCCTTGGCCGACAAGTCGAGCTGGTGGGCGGTGATCTGATCGATGTGCCCAGCAGCGCCACCCTACCCGCCCGCGCCAGCATTCTGGCCGGTGGCCTGCCTGAGAGACTGCGTCAGCATGGCGATGCGCCCTACCCTGTCATCGACGGGATCGCGGTGATCGAGATCTCTGGCGTGCTCATTCATCGCGGCGGCTGGATTGGCCAGTCCTCGGGCCAGACCAGCTATGAGGGGATCGCGGCCCAGATTGATGCGGCAGCAGGTGATCCGGCCGTGCGCGGCCTTGCGTTGGAAATTGACAGTTTTGGCGGCGAAGTCGCTGGTGTTTTTGATTTGGCAGATCGCATTCGCGCGATCCGCGCGACAAAACCGGTCTGGGCCTTTCTGGCCGAACACGCCTTCTCGGCGGGCTACGCGCTGGCCAGTCAGGCTGATCGGATCCTGCTACCGCGCACAGGGGCTGTCGGCAGCATCGGCGTTGTTGTGATGCATGCCGACATGAGCGGCCAGCTTGATCAGGACGGCATGCGTGTCACGCTGATCCACTCCGGTGCGCACAAGGTCGATGGCAATCCTTACACGCCACTGCCGGACGGGGTTCGTGCCGACATCCAGCGCGAAATCGATGTGCTGCGTTTCCTCTTTGCCGAGACCGTTGCCGCCGGCCGCGCTGCACGTCTGAGCCAGGAGGCTGCGCTTGCAACCGAAGCCGCGACCTATCGCGGGACGGAGGCCCTCAGCGCTGGCTTGGCCGATGAAGTCATCGACCTCACACGCGGCTTTACACACTTCCGCGAAAACCTATCGAGCCCAACCCCCAGCGCGCGGTTGCCCCGTGCCGCTCACATCCGACCAAAGGAGGCCGCCATGAGCGCCAGAACAGACGCCGAACAGGCACAAGAGGAAACCACCGACGCTGAAAACACGGTGCTCGATGATGCAGAAAAGTCACCGGATGCCCTCGATGATGGGCAGGAGGTGCCGCGAGAAGACACAGTGCCCGCCTCGGCAACTGCCGCGCCATCATCGGTGCCAATCGCTGCGCAAACGAGTAATCTAGCGGAACTGTCGACACAGCTTCGCGAGGCAGCCGCAGAGGTCGCCGAAATTGCTGCACAGGCCGGACGGCTCGGTGTCACCATTGATGCCGCACAGGCGCTCCGCGACGGGACCACACCAGAGGCCTTGCGCTCACTCGTGTTGCAGCGCGCAGCTGCGGCAGCCGACGCCCGCGATATCGTGGCAGCCCCGCCATCACCTATTCTTCCCAAAGTCACGGAAAGCCCGATCGTCGCCGCCGCGAAACGTGCGGCCTCAGCAGGGGTAAACGGCTGAGCGCCAGACCCACTCTTGACGCCCTGCCACCTGATCCCCTGCCGTACCTCCCCGGTAGGGGATTTCTTTTTGCACCCTGATCTAAAGGATCCCCGATATGACCGTCCTGACGCAGCCACCCACCATGGGCGATGTTCTCAAATACGAACTGAACCCCAACTTCACCCGCGAAACTGTCACGCTGCTCGCTGGCACTGCCTATCCAGTCGGTGCCGTCCTCGGCCGCATCACGGCCAGCGGCAAATACAAGCTTGCGACCTCCGGCGGATCGGACGGTGCCCAAACGGCCGCAGCCGTCTTGCTCCGTGCGGTCGATGCTACGACAGCAGACGCCACAGCCATCATTCTTGCCCGCGGCCCGTCCATCGTCTCGAAAGCAGCGCTCGTCTTTGATGCCACCATCGATGATGCCGCGAAGATAGCGACAAAGCATGGCCAGCTGGCCGCGCTGGGCATCATCCCGCGCGATACCGCCTGATCCAGCTATCCGCAGCTGCCAACCATCCCCCTGCCCCTTTTTCCCCCGGAGTTCCCCATGACCCTCACACGAAACCCCTTTGACGCGGGCGGCTATTCGCTCGCTGAAATGACGCAGGCCATCAACATCCTGCCCAACCTCTACACCCGCCTGGGCCAGATCGGCCTGTTCCGTTTCGAGGGCGTCACGCAACGCTCCATCGTCATCGAACAACGCGAAGGGGTGCTGAGCTTGCTGCCCTCTGTGCCACTCGGTGCGCCTGCCACCGTAGGGAACCGCGAACAGCGCTCGATGCGCAGCTTTGCGCTGCCCTGGATCCCGCATGACGATGTGATCCTGCCCGCCGACATTCAGGGCATGCCAGCCCTTGGTGTATCGGACGCCGCCGATCCGCTGGTCGAGGTGATGAACCGGAAGCTCACATTGATGCGCCGCAAACACGCCCAGACCCGCGAATACATGGAGATGAATGCGCTGCGCGGCATTGTGAAAGACGGTGCCGGCACCACACTTTACGACTACTTTGTTGAGTTCGGCCTGGAGAAGATCTCGGTCGACTTCGTGTTCGGCACCGCGGGCACCAATGTGCAGGGCAAAGTCCGCAGCGTACTGCGTGCTATGGAGGACAATCTGCTCGGCGAAACCATGACTACCGCGCATGCACTGGTCAGCTCGGAATTCTTCGACAAGCTGATCAGCCATCCCAAAACTGAAGAGGCCTATAAGTTCTTCTCCGCTACCGGTGGCCAGCCGCTGCGCGAAGACATGCGCCGCGCCTTCCCCTTCGCGGGCATGTTGTTTGAGGAATATAATGGCTCTGTCACCCTCTCGAACGGGACATCCGAGCGGCTCATCCCCGCAGGCGAAGGGATCGCGTTTCCGCTCGGCACGTTTGACACCTTCACCACCTATGGTGGGCCGGCCAATCTGCTGGAGACGGCCAATACCATCGGGTTGCCGCTTTACGCCCGCCAGATGATTGACGCCAAGGGCCGCTGGATCGATCTGATGACGGAAAGCTCGATCCTGCCCGTAAACAAGCGACCGCGCATGGCGATCCGGATCTTCAGCGCAAACTGAGGTGCTTGAGCCATGACAGCTTTTGCCAGGACACTCGATCTCCTCTTCGCTGATCCAAACCTTACCCGTGAGGCTTGGCATCGAGATTGCGAAGGGCAGTTCACCCGTATCCGCATTATCCCCCGTCGCAATGATGATGTGACCACGTTCGGGGCGGCGCGTCTGGTCTCGGAAACATTCCGTTTCGACGTGCGCGTCTCTGAATTGCCTGCACCCCGCCCCGACGAGCAGATCCTCTTTGGCGAAGAAACCTTCCTGATCCAAGGCGAACCCCTGCGCGATCGCGAGCGGCTGATCTGGACCATTGAGGCAACACCTGCATGAAGCTTGACCTCTCTGTCGCGGGCGACATCGTTCTTGCGATGCAAGCTGAAATCCTCGCAGGCGAAAAGGCTGTGACCACAGCCATGAAGGTGGCTGGAGGCAATCTCAAATCAGACTGGCGTGCACAGGTTACGCAGGCCGGGCTTGGTCGGCGATTGTCAAATTCGATCCGGAACCAGACCTATCCGAGAACGGGCGAAAGCTTTGATGCTGCAGCACTGGTCTGGTCCAACGCGCCTCAGATCATCGGCGCACATGACACCGGCCCATTGATCCGCTCGAAAAACGGGTTCTGGCTTGCGATCCCGACACCCGCGGCCGGCAAAGGCGCCCGCGGTAAGGCGCTGAAGCCTGGCGAATGGGAGCGGCGGCGCGGGCTGCGGCTTCGGTTTGTGTATCGACCTAGG
>NZ_DASYOK010000031.1:0-5324 GCF_036007805.1 Yoonia sp.
GCGCAGGTTTTGTTGAACAGCCGCAGGCGTGCAGCAATTGAGGACCCCTGCTATCCCGCACTGCGCACGATCCTGACGCAATCGCGTTGCCAGCTGAGCGTCGTTCCCGTTGATCAGGACGGACTGCCGCCCGAAAACCTTCCCGATGATACTGATGTCGTTTTCACAACGCCCAGCCACCAGTGCCCGACTGCCGCCACGATGCCGCTGGACCGGCGCAATGCCCTGCTGGAGAAAGCGGAAGCCGAGGATTTCATTATCGTCGAGGATGACTACGAATTCGAGATGTCCTTTCTGAAATCGCCATCACCGTCGCTCAAGTCGCTCGATAAGAACGGGCGCGTGATCTACGTGGGGTCGTTTTCAAAGTCGCTTTTTCCGGGATTGCGCCTTGGCTATCTGGTGGGTCCGGCCCCTTTCATCCGCGAAGCCCGCGCCCTGCGCGCCACGGTCCTGCGCCACCCGCCCGGCCACATACAGCGCACCGTGAGTTACTATTTGTCTTTGGGTCACTATGACGCGCTGATCCGCCGGATGAGCAAGACCTTCCATGAACGGCGGCAGTTGCTGGTCGGTGCGCTTGATCAGCACGGTCTGACGATTGCCGGACAAGGGACATATGGCGGGTCATCCGTTTGGCTCAAGACACCCGCGGGCATTGATACCACGGTTCTGGCCGAGACCTTGCGCGCGGATAGCGTCTTGGTCGAACCCGGTGCGCCGTTCTTTGCAGGTGAAGCCCCGCCGACCGAATACTTGCGGCTTGCCTACTCATCAATCCCCTCGGCGCGCATCCCCGAGGGGGTCAACCTGATCGCCAAGGCGATCCATAATTATTGATTTTTGAGACTTAATGTCTCAAAATAATTTTCTCTGGCCTTAGGGACGTAATACAACTGGACCTAACGCCAGCGCTGTGCAGAACCTAGTGTCAAGAAAGCGAAATTGGGGGGATTCTGCGCTCCCATTTTCTTTGGAATTTAGGGAAGGACCCACCGCCATGAAAATGACCACTGAAGAAGCATTCGTCAAAACGCTCCAGGCGCACGGCATTCGCCACGCCTTCGGGATCATCGGATCTGCCATGATGCCGATCTCTGATATTTTCCCGGCAGCGGGCATCACATTCTGGGACTGCGCACACGAAGGCTCTGCCGGTATGATGGCCGACGGGTACACCCGCGCCACCGGTGAGATGTCCATGATGATCGCGCAAAACGGCCCTGGCATCACCAACTTTGTTACCGCCGTAAAGACCGCCTATTGGAACCACACCCCGTGCTTGCTGGTCACACCGCAGGCTGCGAACAAGACGATCGGTCAGGGCGGTTTTCAGGAAATGGAACAGATGAACCTGTTCAAGGACTGTGTGGCCTATCAGGAAGAAGTCCGCGATCCGTCCCGCATCTGCGAGGTTCTGGCCCGCGTGATCGCCAAGGCCAAGCGTCTGTCCGGCCCGACCCAAATCAACATCCCGCGTGATTTCTGGACCCAGGTGATCGACATTGAAATCCCCGAGCCTGTCGAGTTTGAATCCAGCCCGGGCGGCGAAACATCCATCGCAAAAGCCGCCGAGCTTTTGTCCACTGCCAAATTCCCTGTGATCCTGAATGGTGCAGGCGTTGTTCTGGCAGAGGGCGGGATCGAAGCCTCCAAGGTTCTGGCTGAAGCGCTCGACGCGCCTGTTTGCGTGGGCTACCAGCACAACGACGCGTTCCCCGGCAACCACCCGCTGTTTGCAGGTCCACTGGGCTATAACGGTTCAAAGGCCGGAATGGAGTTGATCAGCAAGGCGGATGTCGTTTTGGCCTTGGGCACGCGCTTGAACCCGTTCTCCACACTCCCCGGTTACGGCATCGACTATTGGCCAACGGATGCCAAGGTTATTCAGGTTGACATCAACCCAGACCGCATTGGCCTGACCAAGAAGGTCACCGTCGGCATCGTAGGTGACGCCGCCAAAGTTGCCAAAGGCATCACAGCGCATCTTGCAGACACCGCAGGCGACGCGGGCCGCGAAGAGCGCAAGGCAATGATCGCGCAGACCAAATCGGCCTGGGCGCAGGAACTGTCCAGCCTTGATCACGAGCAGGACGATCCGGGCACCACATGGAACGAGCGTGCGCGTCAGGCCCGTCCTGACTGGATGTCACCGCGTCAGGCGTGGCGCGCCATTCAGGCGGCAATGCCGGAGAACGCGATCATTTCATCCGATATCGGCAACAACTGCGCCATCGGCAACGCCTACCCAAGCTTCCCCACAGGCCGCAAATACCTTGCACCAGGCCTCTTTGGTCCCTGCGGCTACGGCCTGCCGTCCATCGTCGGTGCAAAAATCGGCAAGCCGGATGTGCCCGTGATCGGTTTTGCAGGCGACGGTGCCTTCGGGATTGCGGTCAACGAACTGACGGCGATTGGCCGCGATGAGTGGCCAGCCATCACGCAAATCGTCTTCCGCAACTACCAGTGGGGCGCGGAAAAGCGTAATTCGACCTTGTGGTTCAACGACAACTTTGTCGGCACCGAACTGGACATGAAAGTGTCCTACGCGGGCATCGCACAGGCTTGCGGCCTGATCGGTGTGCAAGCCAGAACAATGGAAGAGCTGACAGCGCTGTTGAACCAGGCGATCAAGGATCAGATGGAGAATAACAAAACCACGCTGATCGAAGTGATCCTGAACCAGGAGTTGGGTGAACCCTTCCGCCGCGACGCCATGAAGAAGCCTGTCAAAGTGGCCGGCATCTCGGCGTCCGACATGGCAGCTGAATAGGTTTGCCATTCGACCTTGGCCCCGGCACAGCGGCGGCCCTTGCAATTGCTTTGCTGGGGGCTGCCTTTGTCCGGGGCTATTCGGGTTTCGGGTTCTCGGCGATTTTTATCGCTTTTGCAGCCCTCGTCACAAACCCGCTTCCTTTGATCCCGGTGGTCTTTGCATGCGAAATCTTGATGACAGTCTTTCAGGCCCGCAGCATTCGCGGACATGTGGACTGGCGCAGGGTCATTTACATGCTTTGCGGGGCCGCGATTGCGCTACCGTTTTCGGTCACCGTCATGCTGTCGGTGGGCGCGGATACCGCGCGGATCGTGATCTCTGTGATTATTCTGGTGATGTCACTGGTGCTGCTGTCCGGCTGGACATTGCAGCGCCGGATCGGGGCATGGGGGCACGGCGGGGTCGGCATGATCTCGGGGGCGTGCAACAGCGCGGGCATCGGCGGCCTGCCCGTCGCCGCATTCATGTCCGCCCAACCGATGCAGGCCGCATCCTTTCGTGCCACCATGATTGTCTACCTGACGGGGCTCGACATCATCACCCTGCCGCTTTTATGGGCGGGCGGATTGGTCAGCTGGGATACCGCCATTGGCCTTGTCATGGCGTTTCCCTTGCTGGGTCTGGGTGTCTGGCTAGGCGGACGGCGGTTTCTTTCCGCTTCCCCTTCGACATTCCGGCGTTTTGCGGTGATGCTGCTGATGACGCTCTCGGTTCTGGGGCTCTTGCGCGCATTGAAAGGCATGTAAAATGACATCACCCTTCCTTTCCACCCGTGAGGCACAGGCCCCGGCAGATTTGATTGCCCGCGCGCAAAGTTTTGGCGCACCCCGCGTCGCCATCGCACGTGCGGGATCGCCGCTGCCGATGGAAGCCGCAGAGGACGCCACTAAAGCCGGCATTATGGTGCCGGTGTTTGTCGGCGAGGCCGATATGATCCGCGCCGAGGCGGCAAAGCTCGATTGGGATATTTCGGGTTACGCCCTGCATGACACCACCGGCGAGGAAGAGGCCGGCCGCACCGCCGCCGCCCTATGCGGTGCAGGCGAGGCTGATGTTTTGATGAAAGGGCAGCTGCACACAGATGTCTTTATGAAGACTGCGGTGGCGCGCGAAGCGGGGCTGCGCACAGGGCAACGCTTTGTGCATATCTTCCACATTTCCCACCCTGACGGGGGCAAGCCGATCCTGATCTCGGACGCGGCGGTCAACGTGGCCCCCGACCTCAAGACGCGCCAGTCGTCGATTATCGAAGTCAAGAAACTACTCAACAAGCTGGGCAATGACCGCCCCAAGATTGCGATCCTGTCAGCCACCGAAAGTGCCATTGCTTCAGTTCCCTCTTCGATGGAGGCCAAAGAACTGACCGACTGGGCGCGCGCGGAATTAGACGGCGTTGATGTCTCTGGCCCGCTGGCTTTTGACCTGATCATGTCACCCGAAGCGGTCGCCACAAAGAAGCTGACAGCTGACCCTGTCGCGGGCCATGCCGATGCCATCATCGTGCCCGACATCGTTTCCGGCAACGCGCTGTTCAAAGCCTTCGTCTATCTGACCGGCGGTTGTGCCGCAGGCATCGTGACCGGTGCAAAGGTGCCGATCCTGCTGACCTCACGCGCCGACCCACCAGCGGCACGCATCGCTTCAGCGGCCTTGGCCGCCATCAGTTGCGGGTTGCCAAAATGATTTTGGTTCTGAACGCAGGCTCCTCCTCACTCAAGATCGAGGTCTTTGATGAAGCGCTCCGCTCTGTCATTGCGGGCCGCGTCACGAATCTTGGGTCTGCAGGCGAATTGCGGCTGGGCGATCACGTCAGCGCAGTTGAGGCGCACGATCACGCGCAAGCGCTTGACCTGATGCTGACGGCTCTGCGTGATGCAGGCTATCCGTTGACGGCATTTGCTGCCGCTGCGCATCGCATCGTGCATGGCGGTGCGGTGATGACAGCGCCGGCACGGCTGCACCCACCGGTGATCGCGACCATCGAAAGCGTCATTCCGCTGGCCCCGCTGCATAACCCCAACAACCTTGCAGGCGTCTATGCCTTGCAACAACTGGCCCCTGACCTGCCGCAATATTGCAGCTTCGGGACCGCGTTTCACGCCACCAACCCCGAGGTCGCCACGCGCTATGCCATCCCGCAAACACACCATGATGCAGGCATCCGGCGCTACGGGTTTCACGGGCTGTCCTATGCCAATATGGTTGCTGATTTCGGGGATAACCTGCCGGAACATCTGCTGGCCTTTCACCTTGGCAACGGGGCCAGCCTCTGCGCGATCAAGGGCGGCAAGTCGATCGCCACCTCGATGGGGTACTCTCCGCTCTCGGGGCTGACCATGGGCACAAGGTCTGGTGATATTGACGGTGCTGCGGTGCTGCGCATGTCCAGGGCGCTGGGTGAGGATGAAACCGACCGCATGCTGAACAACACCTCTGGCCTGCAGGCGCTTGCGGCTGAGAGCAACATGAAAACCCTGCTTGAGCGCGATGATGACACCGCCAAATTTGCCGTTGAACATTTCTGCTATTGGGCCGCACGTCATGCAGG
>NZ_DASYOK010000032.1:0-10050 GCF_036007805.1 Yoonia sp.
AGCATCTTGACCGCGCGCAGGCCGTCTTCGGTGACGGGCAGGCCATTTTTGCGGATTTCGGCCTCGGCGTCCATGATTTCGCGGATGCGCGCAAGGAACCACGGGTCGAATTTGGTGACGGCGTGGATATCGTCGTCAGACAGGCCGTGGCGCATGGCCTGGGCGATCACGCGGATGCGGTCGGGGGTTTGTTTGGCCAGCGCTTTGGTGATGGCTGCGGCATCCGGTGCGCCGGGGATGTCGATTTCGTCAAAACCTGTCAGGCCGGTTTCCATCGAGGCCAGTGCTTTTTGCATGCTCTCGTGGAAGGTGCGGCCGATGGCCATCGCCTCGCCGACGGATTTCATCGCCGTTGTCAGGTGGGGTTCGGAGCCTGCGAATTTTTCAAAGGCAAAGCGCGGGATCTTGGTGACGACATAGTCGATTGTCGGCTCGAACGAGGCAGGGGTCACGCCGGTAATGTCGTTGTCGAGTTCATCGAGCGTATAGCCGACCGCCAGTTTGGCCGCGATCTTGGCAATCGGGAAACCGGTGGCTTTGGAGGCCAGCGCCGAAGACCGCGACACGCGGGGGTTCATTTCAATGACCACCATGCGCCCGTCTGACGGGTTCACGGCCCATTGCACGTTGGAGCCGCCCGTTTCGACACCGATTTCGCGCAGCACGTTGATGCTGTGGGTGCGCATGATCTGGTATTCTTTGTCGGTCAGCGTCAGCGCAGGTGCGACAGTGATCGAATCGCCCGTGTGCACGCCCATGGGGTCCACGTTCTCGATGGCGCAGACGATGATGGCGTTGTCGGCCTTGTCGCGCACGACTTCCATCTCGAATTCTTTCCAGCCGAGCAGGCTTTCATCGACAAGGATCTGGCCGACAGGTGAGGCCTCCATCCCGGTGCGGCAATAGTGTTCATATTCCGCGCGGTTATAGGCCACGCCGCCGCCAGTGCCGCCAAGGGTAAAGGCGGGGCGGATGATCGCGGGAAGGCCGACATATTCAATGGCGTCGATGGCCAGTTGCAGGCCCGCTTTGATGTCACGTTTGCCATTCACCTGTGGTGCGGTGATGATCGTGGCCTTGGGGTTTTCAATGCCGAGGCGGTCCATCGCTTCGCGGAAGAGTTTGCGATCTTCGGCCATTTCAATGGCTTCGCGTTTCGCACCGATCATCTCGACCCCGAATTTTTCCAGCACACCCATGTCGGCCAGTGCCAGCGAGGTGTTCAGGCCGGTCTGCCCGCCCATCGTCGGCAAGAGCGCATCGGGGCGTTCTTTTTCAATGATTTTGGCGACAATTTCGGGGGTGATCGGTTCGATATAGGTGGCATCCGCCAGCCCCGGATCGGTCATGATCGTGGCGGGGTTGGAGTTGACGAGGATCACGCGGTAGCCCTCTTCGCGCAGGGCCTTGCAGGCCTGAGCACCCGAATAGTCGAACTCGCAGGCCTGTCCGATAATAATGGGGCCCGCGCCGATGATCATGATCGACTGGATGTCGGTACGTTTTGGCATGGCAGGCCCCCGGAATGTGCAAATTTTCGTGGGTTATAGGCATGGTGCAGGCAGGCGCAAGAGGGAGTTCGCCTTTGTCCGGGAAATGATGCTTTCGACTGCACATGAAGCCCATTTGATCTGTGTCAATAAATTCTGACACTACTAAGTGTAAATTAAAATAGACACATAAGGGAGTCAGTCATGCGCATTCTGTTTGTTCACCCCAATTACCGCTCGGGTGGGGCCGAGATTGCGGGCAGCTGGCCGCCCGCCTGGGTCGCTTATCTGACAGGGTCTCTGCGCCGGGCCGGCTTTGATGATATCCATTTTGTGGATGCGATGACAAATGATCTCTCGGATGAAGTACTTGCCGGAAAGATCGCGGAATTACAGCCTGATGTTGTTGGTGTCACAGCGATTACACCGTCGATCTATAAGGCCGAAGAGGTGCTGCGCATTGCCCAAGAGCATGCGCCGGACGCCTTGCGTGTTTTGGGCGGGGTCCATGCGACGTTCATGTATAAGCAAGTCCTCTCCGAGGCACCTTGGGTCGATGTGATCGTGCGGGGCGAGGGCGAAGAGATCGTGACCGAGCTGATGTCTGCGGTGCGCGATGGCCGTTGGCCTGCCGACAAGCGCAAGATCAAGGGGCTGGCTTTCATTGATGCGGACGAGATTGTCGCGACCCCTGCGGCCAGCACCGTCAAGGATCTGGACGGGATCGACCCTGACTGGACCATTCTGGAGTGGGAGAAATATATCTACATTCCGCTGAACACGCGCGTGGCTATTCCCAATATGGCGCGCGGCTGTCCCTTTACCTGTTCGTTCTGTAGCCAGTGGAAATTCTGGCGTGATTACCGTGTGCGTGATCCCAAAAAGGTGGTCGACGAAATCGAGCGGCTGGTAAACGAGCAGCAGGTCGGCTTCTTTATCCTCGCGGATGAGGAACCCACCATCAACCGCAAGAAATTCATCCAGTTCTGTGAGGAGCTGATCGCACGGGGGCTGCCCGATCGCGTAAAATGGGGCATCAATACACGGGTGACGGATATCTATCGTGACCGCGAATTGCTGAAATTCTACCGCGAGGCGGGCTTGGTTCACGTCAGTCTGGGGACCGAGGCCGCGGCCCAGATGAAGCTGGACCAGTTCAACAAGGAAACCAAGGTCGAAGAGAATAAAGAGGCCATCCGCCTGCTGCGCGAGGCCGATATTCTGGTCGAGGCCCAGTTTATCGTGGGGCTGGACAACGAGACGCCCGAGACCCTGAACGAGACCTACAAGATGGCGTGGGACTGGCAGCCGGATCTTGCCAATTGGGCGATGTATACGCCGTGGCCGTTTACGCCGCTGTTTCAGGAATTGAAGGACAAGGTCGAGGTGTTCGACTTCAGCCGCTACAATTTTGTGACCCCGATCATGAAACCGGCGGCGATGACGCGCGGTGAATTGCTGGACGGTGTGATGAATAATTACCGCCGGTTCTATATGAAAAAGGCCTTGTTTCATTATCCGTGGCGCGGCACGGGGTTCCGGCGGCGCTATCTGCTGGGATGTCTGAAGGCGTTCATGAAGGCGGGTTTTGCGCGGACCTTCTATGATCTGGGTAAAGTTGGTTATACGGGGCCGCAGTCCAAGGGGAAGCTCGATTTCCACTTTGACGAAACCCGCACCATTGCCGAGGCGCAGATGGAGGATTGGGAGGCCAGCGCCGATAAGGCCGCGAGAGCAGCCGAGCGCCGTGCCGCGATCCGTGCGCAGGGCAAGGAAAGGGCGGCGGAACGTGCGGCCGATTTCAAGATGCCCAATGGCGCGCAGATCAAGGCCTGCGGCGGTGGGTCCGAACAAATGGAGGACGCCTGACGATGCCAATCGCGGTGCGGGCCTGATCGGGCCGAACGCGATTCTGCAACTGTTGCCCGTGCTGGAACGCGCGGGTGGCCAGCCTTTGCGTGATCAGGTGATGGCCGCTGCAGGGGTGTTTGCGCCGCCAAGCGATGAGGGAATGATGCCAGAGGGGCCTGCCGCGCGCATGCATCAGGCCCTGCGCGCGATCGAACCCGAAATGGCCCCGTCGCTGGCCTGGGCTGCCGGTGAGCGGACAGCGCGCTATATTATGGCGCGCCGCATTCCGAAACCTGCGCAGCTGTTGTTGCGGGTTCTGCCCGCGGCACTGGCCGCGCCGCTTCTGTCGAAAGCGATTGCGCGGCATGCCTGGACCTTTGCGGGGTCGGGTGAATTTGCGGTCACGGGTCCTTTGGTTTTCGAGATCAGGGACAATCCCATCGTGCGCGGGGAAGTCAGCAAGACGCCGCTCTGTCATTGGCATGCGGCGGTCTTTGAGACGCTTTTTCGCAGCTTGGTGGATACGCGTCTGCGCTGCGCTGAGGAAAGCTGCTGTGCGACGGGTGCGCCTGCGTGCCGGTTTGTTCTGAACCGGGGCTAGGGTCAGGCACCTTGTTACCAAAATTCTGCAAATTTTGGTGCCTCCGGCGGGAGTTTTTATGGCAAGATGATGAGGAACGGTTGACTTCATCCGGGCAAAGGGGTGTATCGGGCCGACCAACCGCACCGTCCTAATGCCTTGAGGAATTGACCCATGCACGCCTACCGCAGCCATACCTGTGCCGATCTGACCGCCGCCAATGTCGGGGAAACCGTTCGCCTGTCGGGCTGGGTCAATCGTGTGCGCGATCACGGCGGTATCCTGTTTATCGATTTGCGCGATCACTATGGCATTACGCAGGTGCTCTGTGATCCGGATTCGGCGGCTTTTGCGGACGTGGAAAAGGTGCGGTCCGAGTGGTGTATCCGCATTGATGGCGAGGTGAAGGCACGTGATCCTGAGCTGGTGAACCCTAAACTGCCCACCGGTGAGGTAGAAGTGTTCATTCGGGGCATCGAAGTTTTGGGTGCGGCCAAGGAATTGCCGCTGATGGTGTTTGGCGATCAGGAATATCCTGAAGAGACCCGTTTGAAGTACCGCTATCTGGACCTGCGCCGCGAGGCGATGCAGAACAATATGAAGTTGCGGTCGGATGTGGTGGCGTCGATGCGCCGCCGGATGTGGGATAGCGGGTTCCGTGAATACCAGACGCCCATCATAACTGCGTCGTCCCCCGAAGGCGCGCGCGATTTTCTGGTGCCGTCGCGCCTGCATCCTGGTAAATTCTACGCCCTGCCGCAGGCCCCCCAGCAGTTCAAGCAGCTGATCATGGTGTCGGGCTATGACAAGTATTTCCAGATTGCGCCGTGTTTCCGCGATGAAGACCCGCGCGCAGACCGGTCGCCCACGGATTTCTATCAGCTGGATCTGGAGATGTCCTTTGTCGAGCAGCAGGACGTGTTTGACACGATCCAGCCGGTTCTGACGGGGATTTTCGAGGAATTCGGCGGGGGCCGGAAGGTTGACCAGACGTGGGAGCAGATCAGCTACCGTGATGCCGCCCTGTGGTATGGCACCGACAAGCCGGACCTGCGTAACCCGATCAAGATGCAGGTTGTGTCCGAGCATTTTGCAGGGTCCGGTTTTGCGATCTTTGCCAAACTGCTTGAACAGGAAGGCACCGAAGTGCGCGCTATTCCTGCACCGACAGGTGGCTCGCGGAAATTCTGTGACCGGATGAATGCTTTTGCCCAGAAAGAGGGTTTGCCCGGGATGGGCTATATCTTCTGGCGCGAAAAGACCGCTGATGCGGTGGCGCAAGAGCTGGGGATTACAGTGAAAGAGGCGCAGGCCAAGCTGAATTCCGGTGAGATTGAAGGCGGCATGGAAGCGGCTGGACCTTTGGCCAAGAACATCGGGCCGGAGCGGACCGAGGCGATCCGCCAGCAGTTGGGCCTTGGACTTGGGGATGCGGCGTTCTTCCTTGGTGGCAAGCCGAAAGCGTTTGAAGGCGTAGCCGGTAAGGCGCGTACCGTCATCGGTGATGAGTTGGGCCTGACGGATCAGGACCGTTTTGCATTCGCATGGATCGTGGATTTCCCGATCTACGAGCAGGACGAAGAAACCGGCAAGATTGATTTCGAACATAACCCCTTCTCGATGCCGCAAGGCGGGATGGAGGCGCTGGAGGGTGATCCGCTCAAGGTGCTCGGATACCAGTATGATCTGGCCTGCAACGGTTATGAGCTGGTGTCCGGCGCGATCCGGAACCACCGCCCCGAGATCATGTTCAAGGCGTTTGAACTAGCCGGATATGGCAAGGATGAAGTTGAAAAGCGCTTTGGCGGCATGGTCAACGCATTCCAATATGGCGCGCCACCCCACGGGGGCTGTGCGGCGGGGATCGACCGGATTGTGATGTTGCTGGCGAATGCGTCGAACATCCGCGAAGTCATCATGTTCCCGATGAACCAGCGCGCCGAAGACCTGATGATGGGTGCGCCGAGCGAGCCACAGAACGAGCAGCTACGCGAATTGCGTCTGCGGGTGCTGCCACCCGAAAGCTAGGCGCCTGTCGTTAGAGCGGCCCGCCTGCGGCGAGCCGTGTCTGCACCAGTTGTGACAGGGCGATGACGCCGGGCCCCGCGTTCTGGCCCGCGCGGCGCAGCCGGATCAGGTTTGCGACAGCAGCGTCAAGGTCATGATCCTTGGCGCTGCGCGCCACGCCGCCGAGAAACTGTGTGACATAATCCAGCGCGTCATCTTCGTCCGTGTCGTCAAGCACCTGCGCGATATGGTGCAGGTCGTCGCGATAGGCGACCAGATCGGGCCGGATTGTTTCGTCGGATACCGCGCGGGGGGCTGCGGGTTGCCGTTCTTTGGGCAGGTTTTCCAGAATTGCGGTTTGAAATCCCAACAGGCTGTCGACCGGTTTGGCGACAAACCCGTCCGCACCTGCGGCCATCACGTCACGCGCGTGATCATCCCCGCTCATCCCCAAAAGCACCTCGATCCGCGGGGTTGCCGTGGCCAGCATCCGCAGCAGTGACAGCCCCGACCCGTCGGGCAGGCCCACATCGACCAAGAGAACATTTGGCCGGTATATCGCCAGATGGCGCCGCGCATTTTCCAGACTGTCGGCACGCCTGAGCCGCGCACCCGAACGCAGGCACATCAGGCGGATCGCCTCGCTTGCGAAGCGGCTGTCTTCGACCACAAGAACGGTCAGCCCCAGCAGCGGGCGGCGTGCGGTGGGCGCACGGGTAAACATCAGTTCATCAAGCGTTGCCATCTGATTCTTCCCTTCGTTGCAGCTTACCCATTCAAAGCAGCACAAGGTGAAGAGGTGATTAACCGCATCGTCCGTTGCACACGACGTTTGCACGCGCCATAAAGTACAAAAGAGGAGATACCCGCATGATTGGCCGTCTGAACCATGTTGCAATTGCCGTGCCTGATCTGGAGGCCGCAAGCGCGCAGTACCGCACCATGCTGGGGGCCGACGTGGGCGCGCCGCAGGATGAGCCGGATCACGGTGTGACGGTTGTGTTTATCAACCTGCCCAATACCAAGATCGAATTGCTTTATCCGCTGGGTGAAGGCTCACCGATACAGGGCTTTCTTGACAAGAACCCCTCGGGGGGCATCCACCATGTGTGTTACGAGGTGGACGATATTCTTGCGGCCCGTGATCACCTGTTGGCCGAAGGCGCGCGCGTACTGGGTGACGGTGAACCCAAGATCGGGGCGCATGGCAAGCCGGTGCTGTTTTTGCACCCCAAGGATTTCAATGGCTGTCTGATCGAGCTTGAGCAGGTTTAGCCCCTTGTCCTGACGCGCAAACGGCGTATCTGAAGGACAGCCACGCTACATAAGGAATTTTGCTTTGGGTCCCGTTTCCGGTCTTGTTTTGCTTGCAGTCATTTGGACGGTTGTTTTCTTTATCGTCCTGCCGCTGCGCCTTGAAACCCAGGGCGAGGCAGGCGAGATCGTGCCCGGCACCCATGCGTCGTCACCTGCGAATTTCAGCTTCAAGCGCAAGGCACGGCTGACCACACTGTGGGCCGTGCCGATCTGGATTGTCATCGCGGGCACGATCCTGTCAGGGGCTGTTTCGGTCCGCGATATCGACTGGTTCGAGCGGATGTCGACCCCCGAGGTCAGTCGCGACTAACGGCGTGATAAAGGTGGGTGAAGGTTGCAGCACCCAAGATCGGGATCACCAGATTGATCAGCGGAAATGACAGCGGGACGGCCATAAGGCAGCCTGCGAGCCAGATTTTGGCTTGGTGTTCCTTACACAACGCTTTGGCGCGGACCCGTCCAACGCGGCGCATGGCAGCGAGTGTGAAATATTCGCGGCCCAAGAGGAACCCGTTCAGCGCATAGAAGATAAAGAGTGCTGCAAAGGGGAACAGCCCGTAGAGGATAAAGGCAAAGAGGTTTGCCACGATCAGCACACCCATAAAATTCACGCTGTCGCGCAACCCGTCCCAGAACGTGACATGGGGAATGACGGGGAGTGTGGGGAAATGCTTGTCCTCGACCGCCTGTGCGACCTCGTCCAGAAAGAGTGACGTGATGGCAGAAGCCACCGGCACCATCAGGAAGATCGACATGACGATGATCAACCCCAGCGACCCCCAGCTGAGCAGATCGCCGATCCATGTGACTTCGCCAACGCCGGGCAGCGTGATCGGGGCTGCGGTCAACCATTCGATCAGCCACAGAAGGCCCGCATAAAGGCCGACGAGCAAAGCGATTGTCAGGCCGATCCCGCGCCACAGCACGCTGCGAAAGCGGGGGTCGGGCAGTTGGGCGATGGCCTTGAGGAAAGACGCAAGGATCATGTATCGGCCCATGTGGTGATGGCGGCAAGGTCGGGGCGGGGGCGTTCGGGCGGTGCGCTGGTTTCGGTGCCAAGGTGGATGAACCCCGCCACGCTTTCATGGGGCGCAAGCCCGAGGCCTTCGGTCACGAAGGTTTCATCATGGCTCGCCCAGCCCGAGAGCCAGTTCGCACCCCAACCCGCCGCAAGGCCCGCGTTGACAAGTGCAAGGCAGACAGCACCTGCGGAATAGACCTGTTCGATGTGGGGAATTTTCTCGCTTGGTTTCGGGCTGCAGATCACCGCGACGGCAAGGTCGGCATTGGCGAACTGGTCGTGCGCCTTGGTGATCTTTTCGGGGTCGATGCCAAGGGCTGCGCCACGGGCAGTCGCTGACGCGGCCAGCCGCGTGAGGGCAGGTTTTGACAGGACGATAAAACGCCAGGGTTCCAGCTTGCCATGATCGGGCGTGCGTGCGGCAGCGGTCAGCAGGGTTTCCAGCGTGGCGCGGTCCGGCACCGGCGTTGTCAGCGTCTTGGCGGGGCGCGACCGGCGGGTGAGAAGGAAATCGAGAGCGGCTTGGTTGCGGTCTGGCATGGGTCTTCCTGTGTTTTCTGTGCGTTACAGATATGAAGGCAGGGGCCGCGTGGCAACAGGGGATGGGTGTTGAAAGAAATGCGCGGGCTTCAGACATTGGATGGCTTTGTGGCCAGCGCTCCTAAAGGGTCAGATCCGGCATGCAGAACTTTGACGAAAATCACAGCGAATGGCGGCTGTGAGCCCTCATCACCAATATTCTGTGCTGGAGCAACAGTCCGCCGTGGGAATGCGGAACATCCTCGTCTTGTAAACATCACATTCATGGACAGGATCACCGTCAGCGCGATGCCATCGCAACAATTATCCGATTGGCCAACGCAACCATTCGCTAAAGGGGCCAAACTATGGTTTTGTTTACGCTGTTGTGATTCCTATTCCAGCGGAAATGTAATTTTTTGGCATCAGACCTGATAGATAAATCAGCACGAAATAAGGCAGACGTTGAGTGCCTGACATGGAACGTTCACCGGTGCCGCGGACAGGACGGGATCATTGACCCGATACGCACGGAAAACGTGATCTTGGAGTTGGTCAAGGACGGGGAGCCGGACCTTCTTGTCTTGACCGAGGCTGATGCGGAGCAGCCGCCCTACGGTGCTTTGCTGGATCTCGATGAAATCGTTGAAAAGACATCAATGCGGCATGCGCAAGCTGAAGGCACCTTGAGATGGGGAAAACAAAGCAGCGGATTTCTTGGTACGGTGGTCCTTTATGCAGATCGGTTCGAGCTTGTGCATGGGGCGCTACTGGATCTGCCGGGCCACTACCCGCGCGGGGCAACGATCCTGACGTTTCGGCATCAGGCGCTGCTCTTTAGTGTCATTGCTACGCACCTTTCGCTGACACAGGCTCTGCGCATTGTTCAGATGCGCACGATTGGGCAGTATTTGAACAGACAACCTTCTATGCCAGCGATACTTATCGGTGACTTGAATGAATGGCGACCATGGAATGGGTTGGCTTTTTCCGAACGTGTCGTCGGACATGAATTTCGCGGGCCGTCTTCCCAAAGCTTTCCATCGCATCGACCGTTTCTTCCTCTTGACCGGGTGATGGCCACAGCGCCTGCACGCGTGAGCAATACCAGGGCAATATTTTCAGAACGGGTTCGCAAGACCTCCGATCATTTGCCGGTCCGCGCAACCGTTAGCTTGCTTTAAGGGCCGCCGTCCCTTGCCGGGGACCAACGATGCAGCCAGACATCGGACAGCGCGGACCCGTCCGGGGCGCGTAAGACCAGC
>NZ_DASYOK010000033.1:0-2283 GCF_036007805.1 Yoonia sp.
TTGCGGTACACAGATCGGCGGCCCCGCTGCCAACACGGCCCAAGGCCCCGATAATCAACGCCGTCGGACGGTCCGTGCCCAAAGCCATCAAAGCCTCTTGCAGGTCGGCCAGCAGGTGGTTTGCACTGGGATAGGCCTTCACGGGTCCCGCGATGCGGCCATGCTGTTGCGCAATCCAGCACATAAGCGATACCGCCGCCCCCGCATAGCCGGCCCAATAGCCGAAGGCCGCAACGCGCCGTCCATCCGCATGCGTGAGATATTCCAGATCATAAAGCGTGCCACCGCCCGCCTTGAAGCGATCAAGCAAAACCTGGCCCGCAGGCTGCCCTTTATAGGCGTGGCCGAACATGATGTGGCGATGGCGCAGAGGCGATCCATCGCTGGGCAATTCCTTCAGTCCGAAGATAATCGCGTCATCCGGTGCCTGTGCCCATGAGAATTCCGGTGCGACCGCGCATCCTGCTGCAACATAATCGGCCAGCGGCAGAATGCGCTGCGTGCTTTCTTCAACTGTCACCCGAAACCCTGCCGCAATCAGCTTGGCAGCACCCTGCGGCGTGATCCCGACGCGTTCCTCGTTGTCGCGGCTTTCCGCGCGCACCCATAGATGGGTCATCACAGGAGCCCCTTTTCAAAGACGGCCTGCACAGAGGCATGTGTGTTCATTTCGTGCTGAAACGCCGCAAGCCCCGGATAATGAGCAATCTCCACACCATCACCCGGTAACCAGCTAAGGACCACGTAAAGGTAGGCATCAGACAAAACACCCAGCTTGCCGGTCTCAAAGGGCAGGTTTGGCAGGTAGTCCTCCAGATGGGCGGCGCACTCTGCCATGCGTTGGGGTACTTTGCGCTTCATATCCGCGAAAGAGCTGGGTTCATCCGCCCACCGTTCACCGCGCAGGCCATGGGCGTGATGCGGATGCATGGTGCCATTCAGATAAGACATCAGTTCGCGCATCTTGGCGGCGGCGAATGCATCCTCTGGCACCAGTTGCGGGGCGATGTATTCCAGAATGGCAGGGGTCTCGGTCAGGATGCCGTCAGGTGTTTCCAACGTGGGGACGCGCCCCTTTGGATTCATTTTCAGATAATCATGCTTTGTTTGTTCACCGCTGGCAAAGTCGATACGGATCTTTTC
Organism: Yoonia sp.; assembly: GCF_036007805.1. Lineage (GTDB taxonomy): Bacteria > Pseudomonadota > Alphaproteobacteria > Rhodobacterales > Rhodobacteraceae > Yoonia. The sequence goes on from NZ_DASYOK010000033.1 coordinate 1,144, forward strand.
GTGCGGGGTACCGCACTCCTCCAGGATGATCGCGGCAGCCACCGAAATGGTTCTGGGGGCGTAGTGAAGTCTCAGCATGGGTCGATCCTTTAGTAATGTGTGCGGGCATGCAGGCGGTCATCCCGGTCCAGATGCGGGATGGCGTTGAAACTGGCCAAAATCGGCCCCTGCGGGATGACGTGAATGCGATGGAGCGAGCTGTTCATGATCGGCAGCAGGACATGCGCCATTCGCGTCGGGTTCAGATCAAGCAAATGCCGCATAATCATACCGATCACCCCGCCCGATGTGATGCAAAGCACGCGTACACCGGGTTTGGCGGCCTCTTGCAGCACAGAGGTCACGCGGCTCTCGAATGAGGCAAAAGTCTCATTCCCCATGATTTCGGCATTGTGCCATGCTTCCATGACTTGCGGGACGTGCGCCGCAAATTCCGCCGGTCCGGGAAACGGCACGCCGTGCACATCCTCAAGCGCCTGTCCAAGATTGAAGTAATCCATCTCGTTCAGACGCGGATCAATCAGCGGGCTGTGATAACCTATACCCGCTGCAGTTTCCTGATGGCGCCGCAGGCTGCCGGAAATCACCTTGTCAAAGGTGCTTTCGCGCTCTGACAGGTATTCGCCAAGCCAATTAGCCTGTTGATGACCTAAGGGAGAAAGCCTGTCATAGCTTTCTTCGTCGGTCGCTGCGGAATTTGCCTGCCCGTGCCGGACTAATATGATCTCGCCCATCAAGTCTCTCCTGAACTCACAGGGTTACGGTGTGTAAAGGCCGTTGGCAACGATTCAAACCCTCAGAATCGGCATCAGATGAGCGCTTTGAACGGGCCGCAAATCGCCAGAAACGGTGTCTTTTCAATCACGTACCTGAGAGAACACTGAAATAATCGTCGATCACGGAAATGCGCCCGGCTGAAATCTGTGAACGGGAGAAACAAAACTGATCCGGTTTTGTGGCGCGAGGTGAAAATTACTGCACAGACTTGGATTCCAATCCGTGCGTTGGCGCACAGTAGTACGTCAGTAGGATCTATTTTTCGTTTTCAAGCACAAACCAGGATCACATTGATCACCATTTTCGTGAACGCACGCAGCCTTTTCAAATCGCTGTTCTCGCCCAATCTTCAACTCATCGAAA
>NZ_DASYOK010000034.1:0-2723 GCF_036007805.1 Yoonia sp.
CAATCTGTAACTGGCTACCGTCTGGCTTTTTAGCTTTGAGGGAAGCCCGATGAAGAGATTGCCGATGCGGAAGATACGAGATGTTTTGCGGCTGTCAGCTGATGGTCTTTCGACCCGTAAAATTGGGGTCAGCCTGACGATCGGGCGGACAACGGTTCAGGCCTATCTGGATCGCGCTGCCGAGGTTAATCTGAGCTGGCCGTTACCGCCAGAGATGTCCGATACGGACCTTGAGCGCCTGATTTACCCACGCACGGCGCGCGATATTGCGAACCGCGCGACCGAGCCCGACTGGACACATATTCACCGAGAGTTGCGCCGTAAGGGTGTGACGCTTTCGCTGCTATGGGAGGAATATCGCGCCGGTCACCCCGAGGGATATGGCTACTCTCGGTTCTGCGAACTTTACACGCGATGGGAAGGAAAGCTGTCGCCTGTGATGCGGCAACGTCATCCTGCGGGCGAACGGCTGTTTGTGGATTACGCAGGGCACACCATCGATGTGATTGATCCCCAGACTGGGGAGGTGCGCACAGCGCAACTGTTTGTCGCGACGCTCGGTGCCTCGAACTACACCTATGTCGAAGCAACCTGGACCCAAACCCTGCCAGACTGGATCGCCAGCCATGTGCGCGCCTTTAACTTCTTCGGGGGCGTCACTGCGCAGGTCGTGTCGGACAACCTGAAGGCGGGAGTCACAAAGGCCTGCTTTTATGACCCGGCTATCAATCGGACCTACGCGGATATGGCCAGTCATTACGACACGGCCGTTGTGCCTGCGCGACCGCACAAACCCAAGGACAAGGCCAAGGTCGAGGGTGCGGTTTTGCTGGTTGAACGCTGGATCTTGGCGCGACTGCGCAATCGTCAATTCTTCAGCCTCGTAGAGGTGAACGCGGCCATCCACCCATTGCGTGATCGGCTCAACGACAAAGTCTCGCGCCATCTCGGGGCCTGCCGCCGGCATCTGTTTGCGCAACTGGACAAGCCGGCTCTGAAGCCGCTGCCAGTGGCCCCCTACGTCTATGCGGAATGGAAGAAGTGCCGGGCCGGGCTCGATTATCACATCGCAATCGACAAGCATTATTACTCGGTGCCCTATCAGTTGCTGAAGAAAGATCTGTGGGCGCGGATCACTGACCGCACCATCGAAGTCTTCCATGTCGGACAACGCGTCGCCTCGCATGTGCGCACCTCCAGCAACGGGCAGCACTCGACACTGCGCGATCACATGCCTGCGCACCACAAGTTCCGCGAAGATTGGACGCCACAACGCATAACAGCGCGCGCTGCCCGCATTGGGCCAAACGTCGCCATCTTTGCCGAAGTCGTGATGCGTGACCGCAAGCACCCCGAACAGGGCTATCGGACTTGTCTCGGTGTGATCCGCCTAGCCGACAAGTTCGGCCCGGACCGACTTGATGCAGCGTGCTGCCGTGCGCTGGAGATCAACGCTAGATCCTACTCGTCGCTCCAATCCATTCTGAAGAATGGGCTGGACAGCAAGCCCCGCACCCGCGCCACGGAGGAGCCTGCAATCACCCACCCCAACATCCGTGGTGCCGATTACTTCCATTGAAAGGATATACAATGCTTCACCACCCAACCCTTGATCATTTGAAGGCCCTGCGGCTGGACGGTATGGCCGAAGCCTTTGGCGAACTACAAGCTCAGGAGGCTTCAGCTGATCTCAACCACGCTGAATGGCTTGGCCTGCTCATCGACCGTGAGATCGCCAGCCGAGAGACAAAACGGTTCGAGGCCAGGATGCGCTCCGCCAGGCTGCGCCATGTAGGCGCTTGCCCGGAAGATGTTGATTACCGCGCACGCCGCGGCCTCGACAAGGCCCTGTTCCAGAGCCTGCTCACCGGCAGATGGATCACCGACAAGCGCAACCTGATCATCACCGGCCCCTGTGGGGTCGGCAAGACCTGGCTTGGCTGCGCATTGGCGCAAGCGGCCTGTCGAGACGGCGTGACCGTGGTCTACAGACGCATGCCACGCCTCTTCGAAGAGTTGGAACTGGCCCATGGCGACGGGCGCTTTCCTCGCCTGTTCCGCAGCATCACGAAGGCACAGCTCCTGATCCTTGATGACTGGGGGCCTGACCGGCTGACCGCCACGCAGCGCCGCGATCTGATGGAAATCGTCGAAGAGCGCTACGGCCGCGGATCAACCATGATCACCAGCCAATTACCCATCAAGGCATGGCACGACATCATCGGTGAACCGACCTTCGCAGACGCCATCCTCGACCGCATCGTTCACAATGCTTACCGCCTCGAACTTGAGGGTCAGTCCATGCGGAAAACAACCGTCAAAACAGATGACGAAAACCCTCAAACCTGATACCCTGAACACACTGCCTCACGGCAATGCGTCACAGGGTGGCCGGATACCCCGGAATCAGTGGCCGGATGTTGTCGGAATGAGTGGCCGGATGCTCCGGAATACGCAAACATGGACAAAACGACAGCTGACGTTGCGCACAACTGGATTACACCGATACGAGACACGCGTGCTGCGATTGGGTACGCGACAAAAGACACACGATATTTAGGCACAGATTGTATAGGCGAGAAAATTTCACACACAAACGCAGCAGGCACGGACTTAAGCACAGATTTCACGGAGGCGCAGATTAAGCGCATAACAAGCAGAATTACGGACAGGCAATTAACAGAGGCTTACACAGCGATGGAAAGACAGATTGTACAAACTGG
>NZ_DASYOK010000035.1:0-1661 GCF_036007805.1 Yoonia sp.
CGTTTCAGCGGGCAAGCGGGCCGCTGCAATTCCGGGGGTCATCGGGTTGGACATGGCTGGATCCTGTCTGGCGTGTCACCCTCAGCCTGCCACAGTTTTATTTTTTATCAAATGGTAAATTTTTGGCAGTTTATGAAAACAGCCGAAGACGCCTTTCGCACGGGCAGGATGCCTCCGGCGGAAGTTTGATTAGACATGGAAAATCATAAGGTTAGATTAGAAGTGGAAAGGCGCGACCACGTTGCGTTTGCCGAGTGTCAGCGCGTCCGCCACATGCAGCATCGGTGACAAATCCACCTCGGATGCATTTGTTTTGACCAATTCCGCCATCCGGTCATAGAGCGCGGGATACTCACGATCCGCCCCCGCAGCGACCTCATTGCCATCAATCAACAGCCGCGCACCCCCATCATGAAGAGACAGCGCACCGGTGGTCGTCTCGACCGTAATATCCCAGCTTTGCGGACCTTCCTGACGCCAATCGAAGTCACCACTCACATTTTGCGTCCATTGCATATGCGCCGCAATCGGCGTGTCGCGGTTCTCGGGGAAAAACAATTCAGCCGACCGCAAATGGATCGGCATCGGCAGGATTTCCGTGATGATTGACAGCGCATTGCTACCCGGATCAAACACACCCATCCCGCCGGGCGCAAAGACCCAATCCTGCCCCGGATGCCAGCGCCGCACGTCCTCTTTCCAGCAGATATGCGCGCCGGTCACAGTTTTATCCGCAAGCCACGCCTTGGCGGGTGCCACGCCTTTCGCCATCCGGCTGTGCCATGTCGTATAAAGCGAAACACCCGCCGCGCGGGCCATATCGGCCAGCGCATATACCTCGGCCAATGTGGCACCGGGGGGTTTTTCAAGCATCACATGACGGCCCGCTGCAATGGCCTTGGCCGCGTAATCATAGCGCGGCACCGGCGGCAGACAGAGCGAGATGACGGGGATATTGGGCCGCTCAGAGAGCATCTGATCAAAATCGGTGAAGGATTGCACGCCATCAACGGTGCCGGCCCGGCTGACCGTCGCGGCGAGTTCCCAATCGTCACTCCCACCTATCGCAGGCACATGTTGATCGACAGCGATCTTGCCGATCCCGACCAGACAAATGGCTGTCATCAATGCGCCTCTTTGCCAACAGCATTCCCACGATGCCCGACGAGGAAGTCAAAATCGGCCCCCGTATCGGCCCCCATGACGCGATCATGGTAAAGCATCGCATAACCACTTTCAGGCCGCGGGTTCGCACCGGATTTTTCAGCGGTCCATGTCGCCAGACGCGCGGCAAGCTCATCATCGGAAATATCCAGATGCAGACGCCGCCCCGCGACATCCAGCTCGATCATATCACCCGACTGCACCACTGCGAGCGGCCCACCGACAGCCGCCTCGGGCGACGTATGCAGCACCACGGTGCCAAAGGCCGTTCCCGACATGCGCGCGTCCGAAATCCGCACCATATCGGTGATCCCTTTCTTCAGGATCTTGGGCGGCAAGCCCATATTGCCAACCTCTGCCATCCCCGGATAACCGCGCGGGCCGCAGTTTTTCAGAACCATCACGCAGGTTTCGTCAATATCAAGATCATCATCGTTGATCCGCGCCTTATAGTCGTCGATATCCTCGAACACGACAGCACGGCCACGGTGCTGCAT
>NZ_DASYOK010000036.1:0-3743 GCF_036007805.1 Yoonia sp.
ATTGCCGATGCTGATCAGTTACCGCGGCGAGTTGCGCGAGCCGGTGGCCTGTCAGGTGGAAATGGCGGTGCACACCAAGGCGCTGCTGAACCAGTTGAACATCCCGACCTATCACTTCCACAAGGAAAGCGACGCGGACGAACTCGACGCAATCCTGAAATACACCTTCATGTGCAACAAACCTGTGGCGATCCTCACGGATGCGTCCTTCTGGGGAGGCTACGGCGACCAATGATCCGTTCAGAAATCCTGCGCGAAATTGCGCCAATCCTGCATGACCAACTGGTTGTCTGTAATATCGGCCTTCCCAGCCAAGAGCTGCATATGATCGACGACAACGCCAAGAATTTCTACATGCTTGGCACCATGGGTCTGTCATCCTCCATCGGTCTGGGTCTTGCCCTCGCGCAGGACAAGACAGTCATCTCTATTGACGGTGACGGCTCTGTCCTGACCAACCTCGGCACCCTGCCGACGATCGCCAACAACGTGGCCGACAACTTCATCCTGTTGATCATCGACAATGGCTCTTACGGTTCAACCGGCGACCAGCCGACCTATGCAGGCAAGAAAACCAAGCTGGAAAACGTGGCCAAGGCCTGTGGCTGTGAAAACGTGGTTGTCTGCAAGGACGTGGACACCGGCAAAGTGTTGCAGGCAGCGATCGACAGCAAGCAAATGACGATCATCGTCTGCAAGTGTGACAGCGGCAACATCAAGCTGCCTGTTATCACCATGGACCCCGTTGTCATCCGTGACCGCTTTATGAAGGCTGTGGCCAGCTAAATGGCACCGAAGATCCATTCCAGCGAAGACGCGCGGCGTCTGGCACGCAAGCGCCTTCCCTGGATGGTCTTTGACTATATCGACGGTGCCGCCGGCACCGAGACAGGGGCCGCGCGTAACCGTGCGGCCTTTGACAATCTGGAACTGCGCCCGCGCGTCTTGCGCGATGTGAGTGACCGTTCGCTATCGGTGCCTTTGTGGGACAAACCGACCAAAGCTCCCTTCGGCATCAGTCCGATGGGCATGTGCAATCTGTCCGGCCCTGGTGCCGACATGATGCTGGCGCGATTGGCTGCACGCGAACACGTGCCTTTAGGGGTATCAACCGTGGCCTCAACTGCGATGGAGCCCCTGATCGAAGCGGCTGAGGGTAACGCGTGGTTCCAGCTCTACTTCAGTGGCGACGGGACCGGCACCTTCAAACTGGTCGAACGGGCCAAGGCTGCGGGCTATGAGACCATCGTGCTGACGGTGGATGTGGCCGAGGTGGGACGCCGCCCGCGCGAACTCCGCCATGGCTTTACCATGCCATTCAAGATCGGGCCCAAACAGTTCATCGACTTTGCCCTGCACCCGCGCTGGTCGCTGACTTCGCTTTATGCGGGCAAGCCGCAAATGGCGAATTTTGACATGGATGGCTATGCGTTTGACCGCACCGAAAGCCGCGCGAGGGCAGATTGGGACACGCTTGCGCGCCTCCGCGATATGTGGCCGGGTAAACTGGTGGTGAAAGGCGTGCTGGACGCAGAGGATGCGCTGGCACTCAAAGCAGCAGGCGTTGACGCAATTCAGGTCTCCAGCCACGGATCACGGCAACTCGACAGCGCCCCGCCGCCCATCCTCGAACTCGCAAAAATCCGCGAGGCCCTTGGCCCCGATTACCCGCTGTTTTACGACACCGGCCTGCGCAGCGGCGAAGACGTAGTCAAAGCCTACGCCCAAGGCGCAAATTTCACCTTCTTCGGTCGTGTGCTGCAATTTGCCATCGCCGCCGGAGGCGAGGACGGCTTGCGTGAACTCTGGTCGGTCCTGAGAAACGAAACCAGCATCACACTCGCACAGATTGGCAAGCGGTCCCTGATCGCAGAGACCGCTGACAAAGGCTAGGCCGCAAGCGCGCCCGCAGATGCGACAGCATTAAACGCCATCCATTTCAGGTCACCGTCATAGCGCTGGGACATGGCGCCATTCTGGTCCAGCGTGAACAAATGCAGCCAGCCGTTGTCAAAGAGCGCGCGCACGTTCGGATGCTTCTCCAAGATCGCGGTGATCGCCTCGGCGGGCGCTTCGACACAGACCGACAGCCGCAGCGGATCATGGGCATAACCCGCGCCATCATGGACCGACTGCCATGGCAACCCGCCGCGCAAGATGCCGCCGTTGCCCTCAACCACACCCACGCCACCAGTGACATTGTGCAAAAGCTTGTTGCCCGCCCCAAAGACGTCAGGGGCCACAACCGATCCATAATATTGCAGGCTGATCCAGCTTGCGACGACGACGGGGGCGGTCAGGATCAACTCAAGCACACCGAAACCCTCGTCCTTTTGCCAGTCATAATCATGCAGGAACGCGCGCCCCGCCAATCCCTTGCCTTTGGTGCGTGTCCGCGGTGCCGCGATGAACGCCTTGCACCCTGCCAGCGCCCACTCGGGCCGTGTCTCGGACCAGTCACGGCTCCGCTTTGCCACGTCATCGCCATTGGCGGCACGCGGCAGGCGCAAAGCACGTTCTGTCCGTGCCAACTTGCCCGCCGAGGCCAGCCAGTCACGGGCCTTTGCAAGGTGGCTCCGGTGCCCGTGCCCCGCAAAATCACCGTCATAGATCGTGACGTCATCTGTCGTCGTAACGTGCAGCCCGCCGACAAAAAGCGTGTCCTCGGGGATCGCGATTCCATTCTTGGCCAGCCCTGCCCGCACGTCCTTGTCGTTCAGGATCCCCGCCAAGAGCCGCGCGTTCACTTCACCCGAATACCCGCCACAGGCACCGCAGTGCAGCGCGCTGGCATGCGGGTTGTTCACGACATTCGCGCCATGCCCGACGAGCAAAACGAGCCGCGCAAAATTGCCCGTGAGGGACATCGCGCCAAGGATCGCGGTAGCCGCCCCGATCCGGTCTTCCAAACCAAAGCTTTCATCCAGTACCGGCGCATGGCTGTCAGGCCCCTTGGCCGCGTCCATACCCAGCGCATCCCGCAGCAATTTGCCGACATAGATCGGGCCGGAGGCCTCGACAAATGCAAAGGATGATACCGCCGCCAGCTTGAACCGCCCCCACGCGCGTTTGGCACGGGCGCTGAACCGCGCGGTTTGATCCGCCGTTGCATCCGCGCTGGCATGGCTGGTCACACCGTGGTTCAACAAAACAGGCAGTCGCTGTTCGGCCACATCGGAGGCAAAGCTCTGGTGCGATGCGGTCAGACCAAAGAAACCCGCAAACCCCAGCGTTTGAATAGAGGGATCAACGCTTTCCAGCGCCCGCCGGAAGACCTCGGACCGCACATCGATGCAAAATGCGGCCTGTAGCGCGGGCCGGCCTTCGGCCGTTGGCACAGACGTGCTGGCCAGTGTTTCGGCCAGCGCGCGCTGTCCGGCAAACTCTGCTGCCGCTTGCAAGGTTGCATCAATCAGGTGATCGGATGATGGCGTCGCAGGTGTGGCGTGCGCTTTCGCAATCTCCGCCCACTTCTTTTCGATCTCTGTAGCGTATTTCCGATAGAGCGCCTGTTCCCAGATCAGACGGATCGTCAGTAAATCGGTCGTCGTTAGATCGGTTCCGCCTGCAAGCTCTGCCTGCCACAACCGATAGCGCGCCACCTGCGACCAGCCGCCAAGCCCCAGCAGCAACTGGTGAAAATATGTCTCCGTTGCCTCGGCCGACAACCCAAGCACATCAACCGCTGCGACAAGTGCCGTGCGCGTGCGTGCAGGTATATTCGCAACCAGCTCTCCAAAGCC
>NZ_DASYOK010000037.1:0-3509 GCF_036007805.1 Yoonia sp.
CTTGGCATAGAGCCTGTGCACGTGTTCGCACAGATCACGCAGGCCCATCTGTTCATAGCGGGGATGTTTGGCGCAGAATTCCGGCATCGTGCGCCACATCGGTTGGTTCTTGCGATAGTCGTCCTTGAACTGCTGCAACGCGGCCAGCAGTGTGTTCCAACGGCCCTTGGTGATGCCGATCGTGAACATGATAAAGAAACTGTAGAGGCCGGTTTTTTCCACCACGACCCCGTGTTCGGCCAGATATTTGGTCACAATCGACGCAGGAATACCCGCCTCTTCGAAACGCCCATCAAGGTTCAGGCCCGGTGTGATGATCGTGGCCTTGATCGGGTCCAGCATGTTAAAGCCGGGTGCCATATCCCCAAACCCGTGCCAAGCGTCTTCACCGTCAGAGGCCTGCACTCCTTCTTCATCGGTGCGCTTGAGCACCCAATCCTTGGCGCGGCCGATCCCCTCTTCTTCGAGCGCATCAGGGCCCCAGACCTTGAACCACCAGTCATCATCGCCAAACTCGTCATCGACCTTGCGCATGGCACGGCGGAAATCGAGCGCTTCCTGTATGCTTTCCTCAACCAGTGCCGTGCCGCCTGGCGGTTCCATCATGGCCGCGGCCACATCACAGCTGGCAATGATGCTATACTGCGGGCTGGTGCTGGTGTGCATCAGGTAGGCTTCGTTAAAGAGGTGGCGATCCAGTTTGGTGTCTTGCGAATCCTGCACCAGCACATGGCTGGCCTGACTGATCCCTGCCAAAAGTTTGTGGATCGACTGGGTGGCATAGGTCACCGAATGCCGCGGCCGTTCCCGTTTACGCCCCATCGAATGGAAGTTGCCGTAGAACGGATGGAAGGCCGCATGGGGCAACCATGCCTCATCGAAATGCAGGTTCTCGATATAGCCGTCCAGCCGGTCCTTGATCGTCTCGGTGTTGTACAGCACACCGTCATAGGTTGACTGGGTCAGTGTCATGATACGCGGCTTGACGGTATCGGCGTCGATATGCGCCAGCAAAGGGTTGGCGCGGATCTTGTCGCGGATGGCTTCGATCTCGAACTCGCTGCGCTGGATCGGACCGATGATCCCGAAATGGTTGCGCGTCGGCTTCAGAAAGATCGGAATCGCACCGGTCATGATGATGCTGTGCAAAATGGATTTGTGACAGTTGCGATCGACGACAACAACGTCGCCGGGGGCAACCGTGTGATGCCAGACCATCTTGTTGCTGGTGCTGGTGCCGTTGGTGACAAAGAAACAGTGGTCCGCGTTAAAGATACGGGCGGCATTGCGTTCCGATGCGCCAATCGCACCGTTGTGGTCCAACAACTGGCCCAGTTCCTCGACCGAATTGCAAACGTCTGCACGCAACATGTTTTCACCGTAGAACTGGTGATACATCTGGCCAATCGGGCTTTTGAGGAAAGCAACGCCACCTGAATGGCCCGGGCAGTGCCACGAATATGAGCCGTCATCCGCATAGTCCAACAAGGCTTTGAAGAAGGGCGGCTGGATGCCTTCGAGATAGGTTTTCGCCTCGCGAATGATGTGCCGCGCGACGAATTCGGGGGTATCTTCAAACATGTGAATAAAGCCGTGCAGTTCGCGCAGAATATCGTTGGGCAGATGGCGTGCGGTTTTAGTTTCACCGTAGATGAAGATCGGAACATCTGCATTTTTCCAGCGCACTTCTTCAATAAAGGCACGCAGGTTGACGACCACGGGGTCAATGTCGGGGCCCGCGCTGAACTCTTCGTCATCAATCGACAAAAGGAAGGCACTGGCGCGGGATTGCTGCTGTGCGAACTGGGACAGGTCGCCGTAGTTTGTGACGCCGACGACCTCGACACCCTCGTTTTCGATGGCCTGTGCCATCGCGCGTATACCCACCCCAGAGTTGTTATCCGACCGGAAATCCTCGTCGATAATGAAAATGGGGAAACGAAACTTCATGATGCTTTCCTAGCTCCAGACTTGGTGGATGACGCCCTCTTGAGAATCGACACAAGCAGCGTTTCGAACCACGATCGTTGCCCACTTATGGGGCTACTTTCGGCCCGATGTCCATGGTGGCCCATATACTTCCCACTGGCAGTCACCCGCGCCGCAGGCTAGACATGTCACGCATCCTTGAGCAGGCCGGAAAGCGAATTTCAACATCGCGGCCGCATGGATATGACGTCAGGACATCCGAAGGATCGCACTATGACTGCCCAGAATGAGACACCGGCTACCACGACCACGAATATCAAGACATGGTTGCAGGAGCACCCCGAGATCGAGTCGGTTTTTGTCTGTGTTTGCGATCTGAACGGCACGATGCGCGGCAAGCGGCTCCCGATTGAAAAGGCGCGCGCGTCGCTTGATGGCGGGCTGCGGATGCCGCTGTCGATCCTGAGCATGGATGTCTGGGGCGAGGATATCGAGAACAACGAACTGGTTTTCGAAACGGGCGATTCCGACGGGATTTGCGAACACACCGGTCGCCCGCTTGTCCTGATCAACTGGACCAGCCAGCCCTCTGCCTTGGCGATGTTCTGGATGCACACCGATGATGGCAAACCGTTTCTGGGCGATCCGCGCCATGCCTTGGCCAATATTGTTGACCGCTATAAGGCACTGGGCCTGACGCCCGTCGTGGCAACCGAGCTTGAATTCTACCTGTGCGATCCCAGCGAAGAACGCCCGCAGCCACCCTGTTCACCTGTCACCGGCAAGCGGCTTGATTCAGACGGCGCCTTATCCCTCGATGAATTGCAGCATTTCGACAGCTTCCTGAACGATGTCTATCAGGCCTGCCACGAACAAGGCATTCCCGCAGATGCAGCGATTTCAGAGAACGGTGCAGGGCAATTCGAAATCAACATGATGCATGTCAACGATCCGCTTCAGGCCGCTGATGATGCCGTGCTGTTCAAGCGGTTGGTCCGCGGGATCGCGCGCAAGCACGGATTGGCCGCGACATTCATGGCCAAACCCTACGGTGAGCGGTCCGGCAGCGGCTTTCACGTGCATTTCAGCCTTGTCGATGAAAACGGCGTCAATCTGTTCGACAACGGCGGCGAAGAAGGCACGCCGCTGATGCTAAATGCCATCGCGGGGCTATTGGAAACGATGCAGGAGAATACCCTGACATTCGCGCCGCATGAGAACTCTTACCGCCGTTTGCTGCCGGGCGCACATGCGCCCACCAGCGTGGCTTGGGGTTATGAAAACCGTACTGCGGCGATCCGCATTCCCGGCGGCAACCACAAAGCGCGCCGGATCGAACACAGGGTCGCAGGGGCCGATGCGAACCCCTATCTGGTGGTTGGCAGTATCCTTGGCGGGGCACTGATCGGGATCGAAGAGAAAATGGAGCCTGCCCAGCCCATCGAGGGCGATGCCTACAGTCTGAAACTTGACCACCTGCCGCTTGATTGGGCGACAGCTATTCAGGCGTTCAAGCGCGGCAAGCATGTGCAGAACATTTTCTCCAAGCGCCTGCAAACGATGCTGGTGGAATGCAAGAC
>NZ_DASYOK010000038.1:0-4985 GCF_036007805.1 Yoonia sp.
TTCTCCGTGAAATGGAGGCGACGCCACTATCAGGGCAGTGCAACCACGGCCGACCCACCTATGTTGAACTCAAACTGGCCGATATCGAACGGCTTTTCGGGCGCACATGATCCAGATTGGCGAGAATATCTACGACCTCAGCGATCCCATGGTGCTGGGCGTGATCCTTGGAGGGGCAATTTTGCTCCTCGTACTGGTCCTTTTGATCATGACGGTGCGCCGTGCAGGAAAATCGACCGAGGCCGTCCAGTTTGTCGCGTCACAGGTCGGGCGTTTGTCGCAGGATGTCCATTCGCTGGGGCAGGGTCAGCAACAGCTTGCAGGCAACATCAGCATCGTCAGCGAGGCGCAGGCCAATGCGCAGGTGCATGTCGTGCAGACGATGGAGGCGCGCTTGGCCGAAGTGCAGGCCCAGATGGCGGAACGTCTGGCCGAAAATGCGCGCAGATCCGCGCTATCTCTGGCTGAGATGCAGGAACGCATGAAGGATACGCTGACCGGATCGTCCGAAAAGACCACCAAAAGCCTGACAGAGTTGCAAGAACGGCTGGCCACCATCGACAAAGCGCAGACGAATATCGAAAAGCTGTCGGGCGATGTCCTATCCCTGCAGGATATCCTGTCGAACAAACAGACACGCGGTGCGTTCGGCGAGATCCAGTTGCAGGATATCGTCTCCAAGGCCCTGCCATCGGACAGCTACACATGGCAGGCGACCCTTTCCAACGGCAGCAGACCCGATTGCCTGATCCACCTGCCCAATCCGCCCGGTCCGATTGTTGTTGACGCGAAATTTCCGCTTGAGGCCTACGAGGCATTGATGGCGGCAGAAACAAAGCCGGAACGCGAACGCGCGCTGACAACATTCGGCCAAGCGATCAGAACGCATATCAAAAAGATCTCCGAGAGCTATCTGATCGAAGGCGAAACCGCCGACGGTGCCTTGATGTTTCTGCCGTCCGAGGCTGTCTATGCGGAACTTCACAGCCGCCTGCCCCATGTGGTGCGCGAAGGTTTCACCGCGCGCGTCTGGATCGTCTCGCCGACCACCTGCATGGCGACCCTGAACACGATGCGCGCGATCCTGAAAGACGCGCGGATGCGCGAACAGACAGGCGCGATCCGCAAGGAACTGGCGTTGCTTGGGGGCGATGTCGACCGTCTGGTGACGCGCGTGGGCAACCTTGACCGTCACTTCGGGCAAGCGGCAAAAGATATTGAGGATATCAAGATATCAGCCGAAAAGGCGGGCAAACGTGCGCATCGTCTGGATCATTTCGACTTTGAAGAAATCGCACCGGACCCCGAGACAAAGGTTGTTCCTATTTTGCCACCGAAGGTCTAGCCCATGTCGCAACGTGTTTTCATCACCGCTGGCGCGGGCGGCATCGGCAAAGTGATCGCCGAGACCTATGCCGCGCAAGGTGCGCAGGTGTTCGTGTGCGATCAGGACCCCACTGCTCTGGATGAGCTCGCGGAGGGAATCAGGGGGACGTGCGTCGATGTAACCGATGAAGCGGCATTGGACGCTTGGCTGCAGGACGGGATTGCCAGATTTGGCGGTTGCGATGTCCTGATCAATAATGCAGGCATTGCAGGACAAGCTGACCCTGTTGAGGCACTTGATCTTGCACAGTGGCGGACATGCCTTGCGGTGAACCTCGATGCGCAGATGATCACCTGCCGTGCCATCGCTCCTGTGATGAAACGCCAGAAATCTGGCGTGATTATCAATCTGTCCTCGACCTCCGGCCTCTTTGGTGCGCCGTTTCGTGCGCCTTATGCTGCGGCAAAATGGGCGGTGATCGGCTTTACCAAAACCATTGCAACTGAATTGGGACCATACGGCATCCGCTGCAATGCGATCTGTCCGGGTGCTGTCAGTGGTGATCGGATGGACAGGGTCCTTGCCGCCGAAGCGCAGGCGCGTGGCGTAACGCCACAAGATGTCTATCAGGAATATGCATCCGGCAGTTCCCTGCGTCGGTTTGCCGAACCTTCGGAAATCGCGCAGCTTTGTCTTTATCTTTCCTCTGACGCGGCAAAATTCATATCCGGTCAGGCAATCGCGGTCGACGGCAACACCGAGACATATCATTCGGTCTAGGGACCGGACCCGTTAAACGAGAAGGCGCCGCCAAAATGAATTGGGACGCCTTTCAATAAATCTCTCTACCGCGATTAGATCCCGATGAAACGCTGCGCGATGCGGGGCACCAAACCGTTGAACCGGAGCGGCGCGTCTGTTGCGGCAAGGCAGATACAATCCATACCTTCCTCAGCGACTGGCGTGTGGTGCAAATCTTCGTTGGCAACCTCAACGTCACCCGCGCCAAAACGGTCTTCTTCGTCCGTAAAGGCCCCCTGCAGCACAAGCGTCAGCTCTGTCCCGCGGTGTCCGTGATCCGGAACGGCCGTACCTGCCGGAATCCGCAACAAGCGGACGCTGGCATCTTTTGATGTTTTCAGCACGAGCTGGCTCACACCGCCACCGACTTTGCGCCACTTCAGACTGTCGATATCGCCTGTGACATAATCCTGAAGAGGGCCGGGGAACACGCTGTCTTTCGTGCGCACCGGTGCCGGTTTGTCCGCAAACTTGCCACCATCAATCAAGGCGAGTGTTGCGGCCAATGCATCCTCGGCCACATCAACAGGTGCTGTGTCCATCATGACTTCACCGCCGACGGCTTCATACCCCGCCAAGGCCGCGCGACAATCGTCACACATGCTGATGTGTGTCGCCACGACCAGATTGAAGGCCTCTGGCAGCGTTCCCGCAGCATACCCCATCAAAAGGGGCTCGGTCAGGTGATGTTTTATCTGTGTCATGTCGTTCATCATTTCATTGCGTGGCGCAACCGATCCAGCGCCAACCTAATCCGCGATTTGATTGTACCCAGTGGCAACCCCGTCTCTGCGGCGATTTGACTATGGGTCAGCTCGCCAAAGTAGGCGCGCTCAATCAGTTTCCTTTGTTCTTCGGGCAATGTCGCCAAGGCCTGTCCGAGTTGTTCCGTTTCTTGCTGCAGGCCGATGGCATCGGCCTGATCTGGTTCCGATTCGGGACCCCATGGCAAATCTTCGGGTTCAGGCCGGCGCTGTTTGCGCAGAATGTCGATCTTGCGGTTTCGGGCGATTGTAAAAATCCAAGTGGATACACTCGCCTTGGTCGGATCGAACATATGGGCCTTGTTCCAAAGGGTCGCCATGACCTCCTGTGTACATTCTTCTGCCAGATCCGGGCTGGCCCCCGATTTCATTAAAAACGATTTCACGCGGGGTGCGAAATAACCAAACAGCTCGGCGAACGCCGCGCGATCCTGGTTATCACGTACCGCATAGACCTGGACGACCCAGGCCATACGTTTCGTCGTTAGTTCGGTGTTCACCTTTGATGTCCTCGCGTCGCGCTTAAGCTGTGCCTTCGCACCATCATATGTGCTTGGCACGGGCAACGCATCCGCTTTTCTCAAGGTGGTTGTTTCCGTTAACATATTGCTATTACGCGCCTGATCACGGAGTGGATCACAACATTGCTGTTTTTTTGTGATGATCCATGTAAGTAGTGCGCACGTAACAACAATAAGAAACGATCAAGCGAAGCTGGAGCCTCCCACATATGCCATTCGAAGCCGGGACGATCGCGCCCAAGAAAATTGCGGTCATTGGTGCCGGTATTTCAGGAATGGGCGCTGCACATGCGCTCGCACAGGACCATCAAGTTGTGTTGTTCGAAGCAGAGGGGCGTCTTGGCGGCCATGCACGCACACGGATGGCGGGCAAGAACAGCGATCAGGCTGTGGATACAGGCTTTATCGTTTTCAACTATGCCAATTACCCGCATCTGACAAAGCTGTTCGGCGACCTCGATGTGCCGGTCACAAAAAGCAATATGAGCTTTGGCGCATCGTTCAGCGGAGGCCGCATGGAGTATGGCCTTGCGAGCATGAATGCGCTTTTCGCCCAGCGCAGCAACATTGCCAGCCCGCGGTTTCTGCGCATGGTCCGCGATATTCTGAAATTCAACGCGAAAGGCCTTGAGGCGAGTCAGGATGAGACGCTGACAATCGGCCAGTTGCTGAAAAAACTAAAGCTCAGCGATTACTTCCGCGATCATTATCTGCTGCCATTTTCGGGCGCGATCTGGTCGACCCCGAAAGAGAAAATTCTCGATTTTCCTGCCTATGCGATGATGAAGTTTTTCGACAACCATGCACTCCTCAGCGCAACGGGCCAGCACCAGTGGTATACGGTTGACGGCGGGTCACGCGAATATGTCACGCGGCTTGGGGCGGATATGATGAAACGCGGTGTTGAGACACGTCTAGGGGCGCCGATTGATGCGGTGCGCCGCACGCAGGCGGGCGCCGAAGTCAAAACACACGGCGCGGACTGGGAAGCCTTTGATGAGGTGGTCTTTGCCACCCATTCTGACGATACGCTGGCGATGCTGTCGGACGCCACCGCCGTGGAAAAATCTGTGCTCAGCGCGGTGCGGTATCAACCCAACAAAGTCATTCTGCACTCTGATACCTCGATCATGCCCAAGCGCCGTCAGGTCTGGTCGTCGTGGATATATTCCGAGGATGCGCAGCGCACCGACACCGAGATCAACTTGACCTATTGGATGAGTTCGCTGCAGCCTTGGCTGAAAGCCGAGGATATGATGGTCACTCTGAACAGCAACCGTCCGATCAAGGAAGAGCTGATCTGGGACGAAGTCACATTGCGCCACCCCGTCTATGATCTTGAGGCGATTGCCGCCCAGGAAGCGGCGGCTGCGATGAACGGCGCTAACCGGACGTGGTTTTGCGGTGCATGGATGAAGAACGGTTTCCATGAGGATGGCCTGTCCAGCGCCTTGGATGTTGTCGAAGCCCTCAACGCGCGCGCGCGGATGAACGTCGCAGCCGAGTGACAGCCACCGTTCAACATATCGCAGCAGAGACCTATCACGGACGGCGGGGGGCGGTAAAAAACGC
>NZ_DASYOK010000039.1:0-15466 GCF_036007805.1 Yoonia sp.
TTCGGCCAGGTTTTACCCACCGTCATGCGGGAGTTCTTGGGAAGTGTCAGTTGTACCATTTTTCGTTCCTTCCGTCAGGGCTTGCGCCCGAATACCTTTACATGGCGCGCAAACGCGGCGGCCGAATTGGCGGCTCGCCGGTCAGATTGAAGACGCAGCTTTCATAAACCGCGATCGGGTCAAGTCCGCGGATCGCATCCGAACTGATGCTGAAGCTGCCACTGGCGAATGGCCCGCTATCGCTATTGGCGCCAAGAGTCATGCCGATCTGCGGCCCCTGTGCCGCACGCGCGCGCTCTTCACAGCGCTCAGCCGCGCGTTCCGGTGTGATCGGTGTGCAGGCAGCGGCCAGCACTACAGACATCAAGAGTGCAACGCGGATCATAGATTTATCCCAAACGAATTGTTGACTGTGCAACGCACCGTGTCTGGACGTTGCGCAATCTGGACAATCAGATCTGTCGTGGCCTCATTCGCGCCAACCACAGCCCCCTGCGCGATCTGAACAATCTCGGAAGAGGATGCATTGTCGATAATACAGTCCGTCAGCGGACGTGCATCAACACCGGGGAACCGTGCCTGCACAGCGTTGTTGACGACACCTTTTGCCGCGTCGCGCGCCAGCATGTCGCCTGTCGGACCAAGGTCCTGCATGCAACCCGCCAGCACCGCCACCGCGCCAAATGTCATCAGCAGACGCATCAGAATGTCCGTTCTTTCGGCGCGATCTTGGCTTCCGAAATACCGCCTTCGGCTTCGGTTGTCAGACCCGCCGTGATCACCGGACGGTAGCTCAGGTTTACTTTCGCCCCATCCACATGGCTGATCGTGTGCACACGCCAGTTTTTATCGTCACGTGTCGCATAATCCTCATGCGCATGCGCACCACGGCTTTCCTTGCGCGCCTCGGCGCCGACGATCGTGGCAAGCGCGTTCGGCATCAGGTTGGTCAGTTCCAGCGTTTCCATAAGGTCGCTGTTCCAGACAAGGCTGCGGTCGGTGACAGACAGATCATCCATCTTGCCTGCAATCGCCGTCATCTTCTCGACACCTTCGGCCAGCGTCTTATCGGTGCGGAACACAGCGGCATCGGCCTGCATCGCCTTTTGCATTTCCAGACGCAGCTCTGCAGTGCCAACAGTACCCTTCGCATGGCGCAGCCCGTCGAACCGGTCAAAACACGCATCCACAGACGCCTGGTTCAATGTCGGGTTGGGGGCGTTGCGATCCACCACTTCACCCGCGCGGATCGCAGCGGCGCGGCCAAAGACAACAAGGTCAATCAGGCTGTTCGATCCCAGACGATTGGCGCCATGCACCGACGCACAGCCCGCTTCACCCACCGCCATCAGGCCGGGCACAACCGCGTTGGGGTCTTTCTTCGTGGGGTTGAGCACCTCACCGTAATAGTTGGTCGGAATACCGCCCATGTTGTAGTGCACGGTGGGCAGCACAGGGATCGCTTCCTTGGTCACATCGACACCCGCAAAGATGCGCGCGCTTTCCGAAATCCCGGGCAGACGTTCGGCCAAAGCCTCTTTCGGCAGGTGGTTGAGGTTGAGGTGAATGTGATCACCATTGGCCCCCACACCGCGCCCTTCGCGGATTTCCATGGTCATGCAGCGGCTGACATAGTCGCGGGGGGCAAGGTCTTTGTAGTTGGGCGCATAGCGCTCCATGAACCGCTCACCTTCGGAGTTGGTCAGATAACCACCCTCGCCGCGCGCACCTTCAGTGATCAGACAGCCTGCACCGTAAATGCCGGTCGGGTGGAACTGCACGAATTCCATATCCTGCAAAGGCAGACCCTGACGGGCGACCATACCGCCACCGTCACCGGTGCAAGTATGGGCCGAAGTCGCGCTGAAGTATGCGCGGCCATAACCACCCGTCGCCAGCACAACGGTCTTGGCGTTGAAAACATGCATGGTGCCGTCATCCAGCTTCCATGCGATCACACCCTGACAGATGCCATCGTCGGACATGATCAGATCAAGCGCGAAATATTCGATGTAGAATTCCGCCTGCTGTTTCAGCGACTGGCCGTAAAGCGTGTGCAGGATGGCGTGACCGGTGCGGTCGGCAGCAGCACAGGTGCGCTGCACGGGCGGGCCTTCACCGAATTCGGTGGTGTGGCCGCCAAAGGGGCGCTGATAGATCTTGCCCTCTTCGGTGCGCGAAAACGGCACGCCGTAATGCTCAAGCTCGTAAACCGCCTTGGGGGCCTCACGCGCGAGGTATTCCATCGCGTCGGTATCACCCAGCCAGTCAGAGCCCTTCACCGTGTCATACATATGCCACTGCCAGCTGTCAGGGCCCATGTTGCCCAAAGAGGCGGCGATGCCGCCTTGTGCTGCAACAGTGTGTGAACGCGTCGGGAAAACCTTGGTGATACAGGCAGTGCGCAAACCCTGTTCCGCAAGACCCAAGGTAGCCCGCAGTCCGGCCCCGCCAGCCCCGACGACAATCGCATCATAGGTGTGGGTTTCGTATTCATAAGCAGCCATAGGTAATAAGCTCCGCGCGGATTAAAGGGCGATACGGACGATTGCGAAAATCGCAAAAGCCGCCGCAGCATAGGACAGGCAGATCATGCCGATAATCGCCGCCTTGCGTGCGAAACCGTGAACATAATCCTCAATCAGGGTCTGAACACCCAAGCGGTAGTGAAAGAAACCCACCAGCATGGTCAGGATCGCAACAACAGCTGGGAAAGGCCGCTGGTAATAGGCGATCACCTCTTCGTAAGACGACCCGAGAATGGACCCGAAGGTAAAGATAAAGAGCGGCGTCAGGATCAGAAGGGCAACAGAGGTCACCATCATCTGCCAGTGATGCTCGGTCCCGGTTTTCGCCGAGCCCATGCCGGATGCGCGTTTGCGGTCAGTCAGAAAAGCCATAGCAGCGCCCCCTTATACAACAATTACGGTGAAGATGGTCAGCAGCACCGACAGCACCATCATCATCTGCGCGGCAAGCTCGGACTTGTCGACATCCAGCATGCGGCCACTGTCCCACACCAGATGGCGCAGACCACCCAGCAGGTGATACCAAAGGCCCAAAGTGGACAGCACCATAACCAGATCACCAAACCAGCTCGTGACAAATCCGTTCGCCGTGGCAAATGCCTCGGGTCCAGTGGCCGCGGCCACAAACCACCACACGATCATCAGCGCCGCTACAATCAGTGCATTGCCGGAGATGCGGACCAGAATTGAGGACATCGAGGTCCATTGCGGACGATAGATCGTCAGATGCGGTGAAAGCGGGCGATTGCCCCGGTTCACGTCAGCCATATCAGTTCCCTTCGTTGGCTTGTGTCGTCTGGCAGACGACGCCTTTGGAGTATGTTCTGCACCATTCACAGCACAGAGTCACGCGCAGCGCACCCATCAAACCGTGAAAAATGGTCGCGCAAAGCCACCTTTTTTAAGATTGTGATCACACTTTTCCAAACTGTGATCACAAATCTCGCGCCTCTCTTGTTCAAGAGGCTAGCCCGCATCACACAGGCATCAATGCCCAGTAATCAAGATCAAGAAGCACATCCGCGTGATACTTGCCATCGTCACTGTGAAGCACCCCCGCCGCGCCCTTGGTCGCCACCAAGCGCAGCCGGATTGCACCGACGCCCAGCGCATCTGTTTCGGCCACGTCCAGCACTTCGGACCACGCCCGCACCGTATCACCCGCAAAACACGGATTGGCATGCGCGCCCCCGTTCAGCGCCACAATCATCTGCGCATTGGCCAGCCCGTTGAACGATAGCGCGCGGGCGAGCGAGATCACATGCCCGCCGTAGATCAACCGCTTGCCATCGGCACGGTTGGTCGCATCGAAGTGCACCTTGGCGGTGTTCTGCCACAGACGCGTGGCCAGCATATGCTCGGCTTCTTCGATGGTCACACCATCGACATGGTCAATCACTTCCCCCACAGCATAATCGCCCAAGCGATGCGGCTCACCGGCCAGGGTGAAATCGTAATCCTCGAAGGTCAGCCCCTCAGGGATCACCAGATCACCCACTGCAACAGCCTCCGCCAGATCAGGGATCACCGTCTGCGGCGCTTCCCCCTCACCCCCCTTGCGCACCATCACCCAGCGCACATAGCTCAGCACTTCCTCGCCGCGCTGGTTGCGCCCCGTGGTGCGCACCCAGACCACACCGGATTTCCCGTTCGAGTTCTGTTTGAGGCCAATCACCTCACTCTGTGACACCAGCGTATCACCCGCATAAACAGGCCGCAGCCAGCGCCCTTCGGCATAGCCCAGATTGGCCACCGCATTCAGCGATACATCGGGCACAGTCTTGCCAAAGACCGTGTGAAACGTGACCAGATCATCGACAGGCGCACCGGGCAAACCGCAAGCCCGCGCAAATTCATCCGAGGAATAAAGCGCACTACGGGCGGGATAGAGCGCGTGATACAGCGCGCGCTCGCCCCCTGAAATTGTGCGCGGCACAGCGTGGGTAATCACATCACCCACGGCGTAATCCTCGAAAAACCGGCCTGCGTTGGTCTTGGTCATTGCTTGCCTAACTTCATATCCGGTGAATAGGGCGTATCGATCTCTTTCGTCACGGCCTGCCCGCAGCGCATGACGCCATTCGCGTGGTCATAGGCATAGGTCGGAGAGCCGTAAAGCTCCCACCCCTTGGACAAAGCCTCGGACACTTTGTGGCAAAACGCCGAGGTGTCATCCTCGGTCAACAAACGATAGATTTTCACCTGCTTACCCCCAAGGTGTGACGCCAAGCGCGTAGTGGATACCCATCACCACGACCGTGACGACGATGGTCACGACAACAGCGACGATTTCTTTCTTGAACGGTGCACGTGCGGGGCGCTGCCATGGCCCTTCCTGCGCATTGATCAGCAGGATTTCCATGATCGCCCAGGCCAGCAATCCGCCGAACAGGATAAATGATGCCGTATCGCCATTCACCAGCAAATGCGCGACGGCCCAGATCGAGAAACCGGTCAGTTGCGGATGCCGCACTTTGGTCCCCAACCAGATTTTCGCGCCCTTCGCAGCACTGGCGGCGTAGAAGTAGAAGGCCACGATCATCAGCAGGTTGTTGATGCCAACCCACATCGGGCTGCGTCCCCAATACACCGCGCCATC
Organism: Yoonia sp.; assembly: GCF_036007805.1. Classification (GTDB taxonomy): domain Bacteria; phylum Pseudomonadota; class Alphaproteobacteria; order Rhodobacterales; family Rhodobacteraceae; genus Yoonia. The sequence goes on from NZ_DASYOK010000039.1 coordinate 5,128, forward strand.
CGCGTCGCGATAGCCCAGCACCATTAAAACGACGCTCAGCAGTATGGCGACAGCCATCACCGGATAGCCCGCGCCGCCCAGCGCCGCCCGCGCCCCCGGTGCAAGCCGTTTGAACAAATGTGCTGCCCACCAAAGGGCAACGCCAGCGATTAGTAGTGTCATGCCGTCTCCAATGCAGCGATAGCCTCAGCTTTCGCCAACGTCGCGCGCGCGGTGACGATATGCAAGTTCTCAACGATGCGCCCGTCCACAACGGCCACACCCTGCCCTTCGGCCTCTGCGGCCTCAAAGGCGGCAATCTGGCGGCGGGCCAGATCAATCTCGGCCTCGGTCGGGCCAAAGGCGGCATTGGCAATCGCCACCTGCGCAGGGTGGATCAGGGTCTTGCCATCAAATCCCATATCGCGGCCCTCTGCGCATTCCGCGCGCAAACCGTCCTCATCCTTGAAGGCATTGTAAACACCATCCAACGCCACAATCCCCGCAGCCTTGGCTGCCAGCAGACAATGCTGCAAGGCCATCGTCAGCGCGGCACGGGTGCGCGAATTCAGATCCTTCGCCAGGTCATTCGTCCCCAGCACAAAGCCCGCAATCCGTGGATGCGCAGCGATACTGGCCGCATTCAGGACGCCCTCGGGCGTTTCCATCATCGCCCAGATCGGCAGATCGGGTACCAATGCTGCCAGCGCATCGACATCGGCGGGGCCGTTCACCTTGGGCAACAGGATCGCGTCACACGCCATCGCCGCAACCGCCGCCGCATCGGCAGCCCCCCATTCCGTATCGAGCCCGTTGATCCGCACGATTTTCAAACGCGGCCCATAGCCTCCGTCCGCAAGGGCAGCGTAAAGCGTATCCCGCGCCGCGACCTTGGCATCCGGCGAAACAGCGTCTTCCAGATCAAACAGGATCACATCAACCGGCAGCCCCCGCGCCTTCTCCAAGGCCCGATCCTTGGACCCGGGGATATATAGGGCGGAGCGGTAAGGGCGGCTGTGCATCGAATCTTCCTCGCAATAATATTGCGCGGAAAAGGCCAGAAATTATCTAATCATTCAAGGATAAATTGCCGCAACGCAGCGACCGGCCCCATCGTTACGGTATGTTAACCAATTCTGCGCATGCTCCCCTGACACTTGGTCCTATGACGGATCACCGTGATCCGCTTTGCACAAGGGGAACCAAATGAAACCTATCCTATTCCTGATGTCCTTCGGGATCGCGGCCATGATGCTGGCGGCACAACAGGCCCACGCCCAAGGCAACTGCGCCGACCATGCCACGGTTGTTGAACGCTTGGGCGAACGCTATGGCGAAAGTCGCCAATCCATCGGGCTCACCAGCGACAATTCCGTAGTGGAAGTCTTTGCATCCATGGACACAGGCTCTTGGACCATCACGATCACGCGGCCCGGCGGGCTGACATGTCTCGCCGCCGCAGGACAGGCCTACCAATACGTGAACGAACCTCTGGCGAATTTCGACAGCCAGAGCTGAGTACCAGTGGTCCGGCTTAGCTCAAAGCGATCCAGATAAGCCGGACACCTGTCAAAAGCAGCAAGACATAGGTCAGCCCAAAGAACAAACGCTCCGGTATCCAGTAATGCGCCTTCACGCCCAGCCACGCACCAATCAGGGCGAATGGCGCCAGCAAAAGGCTTCCCATCATGGTGTCCCAGCTAAAGATGCCCAGAAACGCATAGGGCACCGCCTTCATCCAGTTCACCGCCCAGAAAACAACCACCGTGGTCGCCTGAAACGTGGTCTTGCTCAGGCCCTGTGACAGCAAAAACACCGCAGACGGCGGGCCGCCCGCATGACTGATAAAGCTGGTGAACCCGCTGACCATGCCCGCGATCCATGCAAAAGGCGCGGAAAACGGCATGATCGGGATCTTGAGCCATCCCAGGGCACGCGCCCATTGAAAAGCAACGAACGCCAGACAGATCGCCCCGATCAACAACCTGAACACATCCGCATCCACCGAGGCATAGAGCCATGCCGCGATGATGCACCCCGGCACTGCCCCGATCATCAATCCCTTGGCAGAGGGCCAATGCCACTTGCCCCAATAGGGTTTCAGCGTGGCGGCATCCACGAGCATAAAGAGCGGCAAAACAATCCCCAACGCAGCCCCCGGCGGGACCACCAGCGCCAGAATCGCACCACCCACAAAGGCCGCACCCGACCCGAAACCGGCCTTGGACATGCCGCCAAAGATGATCGCGGGGATGCCCACCGCAAAAAATTGCCATCCGAATTCAATCACGTAAGCAGTCCAAAATATCCATCATTCCAGCATCGTTAGCGTCAAGCACGCTGCTTGGCTACTCTGCTCACCGTGATGGCGCGATGCAGCACTCTTGCGCGCACGGCTGCAAAGCCTTACCCAAAGCGCCGAAAGCCAAATCACCAAAGGACTTGTTTCAATGGCCAGACCCAAGATTGCCCTCATCGGCGCCGGACAGATCGGTGGCACGCTCGCGCACCTCGCAGCTGTCAAAGAACTCGGCGATGTTGTTCTCTTCGATATCGCAGAGGGCATCCCCCAAGGTAAGGCGCTTGATATCGCCGAGAGCGGCCCTGCCGCGAAATTCGACGGCAGCTTCAAAGGCGCCAACAGCTATGAAGATATCGCAGGCGCAGACGTATGCATCGTCACCGCAGGTGTCGCCCGCAAACCCGGCATGAGCCGCGATGACCTGCTGGGCATCAACCTCAAAGTCATGAAATCCGTTGGCGAAGGCATCGCAGCCCATGCGCCGAACGCGTTCGTCATCTGCATCACCAACCCGCTGGACGCGATGGTCTGGGCACTGCGCGAATTCTCCGGCCTGCCCCACCACATGGTCTGCGGCATGGCAGGTGTGCTTGATAGCGCGCGTTTCCGTCACTTCCTTGCCGAGGAATTCAACGTCTCCATGCGTGACGTGACAGCCTTTGTTCTGGGCGGCCACGGCGACACAATGGTGCCGCTGACACGCTATTCCACAGTTGCAGGCATCCCTCTGCCCGATCTGGTCGATATGGGCTGGACCACACAAGACAAACTCGACGCGATTGTGCAACGCACACGCGACGGCGGCGCCGAAATCGTTGGCCTGCTGAAAACCGGCTCTGCCTTCTACGCACCCGCCACATCCGCAATCGAAATGGCCGAGGCTTTCCTCAAGGACCAAAAGCGCCTGCTGCCATGTGCGGCGCACGTTGATGGCGCATACGGCCTGAACGGGTTCTACGTTGGTGTCCCCACCATCATCGGCGCAGGCGGTATCGAGCGCGTGGTCGAGATCAAGATGAACAAGGAAGAACAGGCGATGTTCGACAAATCCGTCGACGCCGTCAAAGGCCTTGTCGAAGCCTGCATCGGGATCGACGGCAGCCTCGCATAAGCGCGCTGCACATCAGCAATGCAAAGGGCTGCCCCACGGGGCGGCCCTTTTTATTTTTGCAGATAGTCCGTCACACGTGTCTTGTTGGTCGCCAGCCAGTCATCAATGGCCTGCGGGCTTGCATCTGCAACCTGCCCTGCAAAATACCTTGCCACGACAGGGGCCGGATCAAAGGCCCGGTCATCCCAAAGCCCGCGCTTCACCAATGCCTTGATGGTTGGTGCATCAACAGACTTCAGGCGGTGATAAAGACCTTCTGCCAACTCCGGTGCCGCCATCAACGCCTCTGCCTGCCGCCGCCGGTGAGCTGACGGTGGCATCCCGTCATCTTCGTTCAGCGCCTGTATCATCCGCGACAGCTTGTAGGACCAGTAGTGTGGCGTCAGCCCTTCGAAATGCAAAAGCTCCAGCACCTCGTTTGTCGCGCGCGTGCTCACAACCTCTTGGCCTGTTTTGGGCCGTCGTGGACGATGGATCGACATATGCAGTCCACGCCCCGTCCGCACAAAGGCCTTCCCCTGCGCATGCCCCGTCAGCCCCCGGTTGGTCATCTTGAAATCCGCACCAAAGATCGCAGCCCCCCGCTTGGCGGGTCCCTGAAACGGACGCCGGAACGCACCATCAAAAAGGCCCGCACCGATCTTGCCCATCGGGTGGACACGTTCTGCGACGCCCAGAATGAAACATTCGGTCTCGGCCTCAATTCCGGCCAGAATATCCGCCACAGGCATGGCCGCGCGCAGATATTCATCCGCGTCACAATGCAAAATCCAGTCCGCCGCTGTGCGCTGATAGGCATCCTGCGCATTGCGCACCTGCCGGATTTCGTGGCGGTGCGGGCGCGGTTTTCCAAAGCGCTGCCAATGCGCTGCATCGCAGGCCACCACCGTCACCTGCGGCAAATGGGTAAAATCAACCGATCCCGCTGCCGACGGAGAGTCAAAATACAAAAACACCTGCGCCGCCCCCAGCGACAGGTGCCAGGCCACAAAGGCCTGCAACAACGCAGGTGGTTCATCAACCGTCGCAACGACGGCCCATGAGGGTGTTTCTGTCAACATCAGCACTCTGCTATCATAGTCACGAATCTTTCAAAATGGATTAAACAGACACAATCTGAGCGTGACCTGTCTTTTGTGATCACAGATTTTTTTACTGTGATCACAAATGTTCGATTTTCCCCTGATTTCGGATTTTTCGCTTATATAGCGCGGTTTTTCCATGTTTAGGTGCCGCAACCGAAGCCAAATTGGAATTGTCTTATGAACATTCACGAATACCAGGCCAAAGCCTTGCTGCGCAGCTATGGCGCGCCCGTCTCTGATGGCCGCCCCGTCACCCGCGCCGAGGACGCCAAAACCGCAGCAGGCGAACTTGATGGCCCTCTGTGGGTTGTCAAAGCCCAGATCCACGCCGGTGGCCGCGGCAAAGGCAAATTCAAGGAAGCCGACGCAGGCGAAGCCGGCGGTGTGCGTCTGGCCAAATCGGTCGAAGAGGCCGCACAGGAAGCCAAGAAAATGCTGGGGCGCACATTGGTCACGCACCAGACCGGCCCTGCAGGCAAGCAAGTTAACCGCATCTACATCGAAGACGGCTCCGGCATCGAGACCGAAATGTACCTCGCCCTGCTGGTCGACCGCGTGACAAGCCGTATCGGCTTTGTCGTCTCGACCGAGGGCGGCATGGACATCGAAGAAGTCGCCGAAAACACGCCCGAGAAAATCCTCAACTTCACCGTTGATCCCGCCACCGGATATCAGCCGTTCCACGGCCGCCGCGTTGCTTTCGCGCTGGGCCTGAAAGGCAACCAGATCAAGCAGTGCGTGGCGCTAATGGGCAACCTCTACCGCGCTTTCACCGAAAAAGACATGGAGATGCTGGAAATCAACCCGCTGATCGTCACAGACGGCGGTGATCTCAAGGTGCTCGACGCCAAGGTCGCTTTCGACGGCAACGCCATCTACCGCCACGCCGATATCGCCGCCCTGCGCGACGAGACCGAAGAAGACCCAAAGGAACTCGCAGCCTCGAAATTCGACCTGAACTATATCGCGCTCGACGGTGAAATCGGCTGCATGGTGAACGGCGCAGGCCTTGCCATGGCAACGATGGACATCATCAAGCTTTACGGGGCCGAGCCTGCCAACTTCCTCGACGTGGGCGGTGGCGCGACGAAAGAGAAGGTGACCGAGGCCTTCAAGATCATCACCTCCGACCCCAACGTCAAAGGCATCCTTGTGAACATCTTCGGCGGCATTATGCGCTGCGATGTCATCGCCGAGGGCGTGATCGCGGCTGTGAAAGAGGTGGGCCTCAAGGTGCCGCTTGTTGTGCGCCTGGAAGGGACGAATGTGGAAAAAGGCAAAGAGATCATCCGCAATTCCGGCCTTGATGTGATCGCTGCTGACGACCTGAAAGATGGCGCGCAGAAGATCGTGAAAGCCGTCAAAGGGTAATCCCGTAGGGTGGGTGCAACCCACGCGATGCAAAGATTTTAAGGAGCCACCAATATGGCCATTCTCGTAAACGAAAACACCAAAGTGATCTGTCAGGGCCTTACCGGTTCGCAGGGCACATTCCACTCCGAGCAAGCGATTGCTTATGGCACCAAAATGGTCGGCGGCGTGACCCCCGGCAAAGGTGGTCAGACCCATCTCGACCTGCCGATCTTCAACTCGGTCCATGAGGCGAAACACGTCACCGAAGCCAACGCCTCTGTCATCTACGTGCCGCCACCCTTTGCGGCGGATTCAATCCTTGAAGCCATCGACGCCGAAATGGAACTGATCATCTGTATCACCGAAGGTATCCCTGTTCTGGACATGATGCGCGTCAAGCGCGCGCTGGAAGGCTCCAAATCCCGCCTGATCGGGCCAAACTGCCCCGGTGTCATCACACCAGATGCGTGCAAAATCGGCATCATGCCCGGCCACATCCACAAACGCGGTTCGGTCGGCGTTGTCTCCCGTTCCGGCACGCTAACCTATGAGGCCGTCAAGCAGACCTCGGACAGCGGTTTGGGCCAGTCCACCGCCGTCGGTATCGGTGGCGACCCAATCAAAGGCACCGAGCATATCGACGTGCTGGAAATGTTCCTTGCAGATGATGAAACCCAATCCATCATCATGATCGGCGAAATCGGCGGCTCTGCCGAAGAGGAAGCGGCACAGTTCTTGGCCGATGAGCGCAAGAAAGGCCGCTGGAAACCGACAGCCGGTTTCATCGCAGGCCGCACAGCCCCTCCGGGCCGCCGCATGGGCCACGCCGGTGCGATTGTTGCAGGCGGTAAAGGCGATGCGGAAAGCAAGATCGAAGCGATGAAGTCTGCTGGCATCGTTGTTGCGGATAGCCCTGCGACACTGGGCGAGGCTGTTCTGGAAGCGATCAGCAAATGAAATGTGAGGTCCCGGATCAAGTCCGGGACCTCACCCCACATAGAACGCAGTCCCAGAGCACATCCGGGACCTCATCATCGGCAACCCACTGAGGTCAACTCATGAACGACCAATCCCCCAACGACGTTTTCCACGCCTCTTCATTCCTGCAAGGGCACAACGCCGAATATGTCGAACAGCTTTACGCCCGCTACGCCGACAACCCCGGTGCTGTCGATGAAAGCTGGCAGGCGTTCTTTCGGTCCTTGGGTGATGCACCTGCCGATGCCAAAGCAGAGGCCGCTGGTCCCTCTTGGGCGCGCAGCGACTGGCCGCCCGTTCCGAACGATGACCTGACCGCAGCCCTCGATGGGCAGTGGCCAGCTGAACCCGAAGCGGCTGGCAAGAAGATCAAGGAAAAAGCTGCTGAAAAAGGCGTGACCCTGGACGAAAATCAGGTCCGCAACGCTGTGCTGGACAGCATCCGCGCGCTGATGATCATCCGCGCCTACCGTATTCGTGGCCACCTGATTGCAGACCTCGATCCGCTGGGGATGCGGGAGAACGTTCCGCACCCTGAACTTGACCCGAAATCCTATGGCTTCACCGGCGCCGACATGGACCGTCCGATATTTATCGACAACGTGCTCGGCCTCGAAGTCGCGACCATGAATGAGATCCTTGCCATCGTGCAACGCACTTACTGCGGTACTTTTGCACTGCAATATATGCACATCTCGAACCCCGAAGAGGCAGCGTGGCTGAAAGAACGGATTGAAGGCTATGGCAAGGAAATTGCCTTTACCAAAGAGGGCCGCAAGGCGATTCTGAACAGCCTTGTACAGGCCGAGGGTTTCGAAAAATTCCTGCACGTCAAATACATGGGGACCAAGCGTTTCGGCCTTGATGGCGGCGAAAGCCTGATCCCCGCGATGGAACAGATCATCAAGCGCGGCGGCCAGTTGGGGCTTGAGGACATCGTGATCGGGATGCCGCACCGTGGCCGTTTGTCGGTGCTCGCCAATGTGATGCAGAAACCCTATCGCGCGATCTTCAACGAATTTCAGGGCGGATCGTTCAAGCCCGAAGACGTCGATGGCTCGGGCGATGTGAAATACCATCTTGGCGCCTCATCCGACCGCGCCTTTGATGATAATTCCGTGCACCTGTCGCTCACCGCAAACCCCTCCCACCTTGAGGCGGTGAACCCTGTGGTGCTGGGCAAGGTTCGCGCCAAGCAGGACCAGAAAAACGACAAGGACCGCACCCGCGTCATGGCGGTGCTGCTGCACGGCGATGCGGCCTTCGCAGGCCAAGGTGTTGTGGCCGAGGGCTTCGGCCTGTCCGGTCTCAAAGGCCACAGGACCGGCGGCACCATGCATATCGTCGTGAACAACCAGATCGGCTTTACCACTGCGCCGCATTTTTCGCGTTCGTCACCCTACCCCACCGACATCGCATTGATGGTTGAGGCGCCGATCTTCCACGTGAACGGCGATGACCCCGAGGCCGTGGTCCACGCCGCCCGCGTCGCCACCGAATTCCGCCAGAAGTTCCACAAGGACGTGGTGCTGGATATCATCTGCTACCGCCGCTTTGGTCACAACGAGGGCGACGAGCCGATGTTCACCAACCCGGTGATGTATAAAAAGATCAAAAAGCAAAAGACCACGCTGACGCTTTACACCGAACGTCTGGTGCAGGACGGGCTGATCCCGGAGGGCGAGATCGAAGACATGAAGGCCGCGTTTCAGGCCCATCTGAACGAGGAATTCGAATCCGGCAAAACCTACAAACCCAACAAGGCCGACTGGCTGGATGGCAAGTGGTCACATCTTGACCGGAACAAGGACGACTATCAGCGGGGTGCGACCGCGATTGACGAAAAGACCTTCGAAGACATCGGCAAGGCGCTGTCCAAAGCGCCCGAGAGTTTCCCGTTGCACAAAACTGTTGCGCGCCTGCTAGACGCGAAGGCCACCATGTTCGAAACCGGCGAGGGAATCGACTGGGCAACCGGTGAAGCATTGGCCTTTGGCTCGCTCTTGACAGAAGGCTACCCTGTGCGCCTTTCGGGGCAGGACAGCACACGCGGCACATTCAGCCAGCGGCATTCCGGCCTGATCAATCAGGACAATGAAGAACGCTACTACCCGCTCAACCATATCCGCGACGGTCAGGCCCATTACGAAGTGATCGATTCGATGCTGTCGGAATATGCGGTTCTGGGCTTTGAGTACGGCTATTCATTGGCCGAACCCAATGCGCTGACCTTGTGGGAAGCACAGTTCGGCGATTTCGCCAATGGCGCGCAGATCATGTTCGACCAGTTCATCAGTTCGGGCGAAAGCAAATGGCTGCGCATGTCGGGCCTCGTTTGTCTGCTTCCGCATGGCTACGAAGGGCAGGGGCCGGAACACTCCAGCGCACGTCTGGAACGGTTCCTGACCATGTGCGGCGGCGACAACTGGATCGTCGCTAACTGCACCACACCTGCGAACTACTTCCACCTGTTGCGGCGGCAGCTGCACCGCACCTACCGCAAACCGCTGATCCTGATGACACCCAAGTCGCTTTTGCGGCACAAACTGGCCGTGTCCAAGAAAGACGAATTCACGACAGGTTCTTCGTTCCACCGCGTGCTTTGGGATGATGCCCAGCAGGGGAATTCGGACACCAAACTGGTAGCCGATGACAAAATCAAACGGGTCGTGATGTGTTCGGGCAAGGTCTATTACGACCTGCTGGAAGAGCGTGACGCGCGCGGGATCAACGATGTCTATATCCTGCGGTTCGAGCAGTTTTACCCATTCCCCGCGCAATCGGCGATGAAGGAACTCGAACGGTTCAAGAATGCCGAAATGGTCTGGTGTCAGGAAGAACCGCGCAATCAGGGCGCGTGGACGTTCATGGAACCCAATATCGAATGGGTGCTGACACGGTCCAAAGCGAAACACACACGGCCTGTTTATGTTGGGCGCGCCGCTGCGGCCTCGCCTGCAACAGGTCTGGCCAGCAAACACAAAGCAGAACAAACAGCGCTCGTGAATGATGCGTTGACCATCGAAGGAACAAAGAAATGAGCACCGAAGTCCGCGTCCCTACCCTTGGCGAATCCGTGACAGAGGCCACTGTCGCCACATGGTTCAAGCAGCCCGGCGATGCCGTGGCCGTTGACGAAATGCTCTGCGAGCTGGAAACCGACAAGGTGACGGTCGAAGTGCCCAGCCCTGTCGCTGGCACCCTGTCCGAGATTGTCGCCGCCGAAGGGGAAACCGTCGGTGTTGACGCGCTATTGGCGCAAATCGCCGAAGGCGACTCCGCATCGGCACCCAAGGAAGAAGCCAAAAGCGGTGCCAAAACCGACGCGGATGTCACCCAAACCAGCGCCGGCCCGACCGAGCCGAAATTGCGTGATCCTGAAGATTCGCCATCCGCCAAGAAACTGATGGCCGAAAACAACCTCTCCGATGTCACAGGCACCGGCAAGGACGGCCGTGTGATGAAAGAGGACGTGCTCAACGCGCTCTCATCCGCCGCGCCCGCGCCGTCTTCGAGCCCGGCGCCGCGCGC
>NZ_DASYOK010000040.1:0-1682 GCF_036007805.1 Yoonia sp.
CGTCACATACCTCTTGTGACGTCGCCAGCGGATGAAATCTGTTATCTAAAAAGTAGATATATGAGGGTGTTATCGGCGTCTGGTTTCCATGGGCTGCAAGTCTGATGCTCCCGAGGTTGCCCATCAATCCCCTACCAATTGTAGAAATCGGCCATAATCCTCGCTGACTTCGCGCGCTTCTTCGAAAGCGCGGGCGCGTTGGCTGTCGAGGCAACGGAAGTAGCTCTGGATATCCTGGATGTAATTTTCGAAATCGCCACGGATGATGTCCGCATAGTCTCGCGCTGCCTGCGAATCGCTTGGCAGGAAAGGACGGGCCGGGGCGAAGCAGGATTCCGCCAAAACCGGCCCGGGAACGCAGATTAGAAGGACTATAGCTTGCAATGGGAGCAGGCATGTCAACCTTGGGTTTCTCAAACCTGTTATCTCCTTGATCGCGGACACTGGCCGTGACTAGTGTTTGCGTAACCAAACTACAGCTAAAGCACGATATTACATCTTGCGGTTGATAGTATACTATCGTAACTCTGGGCTTCAAGTGGGAATGCCTGGGGTCGCGCCATTGGAGAAAGCGTGAGCCGGGCCATGAACTGGGACATCGAAGCACCAAATGTGGTTACGGAAGCCAGGTTCCGCGAGCTCGTGGAAAGCGGCTATAGCGCAGAAATCCTGTGCCAGGAGTCGGCACATAAGAAAGGCCCCAGCTATTACGGGGTCTGGATCATGCGCGTTGTCTCTGATGATGGGGTGGAAAAGCTCCTCGTCACCGCCCGCACGCGGACGACCTACAACGATATCAAGATCCGCGAGTTCAAGACGATCTCCGGCGTGGTGTCTTTCTTCATTGGCCTTGGCTTTGCGCATGTCGACCTGCCGCTTGAAGCGGGGACAAGCCGGACCCACAAACTCGCCCCATCAGACAAGGACGCTCGCAGCTAACCTCGTCGGTCTCTGGCTGGTCGCAGCACCTGCCTCAGCGCAAATGGTCCTGGTCATGGAGAGCGACGGCTCTCTGACCCCGTCCCGGTCTCAGAGCAGTTTTGCCCGAAACTACAATGACAGGATTGGTCAGAGTTCGGCCTCCGATGGGATCGCGATCTTCGGCGAGGTAGAGGCCGAGCAAGAGGGCGTCCAAGTCGCGGCCCTTGCCCGCCCGACTCCCCTGCCCCGCGCCGATGTCCTCTCCGGGATTCAGACCACGGCCTTGCGCTATGCCGGCCATCCCGGCCTGCGTCGCGCGGGGCTTTCCGTGACGGATTGGCTGGCTCTCTATCGGGCCAATATCGAGGTTGAGAGCGCCTACCGGCAGGATGCGATTTCAAGTGCAGGTGCCATTGGCCTTGGTCAATTGATGCCAGCGACGGCGCGTGATCTGGGCGTCGACCCGCGTGATCCGCTGCAGAACCTCGACGGCTCCGCCCGCTACCTCGCGATGATGCTGGAGACGTTCGGCGATCAACAGCTACACGACCGACGATGCCTATCTTGACAAGGTGACGGCACTTTTTGCCCGGATCGTCGCGCAGCTCGGGCCTGAGTTCAGCTATTACGTCCACAAGGTCTCCAAGGCCATCAAACCTGATCTCGACCCCATCCGTGAGGACAGCTTCGCGGGCGAGGTGGACCGGCGCTGGCGCGCGAAACTCGAGACCAGCGGGCTCCGCGACAAAACACTGACGCTC
>NZ_DASYOK010000041.1:0-43830 GCF_036007805.1 Yoonia sp.
AACGCCCGCGATACCCCCCATCACCCCTATGCACGCGCGCTGATGGACAGCCATTTCGAGCCTGACCCGACGCGTCGCAAAACCGTGCAGATGATGAAGGGTGAAATTCCAAGCCCGTTCAACCTGCCACCCGGTTGCGCCTTTGCCGCCCGCTGCCCGGCCGCAACATCGCTGTGCCATTTGGACCGGCCCGCACTGGTGACGGGTGCAGGTGGCCATCAAATCGCCTGCCACCACCCACAGGGGTGAACCCCAAGAAAGAAACCTGATGACCTTTACTGTTCTGACTGCTGAATTCGCACACGAATCGAATACGTTCAGCATTCGCCCCACAGACTTGGCCGCCTTCCGCGCGCGGTTGTTTCTGCAAGGCGATACTGCCGTTGCGCAGCGTGCGGACGCGAACACAGACATCGCAGGCTTTATGGATGGGGCACGTTTGCACGGCTGGGAAACCCGCTATACGATCAGCGCTGCAGCCTCGCCTGCGGGGCCGGTGACCCGTGCTGCGTTTGACGAGATTGCAGGTTGCATCATTGATGCGGCCAAGTCCGGCCCGCTGGATGGCATCATCCTCGGCCTGCATGGCGCTATGGTCGTCGAAGATCATCCAGATGGCGAGGGCCTGCTGTTGGAGCGCCTGCGCGCTGTAGTGGGACCCAATTTGCCGATTGCCATCACGCTTGACCCGCATGCGAATGTAACGGCGCAGATGTGCGATCTGGCACAGATCGTGATTTCGTATTCGACCTATCCGCACGTGGACATGCGCGACACCGGCCGCCGCGCCGCTGCAATCCTGCACCGCACCATGACACGCGAGATTACACCACGCACCTTGCGCGTGACCCGTCCGATGCTGGAAGAGGCCAACAGCGGACGCACCGACGAAGGCCCGATGATCGCGCGTCATGCGCTGGCACGGGCGCATGAAGCGACCCATGGGTCGCTGGCGGTCAGCATCAACGCGGGCTTCGGAAATGCCGACATACCGGAAATCGGCCCCACCGTGCTCGTCACTTACACTGGCGACGAACGTCCGCACCGGAGCTTTGCCGAGACGTTAGCCGATGACATCTGGGACCGACGGCAAGAGGTGCTCAACCGCTACCTTACCCCAGAAGAGGCGGCAGCGGCAGCGCTGGATCATGCAGGCGCGGGTCCACTGGTCATCGCCGACTATGCCGACAATCCGGGGGCCGGCGGCTACGGCGACGCACCGGGCCTGTTGTCCGCGCTGCTGAATGCGGGCGTGGCCGACACCTGTTTCGGCCCGATGATCGACCCGGAAGCGGCGGCCATGCTTCACACGCACGCCGTCGGTGCCAAGGTCACGCTTTCCTTGGGCGGCAAGACCGACCCACGGTTCGGCGGCGGGCCCATTCGCGTGACGGGGACGCTGATCCTGCTGTCAGATGGTCACTATACCGGCGACGGCCCGATGATCGGTGGTCTGCCGGGCACGTGGGGGCCTACGGCGGTATTGCGGATCGGGGGCGTGGATGTTCTGGTCGTGACCAACTCTGGTCAGATGCTGGACCTGCAACAGTTCCGCGCCTTCGGCATCGATCCGGTGGCATACCGCGTTGTGGCTCTCAAATCGCAACAACACTTCCGGGCTGCATTCGAGCCGATTGCAGACCGCGTGATCGTATGTGACAGCGGCGCGCTCTGTTCTCCTGATTTGCGAAGCTTGCCGTTTTATCGGGTGCCGCGGCCTATCTTTCCGCTGGATTGACCCTTGGACGACGCGGGCGATAGAGAGCTCCTCGAGCTTAAAAATGGGGTGGCATCGACTACAACCAAATTCAGCTTGAATGATCGCATTGTAGGCGGATTTCTAATTGATCATCATAAAGTGCACAGCGGTTCACCCGCCTGTGTGACGCTTGCGGACAAGAGTTAACGGTTGACGACCGCCCGCTAAGGGGTGCTCGCTGGCCCACGCTGCGCAATAAGCCGTCCGGGAGAAATGGGCCGGTGACGTCTCGATGGGCGACCGGGGTTCGTAACTTTGCAAACCCCGCTTCCTGCGCATTGCTGACCTTGCTGCCTGCTCCGGCATGGGAGGCGTTGTACCTGAGGCCTGAATGGCCGCTTTGATGTGTCTGACAGGATCCCCTTGCACCTGCAGCAAATTCACACTTTCCGCCCCTCGAGACGATGCCCCTCTGGCCGCCGGTCTCGGCCCAGAGCCGACCTCCAACCGGGGGGGCCGATGCTGCGGTCGCAGCCCACATAGCCGCCGTTCGCTGCAGTCGCGAAATCTCGAGGTCCACGAATGGGAAATTCGCGGGACAAAGCACTCGTTGGAAACCTCAAGGATTACTGGATATATTCGCACAAGGAAAACACCGAAAGCCCTGCGGGGTTCGGATAACTGAGGTGCGCTGCGCTCCAATGCCCGTTCTTGCGGACGGATATTGCGGTTTGCAAAGATGAACGCTAGATCGAAAGAGCATCAAGAACCGATATTTGCTAGGAAGCATAGACACCTTCGTATCTATAATGCCAGACTGATGTTACGAAAAATCGAAGGCAGATCCGGGAATAAAATCATTGTCCTCCTTCCGCTTCGGCGATTTTCTCCTAGCAACGGAAGAGCGCAAGCTATCGCGCGACGGTATCGAATTGTCCCTGGGCGCCAGGGCTTTCGACATGCTGAGCTTCATGGTGGCGAACCGACATCGCGTCCTGACCAAGGCAGAGATACTCGACGCCGTCTGGCCGGACATCGCGGTTGAGGAAAGCAACCTGACCGTTCATGTCTCGGCCCTGCGAAAGGTGCTCGGACCCAAGGCGCTGGCGACGATACCTGGCAGGGGCTACCAGTTCGTCCTCCCTGTAGGGGAAAACACGCGTGTCCCTGCCCCTGACGCCGACAAGCGCGAAACCGCTTTCCCCGAAGTCCTTGTAATCCCCTTTACCAATACCTCGAACGATCGCGATCAGGAGTATTTCGCTGACGGTATCACTGAGGATGTCATCACCGATCTCTCCAAGGTCGCGGCGCTGAGTGTTGTCGCCCGCAACACGGCCTTCACCTTCAAGGGTCGCTCCGTCGATGTCGCGCAAACAGCCCACGACATGAACCTGACCCATGTTGTCGAGGGCAGCGTACGCAAATCCGGCAACAGGATTCGTATTAATGCCCAGCTTGTCGATGGCACAACGGGGCATCCGATCTGGGCGGAGCGCTTCGACCGCGACCTGACCGACATCTTCGACCTTCAGGATCAGATTACCGAGGCCATCGTTGCCGCGCTCAAGGTCAGGCTTGTCCCGGCCGAGCGTGCGGCAATCCAGTCGCGCCCAACCGACAACCCCGAAGCTTATGAACTCTATCTTCAGGCGCGCTACCACCACACACGTCTGGACAGGCGCAACTTCGAGATTGCCAGCCGCCTCGCTCAAAAGGCGCTTGATATCGACCCCAATTATGATTTGGCATGGGCGCTACTTGCGATCAGTCAGACGGGGCTTCACGCCCTTTCGGCCTCGGCTGACCATGGCTTGCACGCGGCTGAACGCGCCCTCGCTCTGAATCCCGACCTGTCAGAAGCGCTTGCGGCAAAGGCCTTCGTCCTGGCTGGCCTTGGACGCTTCGACGAGGCTTTCGAGCTTCACGAACGCTCGCTTGAACTGGACCCGGAGTCCTACGATGTGCGCTTTCTTTATGGGCGAACGTGTTTTCAGACCGGGCGGCACGACGAAGCCATTTTGCATTGGGAACGCGCATCCGAGCTTTCTGAAGCAGATTTGGCGGCCACCTCCCATGTCGCCATGTGCTACAAAGCAACAGGACAGCATGAGAAGGTGCTGGACTCAGCCCGCCGCACGCTCGTGCGGGCGGAACGCGTGCTTTCAGAGAACTCGTCAGATTCCTACGCATTGATCAGCGGGGTAGGTGCCTTTGCGAAATTGGGCGAAGCCGAACGCGCCAAGCAATGGGCTCTGCGGGTCAAGGCTGTTGATCCCGATGATCCAAGCATCGACTACAACATAGCTTGCGCCATGGCGCTGCTCGGTGAAACGGATGCCGCACTCCGTACGCTCGAAGCCTGCCTGCCGCGTGTCGACCCTGTCACCTTCTCTGTCTGGGTTGAACAGGATACCGACCTCGACGCCCTGCGCGATCTTCCTCGCTTTCAGCGCCTGGTTCGTGACCTTGATGCGAGTACGGCCGCCGCAAAGACGTAACCGCGCGAGCTAGCCCTTTAGCCTCGGGCCATCGCCGCCTGTGGCTGCCTTCAACCCGTAGGCGTCAAAAGAAAATCTGCCGACCGTTTCGAACCGTTCCGAAGTTTTCGGAACGTTTAGGGCCGCTTCAGGACATTCACCCTTCTGGCTGTCAGCCTGGCTTCACAAACCGGCTATTCCGACAGGTTCTTTAGAAGGAAACCAGACATGACCGATCTTTCGGCACCGCGGCAGACCCGCGCACCGACGTCGCCCCTCGCACGCGCCCTGCGCCTACCATTAACGCTCGTGAAGGCTCTCTTCGGACCGCGCCCCTACTCCGATGTCGACCTTCGCCACGCTAATGAGCGTTTCCTCAGAGACATCGGTCTGCGCCGCTGAATTGATGCCGCGCCAATTGCTGCGATCGGAAGGTTTTTGCAATCGAAGCAGCGAGGCGCTGACAATAGCCCTCCTGCTTCGAAAGCGTAGCAAGGCAGCAAATTCGGCCGCTATGTGGTCAGTTGCTCGCAACCGAACATTCGCTGCGAGGCAGAAAATCGGTAAAGAGGGCTCTCTGCGGACCTCGGACGCGGCGCAGCATCGGCACGATCTGGGGCGCGAGGCAAGACAAGGACGGCCCAGAGTCGCCGTTGGCTTTTTGCAGGGCTTCAGTGCTTCGGTTGACAAAAGCAGACCTCATGACTGCCCGGCTCCATTACACACAGTTGCTCTTGAAGGGGTGCGGATCTTATTACTTTTGGAACCGGAAGCGAGGCATTATTGATTGCTGATCTGTGCGGCAGCTGAACGCCAAATCTTCGCGTAATGTTCAAGTGCTGCACTGAACCGGTCATCAGGAACTAGCGGCGAGGGCCGAAGCAATGGCTGCTGCCCACTTTTCACCACCAGGAGTGCCGCACCTGGGCTTGTTCCAGTAGCGCTCCCCATCGGTATGACCGGCGAAGCTGATGCGGTAGCAAGCATCCATAGGAACGGCCCGTTCTGGGCGAACGGCCCCTCGACAATCACAGGTCCCTCATGCCCCACCAGCTCAAGGCAACGGGCAGTGACGAGTGCAAGGTAGAAGCCGACCGCTGCTGTCCGCTTGCCGCTCCCAATGGCGGGCTCCACGCCTATCCAGTGAGCCTGTGACCCTGCAAAAGGACCGGTCTCTGGCACGAGCGCGGGCATCAGCATGATTTGGTTGTCCAAAACCTCTTCTAGGTCCGAGTCGTTGACTGCTGCGGCACGTCTTTCCAGCGCCAGATCATGTTCCCGCCCACCCATAAACCTTGCTGAGGGCACGGGGTCGCCGAAGGCATTGACGTTGACCAGCGTATCTAGCGTCGGATCTAGCGTGACCGGCTTGCCGCCAATGGCCATGACGATGACCCATGTGCCGGTCGAGACAACATTAAACGGGGCTTCCCGATATTGCAGATGCGGCAGGAGCGAGGCGTTGCTGTCGTGGATGCCGGTGCGCACCGGCGTATCCCGTGCAAGGCCCGTCCGTGCTGCGATCTCGGGCAGGATCGGGCCAAGCACATCGGCGGGCCGGTGCACCGGTGCTAGCAGATCCTCGATCCTCAACTGCTCCACAAGCGACGATGGTGTGCCCTTATGCGGGTTCCACAGATCCGTATGACAGCCCAGCGAAGTTACATCCGTCGCGGCTACGCCAGTGAGCCTGAAGCCCCAGTACTGCGGATATGTCACGATGTGGCGCGTGCGGTCTTTCAGTGTCGGGTCGGTCCGGAACTGCCAAAAAAGCTGCGCTCCGATGTTGAGGCCCAACCCAAGGCGCGGTGATCCTGTTTCGGTGAATGCGGGACGGATTGCGTCGTAGTCGTCAGCCAGCGTATCTGGACCTTTGTGTTCATAGTCGAGGATCGGTGCTGCTAGCTTGCCGTCATGCTCGATCAGGGCCGCGCAAGCCCCATGTGTGGTGACTGTGATCTCTGCGATGCCGTGATCGGCGTGAAAGCGGGCTAGCCCTTCCAGCAGAAACTCCCAATGCCCCTCGACATCGAAGTGCGGCCAGGGCGGGCCCGGCAGGACCGTGTTCGGTCGGGTCACCACAGCGATTTCAGCCAGCGTTGCGGCGTTAACCAGTGCGAGTTTGGCGTTGGTCTTGCCGATATCAATGACGGCAATATGGCTCATGGCATATGAAAGACAGTGGTCAGTTGGATCGCTATAGGTTCATTGTCGTCGCGGGTTTCCATGATGTCGGCCATGTGGGCCCACCACTTTTGCATTATTGCCTGCGAAGGCAGGGCGTCCATCCCGTGCTCATCCGTCCGCCAAAGCACGCCAAAGAGGGTGTTGGTCTCTTCGTCGAGATGGATCGAATAGTCGGAAACGCCTGCCTCTTTCAGCAGTGTCACAAGCTCCGGCCAGATGTCGTCGTGGCGCTTCTTGTATTCGTCCCGCATCCCGGGATTTAGGCGCATCTTGAAGGCATATTTCTCCATCACGCTCTCCACTTTTCCCAGAGCCGCGGCAGGGCGATCACACCGATCAGAAGTGCGCCGATGACAATCGACATGACAATCCCTGGCACGTTGAGAAGGCCAAGACCGAAGGTGACCAGACCCATGACAAATGCCGCGATAACGACACCGGGGATTGAGCCGGACCCACCAAGAATGCTGACGCCGCCAAGAACAACCATGGTCACGATTTCAAGTTCCCAGCCAAAGGCAATGGAGGGCCGTGTCGAGGCAAGGCGTGACGTCAGGCAGATCGCTGCTACGCCGGACATGAGGCCGGTCAGCAGGAAGAGAATGAATTTGACGCGTGCGACACGGATACCGGAAAACTCGGCACCAACAGGGTTGTTTCCGATAGCATAGACTGCACGGCCAAAGTTGGTTTTGTGCAGGATGACAAAATAAATCAGCGCGATGATCGCGAAGAGCACCAGTTCGAAAGAGATCACCCAGAAGACATAACCTTGCCCAAAGAAAGCAAAGTCAGACGGATAGCCACGGTAGGCCTGATCTCCGAGCGCAATATAGCTGATCCCGCGAAACAGGCTCATGGTGCCGATTGTGACGACGATGGAGGGCAAGCCCATCTTCGTGACGAGGAAACCGTTGAAAGCTCCGCAAAGAACGCCGACCCCGAGCCCGATCAGCACAAGACCGGGTGTGCCGACACCTATTTGCACTGCGGCACCCATCGCAGTCGATGCAAGCGCGATGATGGATGCCACCGACAGATCGATTTCGCCTGCGATAATCAGCAGTGCCATCGCAAAGGCGATCATGGCCTTTTCGGTGAAATTGAACGTCATGTCGCTGAGGTTCCACGCGTTCAGGAAGTATGGCGAGGTGAAACTGTTAACGATGAAGATCGCAACAGCCACAGCGAGCAACAGTGTTTCCCAACTCTTCAGACGCCGTTGCAGCGGTGATTGGAGCCGGTCGGGGATGAAGCGCGTTGTATCGGTCATGTGGCAGTCTCCGCGCGTTTGAGGATGATCCGACCTTTTTGCCGGTTTGCTTGCGAATTCAGAGCGACAGCGATGATGATTGCCCCGCCCGAAATCGCGAGTTGCCAAAAGGGCGAAATGTTCACCACCGGAAGTGCGTTGCTGATGATGCCGAGGAACAGCGCACCGAGCATGGCACCAACCACTGTTCCGATCCCCCCCATGATCGCGACGCCGCCGATAACGCAAGCCGCAACGACGCTGAGCTCAAAGCCTCCGGCCAGATCTACGAAAGCCACAGCAAAACGTGACACCCAGAGATAGCCGGTCAGACCAGCCAGCGCGCCCGAGATTGTGAAAGCCCAGAATTGCGTCTTGCCGACGTCGATCCCGGCATATGTCGCGGCATGCGGGTTGCCGCCGACTGCATAGAATGCGCGTCCCAGTGTCGTGCGTGTCATTATAAGCGAAAAGAAGACAACGGCGGCAATCGCTATCCAGCCCATCACAGGTAGACCTAGGATCCCCGTCCTCGGAAATGCTTTGAAGGCATCGCTGAATTCGTGTGCGTTCACCCATTTGCCGTCCGACATCAAAAAGATGGTCCCCCTGAAGATCGTCATTGTGCCGAGTGTGACCACGATGGGCGGAATGGCGAGTTTCCAGACGAGGAGACCGTTGAACATGCCAAGCAGTGCCCCGAAACCGACCGAGAGCGCAATGATCACCGGCACGGGAAGTCCCGGCATAGCAACGTTGATCATGGCAACCACCATGCCTGTCAGGGCGAGGTTGGCCGCGACGCTTAGGTCGATACAACGTGTCAGGATAACAATCATCTGCCCGATCGCCAGAAGGATCAGAGGGGCAGTGTCATTGAAGACATTTGCAAGGTTCGCGGGCGCGATGAATGCCGGAAAGCGCGATGCGATTATGCCTAGCAGCAGCACGGTCGCGCTTGTCAGCAGGACTTCGCGGGACATCAATAACTGTTTTGACATGGCGTTGCCCTCAGATACCCGCAGCGTGGCGGACAAGTGTTTCTGGTGTCAGGTCGTTGCCTGATAGCTCGGCGGCAATCCGCCCTTCCCGCATCACAATCACGCGGTCCGACATTCCCAGAACCTCGGGAATCTCGGAACTGACCATGATGACTGCCAAGCCCTGAGCCGCCAGTTCGGCCATGAACTCGTGCACGGCAGCCTTTGAGCCGATGTCGATCCCTTTGGTCGGCTCATCGAGGATGATAACCTTGGGCTGGGTGGCCAGCCATTTGGCGATAACAACCTTTTGCTGGTTGCCGCCCGAAAGATTCCCGACATCCGTGTCCAGCGACGCGGCGCGCAGGTCGAGCCGCTGTGTATATTCGCGTGCCAGCTTGAATTCTTCGGCTAGCCTTAGGAATCCGTTCTTCGATGTGCGCCCCAGCGAAGGCAGCGTGACGTTCTGGAAGATGGGTAGGGCTGTAATCGCCCCCTGCTTGCCACGATCTTCGGGCACATAGACGATGCCTTGTCCCACAGCGTCCGCTGGGGATCGGATGACAGCCGCTGCCCTTTCAATACGCACCTCTCCGTCCGAGGGACGGGTTATGCCAAAGAGCGATTGCATCAATTCCGAACGCCCCGCCCCGACAAGGCCATAGAAGCCGAGGATTTCTCCGCGCCGCAGGGCAAAACTGATATCTGCGAATTCTGTCGGGTGCTGATAGTTCTTTACGTGAAGGACCTCGTCCCCGATGTTATGTTCGCGTTCCGGAAAAATCTGGCTGACATCGCGCCCGACCATCATTTTCACCAACGCCGCTTCGGTCACATCAGCAATGGCACCATTGCCGATCAGTGCGCCGTCACGGAAAACCGCATAGTGATCGGCGATGCGGAAAATCTCGTCAAACTTGTGGCTGATGAACAGGATCGCTTTGCCCTGCGCCTTGAGATCTGCGACGAGGTCATAGAGTTCCTCGATTTCTTTCTGGCTCAGCGCGGCGGTCGGTTCGTCCATGATGACGACGCGGGCATCGATCGACAATGCGCGCGCGATGGCAACAAGGTGCTTGTTGGCGATGCCCAGTTCTTTCAGCTTGGTGTGCGGGTCGATCTCTGCGCCAATGCTCGTCAGGATGTCGCGGGCTTTGCGCACCATTTCACCGGTGTCGATCAGCCCCCAACGCCCGCGTGGTGCATGGCCAAGAAATACGTTCTCAGCCACCGACAATTCGTCAAAAAGGACTGTTTCCTGATGAATGGCTGTGACACCGGCAGCGCCAGCATCCTGGGCTGTCGGAAAGCGAACCGCGCTGCCGTCAATTTCGATCTGCCCGCTGTCAGGCTGATAAATACCCGTCAGGACTTTCACGACAGTGGACTTGCCCGCGCCGTTCTCACCGACCAGTGCGGTCACTTTTCCTGGGTAGAGATCGAGGGAAACTTCCGAAAGCGCCGTCACACCCGGAAATGTCTTTGTCACCCGATTGAGCGACAAGATCGGGTGATCATCCGTCTGCGCGGCGAGGTTGGATGATTTGTCGGGGTGCATCAGCATCGGGATTGCGGGCCAATCAATGGAATGATCGGCGCAGCTGGTGGGCTGCGCCGAAGAGGTTTCGCTATTAAAAGATGTCCTTGAAAGCGTCGATGTTTGACGCGTCATAGGTGAACGGATCGGACATCGCGGCCGTGTTGGTGTCGTCCAGTGTGACTGACCCCATGCGACCGGTCGGGATTTCCGCGTCGGGCTCCGCCGTCACAGCGCCGGTCGCAAGGGCGTGTGCGATCATGGTTGCCGAATAACCAAGGTCGATCGGGTTCCAGATTGCAAAGCTCTCGGTCGCACCAGATTCAATGCAACCTGCCATCTCTGATGGCAGACCCAGACCAGTGACGTTGATCTCGCCAATCTTGCCTGCGTCGGAAACCGCTTGGCAGGAGGCCAGAATACCAACGGTGGTTGGTGCAATGATCGCCTTGAGATCAGGGTAGGACGCCATCAGGCCCTGTGCCTCGCGGTAGGACTTATCTGACAGGTCGTCACCGTAGACGGTGGCGACAAGCTCGATCCCGGGGTAGTTGGGGAGCACTTCTTCAGCTGCTGCAATCCAGGCGTTCTGGTTGGTCGCGGTGGCCGAAGCGGACAGGATGGCGACCTGACCACCATCAGGCAGATGGTCGGCGGCCAGTTTGATGATGGTGTTGCCGATCAACGGTGTCGAGGACGGGTTGAGGTGCATCATCCGGCCATCTTCGTTGACGCCAGAGTCCCAGCTGATCACGGTGATACCGCGCTGCATCGCACGCTGCAGGGCAGGAGCGACCGCGTCCGGGTCGTTGGCAGAAATCGCAATGGCATCTACGCCCTGCGCGATCAGGCTGTTGATCACCTCGATCTGACCTTCAGCAGTCGTATCGGTCGGACCTGTATAGATGATCTCGACGTTGCCAAGCTCTGCTGCGGCTTCCTCGGCGCCTTCGGCAGCGGCTTCGAAGAACCCGATGCCTAGTGCCTTGACGACCAGCGCAATCCGCATGTTGTCCTGCGCGATTGCTGTGCTGCCCATCATACTGGCGGCGAGGCTGAGGCCCGCGACCACTGATGTAAATGTACGACGTTTCATGTGAATTCCTCCCTTGGTGTCACAAATGAAATTCTGCGGAACGATTATGAGGCCGTCCCCACCTTGGCCTGCGCGGCGCCCGTCGAGGCGACGATCAGGGTAATATCAGCGGCTTCAATCATTGCCGCCGCCTTGTCCGAAATGCCCTCGTCGGTGATCACTGTGTCGATCCGCGACAAAGGGCAGAGCACAAGGCTGGAGCGCCGCGAGAACTTGCTGCTGTCGGCCAGAACGACCAGTTCATCGGCCTGCCCGATCAGCTTTTCTTCGGCCTGGATCAGCAGCGGGTCGGCCTCCATCAGACCGAGCGGGCCTATCCCCTGCGCCCCCATGAACATGCGGCGTGCATAGAAATTGCGCGTCACGTCATTGTCGAAAGGAGACAGGATGATGTTCTGTTCGCGGTAGATTACGCCGCCCGACAGCATGATCGTATTCTTCGAATGCTTCAGCAGGTGCTCGGCAATCGGAAAGCTGTTGGTAAAGATCTGACAGCGGCGGGATGCCAGCGGGTGAACCATCTGGAAGGTCGTTGTGCCGCCGTTAATAATGATCGGATCACCATCTTCGCAAAGCTCGGCGGCCGCGCGGGCAATGGCCTGCTTCTCGCGGCTGCGCATCGTTTCGTTGACGGCATAGGGGCGCCCGGCAAGCCCGACAAACTGCGGCGGCGAGATCGCTTCTGCCCCGCCACGGACGCGGCGCAGCTTCTTTTGCATGTGCAGGGTGGCGATGTCGCGGCGGATGGTTGCCTCGGACACACCGGTGAGGTTGCACAGATCAAGCACAGTGACGACAGGTCGGTCCTGAACAGCGGATAGAATGATCCGGTGGCGTTCGGTCTCATGCATGTTTTTCCTCCCTGTTCCCCGCAAGCCTGTGCAGATTCGACGCACCTGTCAATCATTTTCGATCAAGTTCAATCATGCTGCGACGCAGAATGATCATTTTTGATTGTTCATGATTGACTTTCTGACGCAGTTTTATCAGCTTCGAGGTGAAGGAATTGATGCCGTGACAGACGGCAAATGGGAGGCTTCGATGTCGAAAACTGCTGCAAATCAGCTGCTTGAGAACCGTTGGTCGGATGGCGAAGCCGCCGGAATGGGCGAATCAGATTTGCTTCTCTACCGCTCGAACACGCTCGGATCAGACAAACGCGTCACCAACTATGGTGGCGGCAATACCTCAGCCAAGGTCATGGAGACAGATCCGCTGACAGGTGAGGCGATCGAGGTGCTTTGGGTCAAGGGATCGGGCGGTGATATCGGGTCGATGAAGCTTGACGGGTTTTCGACCCTCTACATGGACAAACTCCGTGCACTGAAGGGGCTCTACCGTGGTGTTGATCACGAAGACGAAATGGTGGATTACCTGCCGCATTGCACCTTCAAGCTGAACCCGCGTGCCGCCTCAATCGACACACCCCTTCATGCTTATGTGCCGCGCAAACATGTGGACCATGTCCATGCGGATGCGATCATCGCGATTGCGGCCTCGAGGAATTCCAGAGAGCTGACACAAGAGATTTTCGGCGACCGGATTGGGTGGCTCTCTTGGAAGCGGCCCGGTTATGAATTGGGTCTGTGGCTCGAGAAGTTCTGTCTCGAGAACCCTGATGCCGATGGCGTCGTGCTGGAAAGCCACGGGCTGTTCACTTGGGCAGATACGGCAAAGGACTGCTATGACACCACAATCGACGTGATCAATATCGCGACCAAGTGGCTGGACGAGCGCACAAAGGACGTGCCTGCCTTTGGCGGAGCTAAGTATAACAGCCTGTCAGCCGAGGACCGCCGCGCCGTTGCGGCCCGTCTGATGCCAGCCATTCGTGGGTTCGTCAGTGGCAACCAACATATGGTCGGGAATTTCAACGACAGCGACGCGGTGCTGGAGTTCGTCAATGCCAAGGAAATGGAGCCGCTGGCGGCCTTGGGCACATCCTGCCCGGACCATTTCCTGCGAACGAAGATCCGACCTTTGGTCGTGAATTTCGATCCGGCAAAAAACAATATCGATGAGGTTCTGAAGGGCCTGCCTGACCAGATCGCCGCTTACCGCGACGACTATGCGGCCTACTACGCGCGCTGCAAGCATGATAACAGTCCGGATATCCGTGATCCCAATGCCGTGGTCTATCTGGTACCTGGTGTCGGGATGATTACCTTTGCCAAGGATAAGGCGACGGCGCGCATCAGCGGCGAGTTCTATGTCAACGCTATCAATGTGATGCGCGGTGCAAATGCCGTTAGTGAATACTGCGGCCTGCCCGAGCAAGAGGCCTTCGACATCGAATACTGGCTGCTGGAAGAGGCCAAACTGCAGCGTATGCCAAAGCCCAAGTCGCTGGCCGGACGGGTGGCACTGGTCACCGGCGGGGCCGGAGGTATCGGCGCGGCGACCGCCGAGCGCTACCTGCGCGAGGGGGCCTGTGTGATGTTGGCTGATATCAACGCCGAGGCGCTGGCCTCGACCCTCGACAACCTCGCGGCACGCTACAGCGCGGATGTGGTGCGCACGATCGAGATGAACGTGACCGACGAAAAGGCAGTGGCAGCGGCCTTTGCCGAAACAGGTGTAGAGTTCGGCGGTGTGGATATTCTGGTGTCTAATGCGGGCATCGCCTCGTCTGCACCGGTCGAGGAAACCACACTGGCGCTTTGGAACAAGAACATGGACATCCTCAGCACCGGGTATTTCCTTGTCAGCCGCGAGGCGTTTAAGCTTATGCGGGTGCAGGATATGGGTGGATCCATCGTTTTTGTGGCCTCCAAGAACGGGCTTGCGGCGTCGCCGAATGCTTCGGCCTATTGCACCGCAAAGGCGGCGGAAATCCATTTGGCTCGCTGTCTGGCGCTGGAAGGGGCAGAGGCGGGTATCCGTGTGAATGTGGTCAACCCCGATGCGGTTCTGCGGGGCTCGAAGATCTGGGAAGGCGAGTGGCTGGAACAGCGTGCGGGCACCTATGGCACCGACAAGGAAGGGCTGGAGGAAATGTACCGTCAGCGCTCGTTGCTCAAGCGATCGGTTCTACCAGAGGATATTGCCGAAGCATGCTATTTCTTCGCGGCTGAGACATCTTCGAAATCGACGGGCAATATCTTGAACGTCGATTCTGGTAACGTCCAAGCCTTTACGCGCTAGGAGAAACAGACATGACTTATGAAAGCGCAAAAGCCCGTTTCGCCGACTGGGGGCTTGAGACCGAAGTTGCACTCGACCGGCTGAAGACGATCCCGATTTCGATGCATTGCTGGCAGGGCGATGATGTCGTCGGCTTTGAAACTCGCAGTGGTTCGTCCGGCGGCGGCATTCAGGCGACCGGTAACCATCCCGGCAGGGCCCGAAGCCCGGCAGAATTACGGGCCGACCTCGATTTTGCCTATTCCCAAATTCCGGGTCAGCACCGACTGAACCTGCATGCGATGTATCTGGATACGGACGAAACACCGGACCGGGACGCAATCGAATACCGCCACTTCGCCCCTTGGGTAGATTGGGCGAAGGAACAGAACCTCGGGCTGGATTTCAACCCGACGTTCTTTGGCCATGCCAAGGCCGACGACAATCTGACACTGTCACATCCTGATCAGGGCATCCGTGATTTCTGGATAGAACACGGCAAACGGACCCGCGATATCGCTGCCCGGATCGGGGCCGAGCTGGGGTCAGCCTGTATCAATAACAACTGGGTGCCGGACGGCTATAAGGACGTTCCGGTTGACCGGATGGCAGCGCGGACGCGGCTGGAGGCTTCACTGGATGCCATGTTGGCAGAGGCCAAAGATCACGAACAGATGTGCGACGCGGTAGAATCCAAGCTCTTCGGGATCGGTGTCGAAGCCTGCACCGTCGGCAGTCACGAGTTTTACATGGGGTATGCGATCCGCAAGGGGACGCTGCTTTGCCTTGATATGGGCCATTTCCACCCGACCGAGAACATTGCCGACAAGCTGAGTGCGGTCTCACTGTCGTTGGACCGACTGCTTTTGCATGTTTCGCGCCCGATGCGGTGGGACAGTGATCATGTGATCCTTCTCAATGATGACATTCTGGCCATGGCGCACGAGTTAGTAAGCGCCGATCTTCTGGACCGCACGGCGATTGGACTGGACTTCTTTGATGCGACCATCAGCCGGACAGCCGCTTGGGTCATCGGGACGCGGAACATGCAGAAGGCGTTGCTGCGTGCGCTTCTGACACCGTTTGACCGCCTGCGTGAAGCGGAAAACAGGTTGGACTTCACCACACGTCTGACCCTGACCGAGGAATTCAAAGACCTGCCATTCGGTGCGATCTGGGACGAGTTCTGCGCGCGCCATGAGGTGCCGACAGGGCTGGCTCTCAACACGTCTTTGGAAAAGTACCAGTTCAGTGTCGCATCGCGCGGATAGGACAAAGTTCGCCATTTGCGAATAAGAAGCATCCGAGGTTCATAGGATCTAAGGGGTCAATTTGCATGCGTTTCAAATGTCTGCTTTAGGGTGGTCAATCGCCTATCTCTAAGTGCAGCCAAAGTCTTCTTCCCGCCCTCTACCTCACTGCAAGACCTTTGGGCCATGTTCGAGTGCATCGCGCTTATCGATGAACCAAAACAATTTTTTCTTCGAACGCGGCCTGCCAAACGGTCAGGAAACGCACTAAACCATCGTCTATGGAACTTAAGTCTCAGCCATTACTTGCTTTCCTTCGGGACCCGCGTCGCAGACTTCCGCGTGCGCTGTGTCTAGAAGGCAGTGGTATTGCAGCTCGTGGGGGCATGCGACCCAAGATCGAACTCGAAGAAATCGTCGCCAAACCAGCGATCCAGGTGGGGATGTTTTCTACGTCTTTCGCCCTCGATCTGCTTGGCAACAAACAGGTTGTTCTCCCATCTGTCAACAAGGCCGCGGCGAATGCTTTCGCCAAAGCTGTTGGGCAAGCATGGTCGAAATTCAACCTTGAGGAACTTGCCAAAGAAGACGAGACAATCCAGCGCCTTCTTCAATCCCTAGAGCAGCTCCAATCGCCTGAGAGATACCCGTCAGCATTCCATGTCGACCCATTGGCACGAGAGGCATTGGACCTGACTGACCGTGTCTTGTCTAAGCTCAACGCCGAGGCTGTTGGCGACAAGACGATGCGCCGGGTCGCCCCGATCCTTTCATTCGCTGCTGACCCGTCAGGCACCCGCAACGCCGCAATCGAACGCTTTGTCGATGCACAGCTCGACCGTTGGACGGAATTTCTCGACACCGTCGAATCCATGCCGCTGACGCCCGAACAACGTCTGTCCGTGGTCGTCGATGAAGATGCGACTCTGGTTCTGGCCGGGGCCGGATCGGGCAAAACCAGCGTCATCACCGCGAAAGCCGCATTTCTCGTCAAGGCCGGGATCAGGGCTCCGGAAGAGCTGCTTCTTCTGGCCTTTGCAAGAGACGCAGCGACCGAGATGTCTGAGCGGATCGAAGCTCGTTGCGGCGTTCCCATCGCCGCGCGCACATTCCATGCCCTGGCCTATGAAATCATAGGCGAAGTCGAAGGGGAAAAACCCGCGCTTGCGCCGACGGCAACGGACGACAAGGCGTTTCTTTCGCTGATCCGGGACATCTTGCGATACATCGTCAGCCGCGTCGGCGACGTGGCAGAAACCGTGATCGGCTGGTTTGCGGGCTTCTTCGACGACTTCCCATCACCTTGGGACTACAAGTCCGCCCATGAATGGTATTCCGAGGTCGAAAGCCGCAATTTGCGGACGCTGCAAGGGGAAACGGTCAACAGTTTCGAGGAACTTCTCATCGCGAACTGGTTGTACCGGAACGGCATCGCCTACGAATACGAACCTACCTACGAACACAAACTGACCGGGACTGGACGACGTGTCTACACACCGGATTTCCGCCTGACCGAAAGCGGTGTCTATATCGAACACTTCGGGGTGCGGAAGAAACGAACCGCGGATGGCACCGAGCAGTTGACGACCGCGCCTTTCGTCGATCGAGACGAATATTTGGCCGGCATGGATTGGAAACGAAAGGTCCATGCGGAACACGAAACGGTCCTGATCGAAACCTATAGCTGGGAGCGCGAGGAGGGTCGGTTGCTCGACGCGCTCGCCGAAAAGCTCGCGCCACACGTCACCTTAAAACCGATCCCGGATATCGCGATTTATGATCAGGTCATACAGGTCGGTGTCGTGGATGGCTTCTCGTCCCTGATCGGCACCTTTCTTCGCCATTTTAAGAACGGCGGGTATCAGATCGATGACTGCTCCAACAAAGCATCGACCCTGAAAATGGGAAAGAGGGCCGAGGCCTTCCTCAATATCTTCGGAGCGGTCTTTCGAGAGTATCAGAACCGCCTAGGCGACCGCATTGATTTCGAGGACATGGTGATCCGGGCGACTGCGCATGTGGAAAGCGGACGTTACAACAGCCCGTTTCGCCACATTCTCGTTGACGAGTTTCAGGACATCTCGACCGGACGGGCGCGTCTTATCAAGGCACTCAAGGCCCAGAACGCGGATGCGAAGGTCTTTGCGGTTGGGGATGATTGGCAATCGATCTACCGCTTTGCCGGGTCCGATATTCATATCATGCGGAACTTCGGGCGCGAGTTTGGGGGGCAGTTTGCAGGCACAACTGGCATCCACCGAACCGTTGACCTTGGCCGCACTTTCCGATCGGTGGACAAGATTGCGCTTGCATCGCGACGCTTCGTCTTGCGCAACCCGGCCCAAATCACAAAGACAGTCCGTGCGGCGGGCGAAACGGACCAGCCCGCGATCCGGGTTGCATGGACCCGGCGCGACAACGCCGAAAACGTGCTCGACGAAACCCTCGCGTCTCTGTCGGAGACTTGCGCAGATGGCGACCAAAAGCCGTCCGTGCTCTTGCTTGGCCGATACCGGTTCAGTGAACCTGATCTCAGGCGACTGCGGCGGCAACATCCGGCACTTTCGCTGAGTTTCAAGACGATCCATGCCTCCAAAGGCCTGGAGGCGGACCATGTGATCATTCTCGGGGCCGACAAGGCTCGTATGGGTTTCCCCTCAATGATCGTTGACGATCCGTTGCTAAGCCTCGTCTCACCGGAAGTGGAGCCGTTCGAGAACGCAGAAGAGCGTCGCGTCATGTATGTCGCCATGACACGCGCCCGGCGGTCGGTGACAATCCTTTCGTCAGACGCGCGGCCTTCAGTCTTCGTTACCGAACTTATGAATGATCCGGATTACGGAGTGGTCAGCCCGGTCGAGGTGACCGAACGCACGCATACATGCCTGCAGTGCGGGGGCCGCCTTCTTTACATGCCCGGACAGGACGGGCCGGGCTGGTATCGCTGCGAGCATGTGAAACTGTGCGGAAACCGTATGTCAGCATGTCCAGAATGCGGTGTGGGACTCCCGGTCCGGGACGTGAAAAACGGCGTGATGAAATGCTCGGAATGCAACGCGCTGCAACAAGCCTGCCCAAGTTGCGACGACGGATGGCTCATTGAACGCCGTGGCAGGTTCGGGCCCTTCCTCGGTTGCGTCCGTTTCCCAGACTGCGATGGAAAAGCGAAGATTGTGAAGACGGCATCACAATAGTACTGCAGTCAAGAACCATCGAGGCGGAAGCAAACAGCCAATTTGCGCGTTTTAGTGACATCAGACAGACCTTCCTCTAGCCTGGCGCAATGTCGAGCCAAGCGTGGACAGATACTGAAAATGACCTGATCGTCGCGGACTACTTCGCGATGCTAGCTGACGATGTGGCAGGCCGTCCCTACAACAAGGCTGCGCATCGGCGGCAGCTTCTGCCGCTCCTCAACAACCGTTCGGCAGGGTCGGTTGAATTCAAACATCAGAACATCAGTGCTGTCCTCAAGGGGCTCGGTGAGGTCTGGATCACCGGGTACAAACCGGCGTTCAATTTCCAGACCAGCCTGGTCGACGCCGTCGCACGCTGGCTGGCTATTAACCCCGGCTGGACGCGCCGCACCCTTTCTTCCCGGCGAGTTGATGGTATGGCCGAGGCGGCGGAACTCTGGGTCGGGCCTGCACCGACCTTAACAAACCAACCGCCGCCGGACGAGCTTGAGCAGATGCTCCATATCGCCCGAAAGTTTGACGTGGCCGCGCGGGACGAACGCAACCGCGCCCTTGGCACGGCAGGGGAGGAGCGCGTCCTGAAGCACGAGCGTGACAAGCTGACCATAGCTGGGCGGGAGGATTTGGCGCAGCAAATCCGCTGGGTTTCGGAAGAAGACGGGGATGGTGCAGGTTACGATATCGCCAGTTTCGATGCAGACGGTCGGCAGCGCCTGATCGAGGTCAAGACAACCAACGGGTGGGAACGCACTCCGTTCCATATCTCGCGCAACGAGTTGGCCGTAGCAGATGAACGGCGCGAGGAATGGTGCTTGTTTCGCCTCTGGAACTTCGCACGAACGCCCAAGGCTTTCGAGTTGCGCCCGCCGCTTGATGCGCATGTGTCGCTCACGGCGACCAGCTTTCAAGCAAGCTTTCGTTGAATTTTGGTGACGAGACATGGCCTAGAAACAGCGCATCAATGGAGCGCGAGATAAAAGAGATGCCGCACGGCCACCTCAAGTTGCTGTTGTTCAAGGAATTTATTCGCCGCACTCACGCAGACATTGAAGCATCAATCCCGCCAACCCATTGAACTTGAAACTTTTTTCATGCGGTATCCTGCGGGTGCCGCGAAGGAGTACGACTACTCCGGCCCAGCCAGAACACCGCCCAGCAACGCCACACCCGCCGACCACCTGTCATTCCCCGCCACGGGCCTACTCCGCCCGTTCTCGGCTTCGTTCCTTCCTCCCTTTCCGGCATCCTAGGGGCAACCGAAACCCCAACCGATCGCCCCATGCCCAAGCGCCCCGCCATCCTGCCGCCAACCCTCGCGCCCCGCGGTCTCTCGCGGACCGAGGCAGCTGCCTATATCGGGGTCTCGCCCACGCTCTTCGACCACCTGGTCAGAGACCGGCGCATGCCGCCGCCCAAGCGGATCAATGCCCGTACGGTCTGGGACCGGAAAAAACTTGACCGGGCGTTTGAGCTGATCCCTGATGGGGATCAATCCGACCACAATCCTTGGGACGGCTGACGGCTGACGAAAGGCGGCGCACACCCATGCCAACATTTCTCATGCGAGACGGCTCGGGCAGCATGCGCCTGAAACACGTCATCGAAGACACGGACCGGCACGGGAACGTGCGCGTCTACCTTCGGCGGCCCGGGCACCTGAAGGTGCGTCTGCACAGTCAGCCTGGAACTGACGCTTTCGTCTCCGAATACCGCGCCGCGATTATGGGCGCGACGCCGCGCGCCACTGCGGGGCCCTTGGAGCGGCGTGGCGCGAGGGGCAGCTTCAAGTGGCTCTGCGAGCAGTACTACGTCTCGGCCGAATACCAGCGGCTGGGCGACCGAACCAAGTATGTCCGGCGCGGCATCCTCGACAGGATTTGCGAGAAGAACGGATCGAAGCCCTACGCGCTAATGGAACCCCGCCATGTTCGGCGGATGCGCGACGGGATGGCCGACCGGCCCGAAGCGGCGAACGGCTTCGTCAAGGCGCTGCGGCAGGTCTATTCTTTTGCCGTCGAGTACGAGCTGGCGCAACGCAACCCGGCCCGCGACGTGCCCTACCTCAAGGCCAAAGGCGACGGCTTCCATTCCTGGACGATGGAAGAGGTCCAGCAGTTCGAGGAGTATCACCCGGTCGGCAGCAAGCCGCGACTGGCGCTGGCGCTCATGCTCTATACCGGGCAGCGGCGGTCGGACATCGTCCGGCTCGGCCCGCAGCAAATCAAGGACGGCTGGATCACTCTGACCCAGGCCAAGAACCGCGACCGCAAGCCCGTCACCCTCTCCATCCCGGTCCTGCCCGAATTGAAGGTAGTCATCGCCGCCACGCCCACCGGCAACTTGGCCTTCCTCGTCACGGCGTTCGGCAAACCTTTCACCTCTAATGGCTTCGGCAACTGGTTCCGCAAGCAATGCGACGCAGCGGGGCTGAAGCATTGTTCCGCCCACGGACTGCGCAAGGCGGGCGCGGCTCTGGCGGCCGAGAACGGGGCGACCGAGCGGCAGCTGATGGCGATCTTCGGCTGGACGACCATGAAGGAAGCGTCGCGCTACACACGCGCCGCCCGGCAGAAGGTGCTTGCGGCGTCCGGGATGAAGCTCCTGTCGCGGGAGGGAGGCGGGCCGGAAAGGTAGGACGGTCGAAACAGCAATTCTTGACATGTACGGCGTTTTACCGTACATGATGCTTTCAAAGGAGATTGACCATGTTCGCCAATACGTCAGTGACGCCAACGCCGGGCAAAATGGAAGCGCGCAAGGAATTGCGCATGCATCGCACGGATGAGGAACGCATTCGGGCGGCTGCGGCAGCGACCGGATTGCAGGAGGCAGACTTCATCCGTCAGGCTGCTCTTCTGCGTGCGCAGGAGGTGGAGCAGCGTATGTCCCTCTCCATTCTGCCGGTCGAGGCGTTCGACGCGTTCAAAGCCGCCGTCGAGGCCCCGGGGAAGGTCGTGCCCGGACTGGCCCGTGCTGCAGATGCGTCGAAAGGCTTTTTGAAGGATGCCGGCTGATACTCCGCCGGACCGGCCCGCACTGACCAACGCGACATTCGACAAGGCGCTGCATGACCGCAGCGCCTTTTCCTGTGGCTTCGCACCTATCGACAACTTCTTGAAGTCGTCCCTGTCGGAACAAATCAAGGCCGGAATGGTTGCGGCCTGGATTGCGACAGCAGAAGACGACCCCGCCGTGCTTGGCTTCTACACGTTGGGAGCCCTTGCGGTCCGTTCCGAATTCGGCCCGAAAGCGTGGCAGCGCGCACGAGTGCCCGACGTTCCGGTCATCTACATCCGCGCCGTCGCGGTCAGGCAGGACATGCAAGGCAAAGGGCTTGGGACAGCCCTCGTCGTGGATGCGATGAAAAGATGTATCGGAATCGCGGATCAGATGGGCGCCGCCGCCATCGTTCTAGACGTGCTCGAGGACGAACAATTCGACCGTCGCTGGAAATTCTACGCAGACCTTGGATTCCAGCCACTGGACGACCCCGAGAACCCGAAGCGCGGCTACATTCCGATGATGGATGTAAGAGCGACGCTTGGTTAGTTTGCATGAGTCCAAAAGAATTGACACCTACAGTATGAGCAAAATCCTGATACCCAGCAGCGGCCCAGACGATTGGCAACAGTTCCTCGCCGACCCGCAGAAGCAATGGAAGCGCGGCTATTCGGCGATGGCCGCGGCCCTTTCTTGGGAGACGGCGCAGGGTCTTCCGCCAGAAGTCGCTGCAATGCTCGGCCCGGATGCCAAGCTGCTTTTCGCGATACCCGAGCACAAGGTAGCCTTGCCCGGCGGGCGTCGAGAGAGCCAGTGCGATGTATTCGCCCTCGCCCGCACCGAGGATGAGACGATCGCCGTCGCGGTCGAAGCCAAGGTCAATGAACCCTTCGGCCCGACCGTCGGAGAATGGATGGTCGGTGCCAGCGCAGGCAAGACCGAACGGATCACCTTCATCCGCGACCTGCTCGGGCTGCCCGTTGGCCCCATCGAGCACGTCCGCTACCAATTGCTCCACCGGACTGCCGCCGCCGTGCTCGAAGCCGATCGCTTCAAGACGGACCGCGCCGCGATGATAGTGCAGTCCTTCTCCCAGGAGCACCGCTGGTTCGAGGATTTCGCTGCCTTCACCGAACTTTTGGGGCTCGAGGCCGCACGCGGCGAACCGCTGCGGCATATCCTGCCCTCCGGCAAACCGCTCGACCTCGGTTGGGCGGTAGGGTCCGCCGCTTTTTGATAGGCACCCAAACCTTCGAAAACCGTGACTCTTCATCCGCCGCAGTAGGCGCGACTTCACGCGCGGGAATGCGAACGCCTCACGAACAAAAAAGTCCCACTTTTGCCCAGCCGCGCAAACGGTGGGACAATTTTTACCTATAACCTATTGCAATCATTAACACCAAGAGGTGCTTTGGTGCCCAGGGGCGGAATCGAACCACCGACACGAGGATTTTCAATCCACTGCTCTACCCCTGAGCTACCCGGGCACCGGGATGTGGGCGCTGTGCGCCCGCATCGGGTAGCGGCGTTTTAGACGCGGGAAAGGGGGGTGTCCAGAGGGATTTGTCGGAAAAGCAGATCGCTAATGCGGTTTATGCCTTTGCGCCGCATCCAACTGCTGCTCTAGCTCTTCCAGATCCTCGGGATTGTCCGCAGGAATGGCGTAGGCCCCCGAAAACCATTTCGCCAAATCAATGTCCGCGCAGCGCTTTGAACAGAACGGGCGGAAGTCGGTCTCGGTCGGTTTGTCGCAGATCGGGCAGGGCATCAGATGTCCTTGAACAGGTGTTTGGGAAAGGGCGGGCGCTCGCGTTTGCGCTGCAATTCAAACAGGCCCATGGGGGTCCAGCCCACCAAAGACGTCTCGATCGGATCAGCCTTGAACGAGGCGCGCAGCGATTGTTCCACCTGCTTGCGGTGCGCCTTTGACATCGACACGAAATCCACCGAAATCTGCCCCGCGAGCCCCCGCAAACGCAAGGCACGCGGCAAAGCGCGCGCCGCCGCCAAATTCGCCTTCAGCGCGGCGGCGGGCGAGGTATCGTTGCCGGTGTTCACATCAACCGCGACCAGCGCGCGCGTTGGCTCCACATACATATACCCTTCGCCCAGGATCACCTGTGGCTGGCTGAGTGCCCCCACCTGATCCAGCACGCCAAGATCAGCAAAAGACCCTGCACGTGTCACGACCTCTGCCGCACCTGTCCATTCGCGCCACGCCACCAAGTGCGGGCCGTCGCCTTCGGTCAGGGCCTCGGGCTCATTGCCGTCAGCATCTGCCAGCACCGCGTCGGCCAAAGCGACCATGGCAAGGATATCATCGGCAATCTCGGCTTCATCCGCACCTTCGCAGGAGGAGCGCAGGATCAAACCATGCGGGCTGTCAAACACCTCATGTGCGACCGCCAAAAGCGCATCGCGCACATCTTCATCGGTGATCTGGCGCGAAATATTCAGCCCGGGCTTGCCCGGCGTTACAATCGCATAGCGGCTCTTGAACAATACGCGGTCCGTGACCGGCACAGCCTTGCCGTCCTCGGCAATCCCCGTGACCTGCACAAGCATCGCCTGACCGGGTTTCAGGCCCTTCCCATGGCGCAGAAATGCCGTTTCACCCGCGGGCAGGCGCAGCATCATGCCCCCTTGGCCCTTAACCGGCCGGTCACAGATCGCACGGAAAATCGCACCGGGGCGCGGGGCGTCTTCGTGATCAATCAGGATATCATCCAGCTTGCCATCCACCAGATAGGCTGCCGCTTCGATTTCGCCGATATGGTCCAGAACGATCATGCGACCCTTCATGTGTCACCTCCATTGAGCACAACGCCTGCCGCTGTCAGCAAGCCTGCGGTTTCGGTGAGCGGCAGACCAACGATGCCGGTATACGATCCGTTGATCCAGGGAATAAATGTCCCCGCAGGCCCCTGAATGGCATAGCCTCCGGCCTTGCCGCGCCAGTCACCTGACGCAAGGTAGGCGTTCACTTCCGCGTCCGACAATTGCTTGAACGCGACCGTGCTTTGCACATCTTTCGTCCAGATATGCCCTTCACGTTTTACCGCGAGTGCTGTGATCACCTTATGGCGCCGCCCTGACAGGGCAAAAAGAAACTGCGCAGCCTCGGCGGCATCTGCGGGTTTGCCCATGATCCGCCGCCCTAATGCCACTGTGGTATCGGCACAGAGGACGACCTCGTCCGCGCAGGCAGGCACAGCCGCCACCTTTTCGGCGGCAATCCGCTTGACGTAATCGCGGGGTAATTCACCCTTGCGCACGTCTTCATCAATATCGGGCGGACGCACGGCGCTGGGCGTCAGCCCAAGCTGCGCCAATAGCTCCAGCCTCCGGGGTGAACCGGAGCCAAGAACAAGCTTCAAAGCGGGGTTTGGGGGGAGGGTGGTCATTTATCAACATCCACCGGCGCGGCCGTGATTTGCCATTGGCAAGTCCCTTCCCCGCGCCGCGCGAAGCTGTGCTTCACGCTACTTAAAGCGATAGTTAATCCGACCTTTGGTCAGATCGTAAGGTGTCATTTCCACCTGTACCTTGTCGCCTGCCAGAACACGAATGCGGTTCTTGCGCATCTTTCCTGCCGTATGCGCGATAATCTCATGGCCGTTTTCCAGCTCGACCCGAAACGTCGCGTTTGGCAGAAGTTCTTTCACGACACCTGGGAATTCGAGCAGTTCTTCCTTGGCCATGTGATCTCCTATGTTTCACACCCGCATCAAGAAGCGGGCGCCGCCTAGATGCGCCTGAACACAGCAATTTTCAAGGGTGAATCGTGAATATCTCGGCGATGTGCTGGCCGTGACGTGCACGAGCAGTGTCGCCACAGCCCGTCATGCCCGCCGCATCAGGTGCTATCCTGCTTGTCGCAGGTTCATCTGCGCAGGTATTTGCGGCAGGGCTTGCCTGGTTTGGAAGCGTGACAGCAGGTTGTCCAGGATCGCCAATTCATCCGAAAGCCGTTTGACTTGCTCCGCGCTATCATCGGAAAGCGCGGCCACATTCTGCACGCCAATGTCGATCGCGTGAATTGCGGATTCGACGTCCGATACGCTTTTTGATTGTTGCGTGGCCGTGCGGGCAATCCGGTCAACCGCCTCTGCCACAGTTGCAGCGCCGTGATTGATGGCTTCCAGCGAGGCACCGGCAGTTTCAATCAAAGTGCGGCCCTTCATGACTTCGCTTTCACAACTGCGGGTCAATTTAGCGATCTCTTTCGAGGCCTCTGCAGACCGGTTCGACAAATTGCGCACTTCGCTGGCGACCACCGCAAATCCGCTGCCAGCCGCACCCGCCCGTGCGGCCTCGACCGCGGCATTCAACGACAGCAGATTTGTTTGAAATGCAAAGCCCTCAATGACTTCTGTGGTTTTTGAAACCTCTTTCGAGAGGGTTTCGATACGTTTGATTGCTGTGATCGTGTCCGCGACGATTCGGCTGCCCTCGCGCGACTTGTCTGCTGTCAGCGCAGCCTCTTGATCAAGTTCGCGGGTTGAGTGGCTTGTGCCTGCGACCGCTTGCGATATCTGGCTGAGTGCACTTGTGGTTTCCGCCAGCATTTCCTTTTGCGCCTGTGCCTTTTGCTGCAATTGGCGCGCCCCGTTTTGCACGGCCCTGCCGACATCGTGTAGACGTTCCGATCCGGACCGGATCGTATTCAAGAGATCCTCCAGCCCTGCGAGCGTTTCGTTGAAGCTTGATTTGACGGATTGGTGCTGTGGCGCGACGGGAGCGGAAATGCGCGCTGTCAGGTCACCTTCGCCAAGTGCGGCAAGCCCGTCGACCAGCAACTGCATAATCCGGTGCGAGGCGGTGACGTCACTGGCCAGTTTCACGACTTGTCGGACGTTGCCCTGCGCATCGCGAACGGGCGCATAAGAGGCGGAAATCCAGACCTCATCCCCGGATTTCGAAATCCGTTTGAATTCGCCCGATGAAATTTCACCGCGCGCGAGGCTGGGCCAGAATTCTTTATATGCGTCGGAATTGCTGTCCGCCTCGGACAGAAAGATACGGTGGTGTTTGCCAATAATCTCTGACGCGTTGTCATAACCCATTGTCGCAACAAAAGCCGCGTTCGCGTTGACGATCGTGCCATCGGGTTGAAAAAAGATGATCGCCTGCGAATGATAAGCCGCCGCAAGAACGGCGTCGTCATCAGCATTTCGTGCAAGGGACCTGGTCCAAAACATAATCTCATCACCTCGGGGAGAATTTTTTTAACCCCTACATAGGTTCTATTAAGCTTTGGTAAAATTCACACAGACGCAGGGCCGAACCGCGATAAAAGCTTGGACATGATTTGATCGCGTGTCTTGCGGTAACTGTCCAACCGCGCCTCGCGGCTCTCGCCAAGGCCTGTGGGGTCAAGGATCGGCCAGTACTCGACGTCGAGATGATAGAACTGCGTCAAATCCAGCGCGCGGCGCTGGCTTGCGGGCGACAGGGCCAGCACCAGATCGAAGGACGACAGATCATCGCCCCAGTCTTCCATTTCATCAAATGAGCGCGACCGGTGGCGTGAAAGTTCCACCCCCAGTTCGGCACATACAGTCACGGCAAACCCATCAATCTCCAGATCGTTCTTCACGCCAACCGACTGGACATAACACTGCTTGCCATAGAGCTTTTTCATGATCCCTTCGGCCATGGGCGACCGGACAGAATTGTGGTCACAGCAAAACAGCACCGACTGGGGAAGGGGTGCGTATGTGCTGCCTTGCGCCATTACCTAGCCCCCAAAGTGCAGCACGCAAATCAACGTAAAGAGCCGGCGGGCGGTGTCGATATCAACGTCGGCCTTACCTTCCAGACGTTCCTGCAACACCCGCGCGCCTTCGTTGTGGATGCCGCGCCGCGCCATATCAATTGTCTCGATCTGGCTCGGGGGCAGGGTTTTGACCGCGTCAAAATAGCTTTCGCAAATCTGGAAATAATCCTTCACGACCTGCCGGAACGGCCCGAGCGATAGATGGAATTCTCCGGCCACGCTGTCATCTTCTTGTCTTATATCGAAAACGAGTCTGCGTTCCTTGATCGAAAGCTCAAGCTTGTAAGGGCCGGGCGGCACATCGCGTCCTTCACGCGCGGGCAGGGCAAAGCTGTTGTCTTCCAGCAGATCGAACATCGCCACTTTACGTTCCTGATCAATCTCGGGTGTCGGCGGTGGCAGATTACGGTCGTCGATATTGATATGGATGATCTTGCTCATGGCTCACCTCTGTTCAGGCGGTCGAGACGTGCGCGCACGGACAGGCCATGCGCTTCCAGGCTCTCCGATATTGCCAAACGTTCTGCTGCAGGCCCGATCGCGGCCAGCGCGTCAGGGGTCATGCGTGAAAGGGTCGTGCGTTTGATAAAGTCCATGACCGATAGCCCGCTTGAGAACCGCGCGGAACGGGCCGTCGGCAATACGTGATTTGGGCCGCCAATGTAGTCACCAATCGCCTCGGGTGTCCAACCCCCAATGAAAATTGCGCCCGCATGGGTGATTTTCGCAGATAGCGCGTCGGCGTCAGCCGTGCAAAGCTCAAGGTGCTCTGGTGCAATCCGGTCCGACAGACGGGCGGCTTCGTCAAAATCCCTCACGGTGATGATGGCCCCGAAATCACGCCAGCTCGCACCGGCAATTGCGCGGCGTTCCAGCGTTTCAAGCCGCTCGTCGACGGCCGCTGCAACAGTCTGCCCGAAACCCGCGTCATCGGTGATCAGGATCGACTGTGCGCTCGCGTCATGTTCGGCCTGTGACAGCAGATCAAGCGCGATCCAGTCAGGATCATTGTCCCTGTCGGCAATCACTAAAATCTCGGATGGGCCTGCAATCATATCAATGCCCACCTTGCCAAACACCCGCCGCTTGGCCGCAGCCACAAAGGCGTTGCCCGGGCCTGTGATCTTGTCGACCGGCGCAATTGTCTCGGTCCCGTAGGCAAGGGCTGCAATCGCCTGTGCGCCACCGATCCGGTAAATCTCGTCTACGCCTGCTATTTTCGCCGCCATCAATACCAGCGGATTGGTCACGCCGTCCGGCGTCGGTACAACAATCGCCAAACGCTGCACGCCCGCCACCTTGGCGGGGATCGCATTCATCAAGACCGATGACGGATAAGATGCCGTCCCACCCGGCACATAAAGTCCCGCAGCCGACACAGGTGTCCAGCGCCATCCCAATGTTGCACCGTCGGGGTCGGTCCACATGGCATCATCCGGCATCTGGCGGCTGTGATAGGCACGTATGCGGTCAGCGGCGAGCTGCAATGCCGCGCGGTCGGCGTCATCTACCAATGCACATTCCGCCGCAATCTCTTCGGGCGTAAAACGCATGGTTTGCGCGGTCAGGTCCAGACGGTCAAATTTTGCCGTCAGTTCCAGAACCGCCGCATCTCCGCGCTTGCGCACATCCGCGATAATCTCTGCCACGACATGATCAACATCGGGGCTGTCTTCGCGCTTTGCGCTCAGGATCGCGGTAAAGCGGGCCTCGAAATCGGGATCAGTGGTGGATAGAAACTGTGGCATCGGTATTCTCCTTGGCGCAGGACATAGCGTTCAGGGCAGGGGGCATCAATAGAGCACGGCGCCGTCCCGGACTTGATCCGGGACCTCGACCGTGTCGCGTGCAAAAGGCCCCGGATCACGTCCGGGGCTGCGTGGCGCTATTCGGGATGCGACGGCGCCTTATTTGACGGTGCCACATAAGGCCGTGTGACGTCGCGCAACAGCACCTCCAACGCTTCAACCTCCAAGGCAATCGCGCCATCGCCGGCAAGGGTCAGTTCCACACGGCCTGTGCCATCTTCACCGGGCAGAAACGCAATCGCGAGCAGTGAATACACCATATCCGCATCGGCCTTATCCACCCCTTGGGTTTGCACCTTGAGCACGTCTTCCACCGCCAGAACCGCCTGCACACGTTCATAGCTGCGCTTGCGCTTCTGCGCTTTCGGCGCGTCTTCCCAGCGAAAACGGTTGAGCAAAATCGCAAAACGCCGCGCCTTGCGATCCCATTTCATCTCGGCGGCGGGAAACACCGCATCCTGCACCAGTGCGGCAATCACCGCCAGATCCTCGGTATCCAGCGCCTTCAGGCGCAAAGGCGCCTCGCGCCCGTCCTCAAATCTTGCATCTTCGCTCATGCCGACACCCGCTCAATCTGCGCCCCGACACCGCGCAGCTTTTCCTCGATATGCTCATACCCGCGATCAAGGTGGTAAATCCGGCTGACAGTTGTTTCGCCCTCTGCGGCCAAACCCGCGAGGATCAGCGACACCGAGGCGCGCAAATCCGTCGCCATCACCGGCGCGCCTTTCAGGCGGTCCACACCACGCACCGTGGCGACACCCCCATGCACCTCGATATTTGCCCCCATCCGGATCAGCTCTGGCGCATGCATAAAGCGGTTTTCAAAGATCTTTTCTTCCAGCACTGACGTGCCGTCAGCGGTACAGAGCATCGCCATCATCTGCGCCTGCAAATCGGTGGGAAAGCCGGGGAACACTTCGGTCGTCACATCCACCGCCTGCGCTCGATCCGTGCGGCGTTTGACCTTCAGGCCGTGTTCCGTCTCGCTCACATCCACACCGGCGGCATCCAGCTTTTCAACAAAAGAGCCCACCAGATCAAGGCGTCCGCCCAGACACTCCACTTCACCGCCCGCAAAGACAGGGGCCAGCATATAGGTGCCAAGCTCGATCCGGTCGGTGACGACAGGATGGGTCGCAGCCCCCAAACGGTCTACACCTTCGATGGTAATCGTGCTGGTGCCTTCCCCTTCAATGTGCGCACCCATGCTACGCAGGCATTTGGCCAGATCGACGATCTCGGGCTCGCGGGCGGCATTTTCGATCACCGTGGTGCCTTTGGCCAAAGTCGCTGCCATCAGCACGTTTTCGGTGGCACCCACAGAGGCAAAGCGCAACGGCACCCGCGCGCCCTTCAACCCGCCTTGGGCCTTGGCATGCAGATAGCCGTCTTTCAATTCAATCTCGGCCCCCATCGCCTCAAGCGCTGTGACATGGATATCCATCGGGCGCGCGCCGATGGCACAACCGCCGGGCAAGGAAACGACAGCCTGATGATGCCGCGCCAACAATGGCCCCAGCACAAGGTTCGAGGCACGCATCTTGCGCACGATTTCATAATCCGCAGTGGTCGATGTCATGGCGTGGCTGGACAGAACCTGCACCTTGCCATCCTGCATTGAGGTCACTTCCACACCCAAAGACCGCAATAGCGCGGTCATGGTCGCGATATCCGACAGGCGCGGGGCGTTGGTCAGGGTCAAAGGCTCTTCTGACAACAACGTTGCAGGCATCAGTGTCAGGGCCGCATTCTTGGCCCCCGCAATCGCAATTTTGCCGTTCAGCGGGGTGCCGCCCGTGACCACGATGGAATCCATGCTGCCTACTCTTTCTGTTCACTGGACGGAGCCGCCGCCCTTGCGCGCGCCTGCGCCTTGCGTTTCGCCATATTGGCCTTCAACGCGGCCTTCAACCGGTCTTCACGGGTTTGGGCGCTCTTTTCGGCTTTGGTCTTGGTCTGTTTGTCGCTCATAGGGGTGGTCTTATCAATACCCGCAAAAACCGTCCAGAGAGGGCTTGCACCAAGGGGCGATTGCCGCTAATTCCCCGCTTCACGGATGCTGTGGTAGCTCAGTGGCAGAGCACACCCTTGGTAAGGGTGAGGTCGAGAGTTCAATCCTCTCTCACAGCACCATCCAACCCTTTGAAATCATTAAATAGGCCTGAGCGTAATGGCTTCTGTCCATCTTATCGTCACAAAATGGACAGTGAATATGGCCGGCAAGGCGTGCTGCCTGTAACTGTACAAAAGGTGCTCTAGGTCATCGTTGAACGCACGGGACGCCTTGAGAGGGCCAGTGTGCTGTTATAACGGCACTATGGCGCTTGGGTATCGTGCCGGTGCTGAACGTTTCATGGTGAACGCTTTCGCTTTTGGATGCTCACGAAGCTGTGTTGTGAAAGTAGTTGACCCTCCACTTACAGGAAGCCGTAGTTAATGCCTTGTTGGGTTCGCGCGTGAGCCCATTCTGAAACCGAACCCAGAGAAAGACTGTAAAGTGAACCTTTTAAAAACAGCGGTCGCAGCGGCAGCAATTTCGTACCCTGCTTTTGCCCAAGATGCCGCGTTCCAGCTTCCCGAACAGTGCATCACGTCTACAGAAATGGATGCAATGGACCATGGAGCGATGAACCATGGAGCGATGGGCCATAGTGTCGGAAATGGCGTAGAAATGATGGGGTCTGATAGCGTTGATTTCAGCACCTTTCCTGAACACGTTCAGGAAAACATGCGAAAAATGATGATTACCATGCCTGCGATGGAACAAGGCATGATGAACCAAGATCCCGATGTCGCATTCGCTTGTGGCATGATTGCGCATCACCAAGGTGCAATCGACATGGCGCAGGTTTTGCTCGACCATGGCGATGATCCGGAAATGATCAAACTGGCCGAGGAGATCATGCAAGCACAAGTGGGCGAAATTGAGCAAATGACAAATTGGCTGGCTGCAAACGTAGAATAAACCACTTCTTGCCGCACAGTTATCATCTGTGCGGCACTTCCCAAAACGTTCCTTTTCGGAACGTCTTGAAATGGGTCGATCTTACGCCGCCAAAAACCCGCTCCCTACGCAAAGCCACTGCATGGGCCTTCGTGCAGACAGCAAAGGCCCGCCAGCGGCAGACTGGAAAACTTGTGTCGGGTGCGGACCACGAGGACGTCGCACGAGACGCATTATACTTTCATGAGCATGTGTGTTGGCAACCATTCCTGTGGCGCTCGGAGGTCCCCATGAAGTTCAAGTGGATTACACTTTGAGACATCATTTTTTATCT
Organism: Yoonia sp.; assembly: GCF_036007805.1. Classification (GTDB taxonomy): domain Bacteria; phylum Pseudomonadota; class Alphaproteobacteria; order Rhodobacterales; family Rhodobacteraceae; genus Yoonia. The sequence continues at coordinate 32,670 of NZ_DASYOK010000041.1, forward strand.
GCATTCAGCTACTAAAATCCAGCACCGCGGACCACCGCTGGTGTTCGCCGAGGATATCCACCCGTCAAAAACCATGCACTCTGTATGGTCTGCGACCAATTAGTCCTTGAGCACAAAAGCATTTGATATCTTAGCAAAGTCGGGCAACCTTATAAATGCCATCGGAGGCAGGCTAAGGAAACAGAGCGATCGCATGTGGCAACTGCGCGGCGGGGACCGGTATGCAGAACGAGATAGTGAATGCTCATCAGGCATTGTGCTCAGCGCAGACCACCGCCGCCCGTTGGCAGGTGGCCCAAGGACTACTAGAAAATCTTGGCAGTGATTGGGTGACGGCAGGCACTGCCCCGCGCGAAGCCTTACATTCTGTGCGTGTAGCATCGACGACACCTGCGGGTCTGATGTCGGAATATGTCGGTGCCAAAATACATGAATCCGACCCGTGGATGTCTCATTGTGCCGCAAAAACAGCCTTAGACGAGATCGATTTGCAAAAGGTGGGGCAGAAGGGGCTGCTGTCGGACAAGGACCCACTGCCTGCGTTGCTCGTCGAACATCAGGTCAAGCATGCGGTTCTGGTGCCCACATGGAACGGCACGCGTCCCGGAGGGATCGTGCTCTATGCAACATCATTGGAGTCTGCTGCAGCGTTGCGTGCGCCCGACCAACGTGAAAGACTTATGGCTTGCGTTAGCGCCGTGGCGGCATGGGTTCGGCCCGAAGGACTTGGAACTCAAGACGCCCCGATATATCGCATCCGTCCCTTGCTAAATCCGCGCGAGATCGAAGTTTTGCAATGGCTGTCGACAGGGCTCCAAACCAGCGAGATTGCTTGGCGTATGGGCATTGCAAGCGTCACCGTCAGCAAGCACCTTCAATCGGCACGCAGCAAACTGGGTGCACGCACACGGGAGCAGGCCCTAGCGATTGCAATCCGACACGGGCTTGTCCAGATCTGATTATCAATATTGATACCTATCCTGATGCTCCAGGGCAAATTAGCCTTTGACTGGTTGCGGCAAGCCTGGGTGGTTGTCGCCGTCAGAATTCAATTGCGACTTAGCGCTTTGAACAAAGGCAGATTATGTTCGACCGACGTGCCGTTCTTACCGTGATGCCATTTGCCATTGCAGGCTGCATGGAAGAAGCTGGCACGGGGACACAAACATCCGAAGCGACAAACGCCGCCACTGCTGCTACCAGTGGCACTCAGGGTGTGCCCTCTGTGCCCGGCAACCGTGTTCTTTCGCCGCAGATCGCATTCGGCTCACCAACAGCCCCGGCCTTTACCGAGGTCGCGGTTTCCCTGCACTGCGGTGCAACGCGTGCCTTTACAGCCACGACGTTGCGAAACCGATTGGCTGCCGCACGCGCTGGACAACGCGTCGTTGTCGTGACCCATTACGTGCGTACAGAAAATGAAATCCCGCTTGGGGTTTCGTTGCTACAGACGGGTGATCGCTATCCCGAGGCATTGATGGCACTTTTAGGCCTGTCCGCGCGATTGAACCGTGCCCTTTCGGCGGCAGAAGCAAACCAATTTCTAATTGGGGCTGGTTTTGCACGTGATCCACGCATCGCCGAAGCTGATGCGCGTCTGGCGCTGGGTCTGGCGCGGGTCACCTATGACAGTGCCGGTGTGACACAAACACCGTTTATCAGGGAAGGCTAGATCAATGACGAATTCACGCCGTGCGGCGTTGCTCTTATTCTTTTCGGCGCTTGTGACGCCCGCTCAGGCGATGGCGAACTGTCCATCTGGACGTATGGATATCCCCCGCAACTTTGGACGTGACCTGAGCACGAGCGTGATCGGTCAGGTCTTTGTCGGCGCCGCAGTTGCGGTGGGTGCCGCATCTGTTTTTGGCTTCGGTCCTGTGGGCGCAGTTGGCATTTTTACCGCCATTGTCCTGTATCGTGCCGTTATTCCTGCCATGCGTCGAGCCTCTGACAATGCCTTTGACGCCCTTGACAATGCAATGATGATGTAGGGGCTCCGGCATGATCCGTCGTTCAAGTATTAGCATCACGCTCGTCTTTATTCTTCTTGGAAGCTCAGTTTCTGCCCTGTCGCATTGCGAAAGTCCTGCGCCAGGCCGTTTCGACTCGCGTGTTTTTGGTGGCGGTGGGGCCACTGTCTTTGACATGGCGTCCCAATATCAGGCACGGCGATCTGGCCGCGCCCCATCCGGTGGCAGCGTTTTCGTCGCAAGCGGCAACCAACCGGTAGCGGGGGGCATTACGGCAGGTGATCTGCTGGGCGGACTAACGGCTGCCGCAGGTGTTGCTGCGACGATACAGGGAAGTACCGCTACCAGCAGTGCGCCGTCGGGTTCGCAGGGAGGGAGCTCATGTCCACCGGAATGGCAGGGTGGATCGATCGTATGCTAGCGAGCAATGGAGAAAGAGCGATGGGTATGAAATCGCGCGTGGCACAGACGAAATTTGTGTTGTTTGGGCTGGTTGGGCTGTGCGCCTGCTCTCAGGCGGGCTTTGAAGGGTATGGCCCGCTTGGTGAGGGTTTCGTAGGCAGTGCCTATGGCTATACAGACCGGCAGATTGGCGCAGGCGTCTGGCAGGTGGAGTATGTTGGAGCTGACTCTGCGGAAGCACGGCAGGGTGCAATAAGGCGCGCAAACGAACTTTGCCAGCAGAACGGCTTCGGCGCCGCCGATTTTACACCCTCAGTTGCGCCAAGAGTCGATCTGATTGTCGCGTCCGGTACATCACGATGCCTCCCCGCCGGCCAGGGTTTTGTATCCACAGGTCGCACAAGCGCAGATAGGATAGCCGAAATAGATGCCGAGATCGCTGCCTTACGCATTGAGCTTGTTACGAGCCAAGCTCCCGGTTCAAGAACAGGTATGGGAACTTTGGACATACTGGCGGCGGGCATGAACCAGGTCAGCACTTCGTCGATAAACCGACAAATCGCTGCATTGGAGGCAGAACGGGCAGCCTTGTTAAGATAATCGAAGCGGTGCGACCTTCTTTGCGCGAAAATTTTTGCGGCTTATGAATTGCGCAACGATGAAAGCGAGATTGAACAGGGGGGTCATCCAGAAACGAACGCAGTGAGCGCATTTTTGCTCTGCGCTCTTATCTCGCTGGACACTTTGCAGCATCCTGAAAACCAGGTTTGAGGGTGGTTTTTTTCATAGTTGTTTTTCCGCACAAAGGTCAGCCTAGAAACTAGCAGGGCTCAACGTACGAAACGCAAGGGGGATGAAACAGCTAACCAGAAGCAGATATAAAGTGGCGTTTGGGATCGGCTACTTGGCTAAAGATAACCACAAGCATCCATTTAGCGTATCAATGCACCGCGGGGCCAGCGGCGATAAGCTGCGCAAGAGGTCGTGTCTGGGCATCAACGCGCCGACGCAGCACCTCGAGCGTCATGTCGTCATCTTTGACAAATTCCAAAAACATTTGATTAAGGTTGTTGAACAGCAAAACACCCAAAGGTCGTGGGTCCAGATCCCGCCGCACGGTGCCCCGATCCTGTAACACCTGAACCAAATCAGTCATTTGCGCCGCAAGTCGCTGGTCCAGTTCAAAGTAACGGCGCCCGTTCGGCGTGCCGGGGGCCTCGATTGCCAGTGCCATGGCTGTGCGCCACATCTCCTTGGTCAGATACTCCAAAGAATGGTCGTAATATGCAAAGATCAACGCAAGCAATGCGTCATCCACCGCCTGCGGTGGGTCGGCCAAGATGGTCAGGCCTGCGTCCAAAACTTCCTCAACCTCCATTGCGACCGTGGCCATGAGGATATCGCCCTTGGTTTGGTAGTAATTATACACTGTCCCGACCGAGACCTCTGCCATGTCAGCCAGGTCCTCGATGCGGACTGCGCGATAACCGTCTGCCCGAAATTTGGTCACGGCGGCCTGCAAGATGCGCCTTTCGCGGTCAGCTTTCTGTTTTTCGCGCAATCCGGCCATTTGTTTTCCTTCTTATTCTTGCTGTTCCGAAGAAATTTGGTGTTGACTACAAAGATGAATGACTTCAACTTTTTAATCAAGAGCCGCGCGACAAGCGGTCAGACATCAAACCAAAAGGGAAGAATGGACATGACAAAACTGACTTCGACACTGCTTGCGACGACTGTCCTGACTTGCGCAGCAGGTGCTGCCACGGCACAGGACCAGTTGAATGCACTGGTCTGGTGCGACCATATGGACCCCGAGCTGATCGCTCCGTTCGAGGCAGAGCACAACGTCACTGTGAACCTGCGTGAATACGAAGGCACCGGTGCAGCTCTTGCACTTCTTGACCAGTCGCGCCCTGGTGATTGGGACGTGCTGGTCATCGACGGCATTGATGTGTTCCGTGCGGTAGATGCGGGGATTCTTGCGCCTATTGACGCAGCACAATTACCGACTGCGGATTTCTTCCCGGAGGTGGTGATGGAAGAGGTCAACACGGTTGATGGTGTGACCTATGCCGTGACCGAAAAGTTCGGTTACAACACGATTTCCTATAACGCCGCCAACGTCGACCCGGCTGATATGGAGTCGCTGGCGACCGTTTGGTCGGAAAAATATGATGGCCGGATTTCGATATACGACTACTATCTGCCCGTGATGGGCCTTGCCGCAATCTCGCAAGGGATCGCGACCGCGGACATCGGAAGCGACAATCTGGGTGCGATCGGTGAGGTGATGGGCACCATGCGCTCGCGCGCGGCGTCGGTTGCAGGGGTCGTTGCGGCGCAGACCGCACTTGCCACAGGCGAGGTCGATATTGTTGTGGGTGGTGGTGAGTGGCTGACGGCTGTGCTGGCCGAAGAACAGCCTGATCTGACATGGACGATCCCGGCAGAGGGTGCCGTGCGCTGGACCCAGTCGATTGGTGTGGTCGAAGGTACGCAGCAACCGGATCTCGCACTTGAGTTCGTCAAATATATCGTCAGCCCTGAAGGGCAGGCACGATTGGCCACTTCGTCCTGTTTCTGGGGGATGCCTGCCAACGCCTTGGCCGGTGACTTTCTGACCGACGACCAAAAGGCGGTTCTGCGCTGGGATGATCAGCCGGACTATCTGGCCCTGACCCAGCTTTATCCGGCACCTGACGATGCGCTCGACGCAGATATGCAGGACATGTGGCTCGATACATTGTCACAGTAAGGCATTGCAGTTGACCGCCACGGGACAGCGCGCGCAGGGCTGGGGTTTTGTCGCCCCGGCCTTGCTGTGGACATTTGCATTTTTCATCGTGCCTTTCATTGTGATGGGCGCGATGAGCCTTGCAACGTTGGACGGGCGCACGCTGATTTGGGGACTGTCGTTCCAGAATTACGCGGAATTGGCGGAAAAGCGTTTCTTGTGGCGCGCCATTATCGTCTCGCTCGAAATCACGTTGACGGTAACGGTGGTTTCGGTTGTGCTGGCCTATCCGTTGGCGTGGATCATCGCGTTTAATGTGCCCAAGCGGTGGCAGCGGTTGGCATTGTTGCTGGCGATCCTGCCATTCTGGACCTCTTATGTCGTTAGATCATACGCATGGCTTTTGGTGTTGGCGCGTGACGGGGTGGTCAACCAGACCATGCTCAATCTGGGCCTGATTGCAGAGCCGTTGACGCTGGCCAATACGCGGTTCGCAACCGTGACAGGCTTTGTGCATTTCTTCGTGATGCTGCTGACCCTGACGATCTATGCCAATCTGGTGCAGCTTTCGCCGAACTACCGCCGTGCCGCGCAAGACCTCGGCGCAAGCGCGTTTCAGACCTTTCGTCATGTGATCTTGCCACTCACGCTGCCTGGAATTGTGACAGGGGCCTTTTTGACCTTTGTGCTGTGCATCGGCGACTATGTCACACCGCAGATTTTGGGCGGCAATACGGAATTGACGGTGCCACAGGTGATTATGGTGCAACTTGGACGCCGCGCGGACTTCCCACTCGCGGCGGCACTGGCAATCGTGCTGATGGGGATCGTGACAGTGGCCTATCTGGCGGCTGCACGCTGGTTGCGGTTGGACCGGTTATGATGCGCGTTGTCCCTTGGCTGTATCTCGCGGTGGCTTTCGTGTTCATCTATCTGCCGGTCGCGACACTTGTCTTGTTTTCGTTTCAGGACGGGCAATTGCCGGTGCCACCGTTCAACGGGCCATCGCTGCGCTGGTATGCGGATATTCTTGGTGACAGTCGCCTGACGGCGGCGCTGATCCATTCGGTTCTGGTGGCTTTCGGCGCATCCTTGATCGCGGTTACCCTGGGATTTCTGGCTGCCTACGGTTTGGCGCGTCACGTGTTGCCGGGATCGGCACTTGTCCGTGCGTTGTTGATCGCGCCTTTGACCGTCAGCTACCTGATCGTAGGGCTTGGTCTGTTGATCGTCCTGACGCAGGCGGGTTTTGGTCTGTCATTGATGACCGCCGGGATTGGACATGTCGTCATCAACCTGCCGTTGGCCTTTGCGATCATTTTTGCGGCGATGGGCGCACAGCAGCAGAATGCAGAACGTGCCGCACGGGATCTCGGGGCAAATGAGATGCAGGTAATCTTGCTGGTCACAGTACCGATGCTGGCCCCTGCGATCGGGGCCGCCTTCTTTTTGTCGATGACCTTCAGCTGGGACGAATTCATTATCTCGTTCCTGCTTACCCGTTTTGACGTGACACTTCCGGTTGAAATCTGGTCAATGCTGCGCTCGGGGCTGTCGCCACGGCTCAATGCGATTGGCAGCCTTGTCTTTCTTGTCTCGATCGCCGCTGTCCTGACACTTGAACTTTTTGTATTCCGGAAACGCCGCTCATGACCGCACCTGTTTCATTGTCCTGCCTGAACCACTGGTTCGGCACCTATCAGGCACTTGATGACATCAATCTGGAAATCGCAGCGGGCGAATATGTGACGCTGCTTGGCCCGTCGGGGTGCGGAAAGACCACGCTGCTGTCGGTGTTGGGTGGATTTATCGCGCCAAGCGAAGGTCGCGTGATGATCGGCGGACGCGACATGACGCGGGTAGCGCCCGCCAAGCGTCCGACGACAACCATGTTTCAGGACTACGCCCTATTTCCGCATATGAGCCTGCGCGAAAATGTCGGCTTTGGATTGCGCATGGCGGGGATGGGCCGCGCAGAGCGCGACCGAAAGGCCGAGGCCCAACTGTCGCTGGTCGGTTTGGGTGACGACGCGGGAAAGCGCCCACATGAACTCTCTGGCGGCCAGCGCCAGCGCGTGGCGCTCGCGCGCGCTCTTGCTGTGGAACCGGACGTCCTTTTATTGGATGAGCCGCTTGGTGCGCTTGATCTGAAACTGCGCCGCGCGATGCAGGATGAACTCAAAGCGATCCAGCGCCAAGTCGGCACGACCTTTGTGCATGTCACCCATGATCAGGAAGAGGCGATGGCGATCGCCGACCGCATCGTCGTCATGAATGCGGGCAAAATCGAAGATCAGGGTGCGCCCGCCCGTATCTATCGCCAGCCTGCCAGCCTGTTTGCTGCGGACTTCATGGGCGAGATGAACCATATTCCGGCGCAAGTCACGCAGCACGGTGTCGAGACCCCGTTTGGCCGTTTGCAATTGCACGCCCCAAAACATGGCGCCGCGACGCTATGCCTGCGGCCAGAGGCGATCGGCACAGTCGATGCGCAAATAACACTTGGACCGGCACGTGTCCGCGAGGCGGCGTTTTTCGGCACCCATATTCGCGCGCATCTGGTCCCTGACGCGGCCCCTGATCTGGTATTGATCGCGCATCTCCCACCCAGCGATATGCCGGCACCTGGCGATGTGCTGGTCATCTCCGCCGGTGCTGATACGGTCAGCGTCTTTCCCAAGGAGCCTTAGCAATGGACCGCGCCCGCCCTGAAGACTGGTACCGACTGCAAACCAAAGCCGATGGTGTGACCCTGATCGACGAGCCCTTTATCCAGCCGTTTTACCGCTGCAATATGTGGCACATCCGCGGTCGTGACCGGGACCTTCTGGTCGATAGCGGCATGGGTGTCGTGTCGCTGCGTGACTGGGTGCCGCTGGTGACGGAACGCGCCCTGACGGCCGTGGCCAGCCATACACATTTTGACCACATCGGATGTCATCACGAATTCGAGGACCGCTGCGTGCATCACGCAGAGGCTGATCTATTGGCCAATCCAACGCGTGAAGCCACGCTGGCCGATCCCTATGTCACCGACGATATTTTTGACCTCTTGCCACCGGCACCCTACCAATCTGCGACCTATCAAGTGAAATCTGCGCCTGCGACCCGTCTGCTGGCTGATGGCGATGTTGTCGATCTGGGAGACAGGACCTTTGAGGTGATCCACACGCCAGGCCATTCTCCGGGTGGCATAGCGCTCTGGGAGGCGGCGACTGCAACGCTTTTCTCGGGTGATATCGTTTATGACGGACCGCTGATTGAAGATACATATCACTCAGATGCTGCGGATTATTACCGATCCATGGTGCGGCTTTACGATCTGCCGGTGCGCGTTGTGCATGGCGGGCACTTTCCGAGCTATGACGGCGCGCGGCACAAGGCGATCATCCGCGCGTGGCTTGATAACCATGAGACACACCAGTGAAACTGAATACTGACGCATTCTGCGATATTTCCAAATAAATAAATGGGTTACAGCGCTCTAGGAATTGGCCTCGAGGGGCGACATCCACTCGGATATACTAGAACTGCGATGAAATCGTCAGGCTCGCTGAAAGCGTCGTGCGGTCAAAACGGCTCACGTTGCTGTCCGTGCGGCTTGCGTCGATCCGCAGACCGGGCGTGAAGCCCGCATAGGATATCTCGGGGAATCCGATATCGGCATTGGCAAAGACCGTGCGGTCCTGGCGTCCGCCGGTGACGGCAAACAACAGGTTGTAGTCGGGGTAATCGCTCCAACGGAAGCCACCACCAACGCCAAGGGTGATCGGGCCCAACGGCTCGGCCCAGCGATAACTGCCGCTCAGCGTCAGATCCTGTGATGTATAGTTTACGCTGTCGCCCGTACTATCGACCACTGTGATATTGGCGCTAACCCTGTCGCGGCTTGCAAGCTGGTGAACAAAGCCCGTACCGAAGGTCAAGCGGTTGACTTCACCAATGCCCGCGTTGCGGTAGTCCAGCCACTCCCGACCAACCGAAAACGATAACACGGTCTGCGCATTCAGTGACACCTGACGGTCAACGCCCAATCGCCAGATATCATAGTATTCATCGTTGAGAACCTGTGCGTCCGATGGGCCGCGAAGGTCGCGATATTCATAAAGTCCGCGTGCTGCGCGCAAGGTGAGCGTGCCGTTCTCCAGCGCACGCTCATGGCGCAGAGCGAGTTCGTAGTAATCGGTTGTAAATGCTTCATCAGGGACGGCGATGTCGTCGGTAATACGCACGCGCGTGCCGCGATATTGCGCGCCGACGGTCGTGCGGCTCTCGCGCGATTGGTGCATCCGGTAGCTGGTGTTGAACGCAAGGACTGCGCGCCATCCCGCGATCGCCTGCGCATCCGCTGACAATGTGCCGGTGGGGTTGCCGGGTGCTGTCGAGGCTTCATCTTCGGCACCGCCGTTCACGTTGTTTGACGGCGCGAGCGAAAATGACAGGCTTGTGGACCAGGGGTTCAGACGGGTCACGCCACGGGCATCACGCAGGGTGCGGTTGCGCTCTTGCTCATTCGGCGCGACGGTCAGGGCGCGGCGCAACCAGAACGTGGCAAGGGTATAGCGCTGGTCATTTGCAGCGGCCAAGGCGGTCAGGCGGGCGGCCTCGTATTTTTGGGCATCGCTTTGGGACACGGCAAAGGCACGCGCCCCTGCGGCACGGCCGCGCGCGGGATCACCCAACTGCGGGGCAGCCGCGGCCACGACGATCAGAGCGGTGCGATCATCGGGGACTTGTGTCAGGATTGCTTCGGCAATTTGCAACGCAAGTGCGGGGTCGTCTGACAAAAGCGCCTGTGTCGCGATATTGCGTGCTTGGTCGATACTTAAATCAACTGTCGTTTGCGCGGTGGCGCTGGCCCCCAGAAGGGCCAGCGCGATCGAGAAACATATGTGTTTCATACACTGCCAGTTCATTCAGGGAGCGGCGAAACAGCTTGCCGGTTCACATTGCCCGATGACGAAGAGGCCGTACTCCTGCAGATTTGACGTATCCACACCCTCTTCAAAGATACCTTCGTAAGCGCCATCATCCAGTGCAACAAGTCCGCCTGCGAAGGCGGCGTCGTCGCCACCGAAGGCGCCGCTATAGGTACCAACGCCGCTCAGGTCTCCCAACTCGACGGTACCGTTAAACGTGCCATCAGCCGCAATATCGCTCGTGATCAATACAACGTCTTCCAAATCTATAAACCCGCCACCGATGTCGACCTGACGCCCATAAATCGTGCCTTCCGTCGCGTTATCGGTAAAATCCGCGATCAAATAGACAGAGCCGACGACCTCACCCACGCCAAATGGTGTCACAGCATCAGGGGCACCGCCGCCGGGGGGCAGTGCGGCACCTGCATTTACCAGACCTGCATAGTCACCTTGGTAGTAGACAAAACCACTATCGGGTGCAGAAAAATCACCCTGTTCCAGAACGGCACCACCAAAGAAACGGTTAAACTGACCACCATCCATCGTGACAATCGCGACAAGCTCGTTTTCTTCCGAAGATGATCCGGCAATTGCGGTGAACGCTCTGTTGATCGGGGTTTCCTGCTGGTCATAGCGATCATAGCCGTTCACATCGCCCGTCAACGCATACTCTTGAATGGCATCTTCACCGTCCAGTGCAACGACCACGGTCAAGACACCGTTTTCCAGTGTGCCCGAGTCCACATCACCCAAAGATGCTGTAGCACCACCAACACTCCCAGCACCACCGCCGGTATCAGGTTGCGCGACCTCATCATCTGTCAGGGCGCTCCGGTCATTACAGGCCGCCAGCAGTGCCGCTGCCACCATCATGCCAAATACTTTCTTCATCATCACCTTCCAAATTTATCAAATGCTTAACGGGCACACCTTTCAGGGCGATCCACTGTAAGTCAAGGCGCAACCTATGATTTAATTCAGCGAGAACGTTAATGGTTTTGTCGCAGCCCACCATTTCCTATAGTGCGCCGACATCATCCCGACTCACCGCCAGCCCGGAGACACGCCATGCCCATCACCCCAGACCAACAGGCCGAAATCGACACACTCCGCAGCAATGCAAAACCCACTTT
>NZ_DASYOK010000042.1:0-35454 GCF_036007805.1 Yoonia sp.
GGTGAAAGGTGCACCGGCGCTTGATCACAATTTTTGCCTCTCGCAAGAAGCGACCGATCTGCGCGATGTCCTTTGGCTGACCGGTGCCTCGGGCCTGCAAATGACCCTCGCCACGACAGAGCCCGGGATGCAGATCCACGATGCCGCAGGATCACACCGTCCGGGCAAGCCGGTTTACGAGGGCATCGTGATCGAACCCCAGCATTGGCCGGACGCACCCAACAATAGCCAGTTTCCGTCAATCAAGGTCACGCCTGATAAAGCATATCATCAAGTGACCGAGTGGCGGTTTGAGAAGGCGACCTGATCGTCACGCGAACTTGGCAAAAGTTGCTGATCTCTTTATCTGTTTTTTCATAGATTTCGTCATAAACGCGGTCCGGACACGGTAGCGCGCCTTGCTGTCGCACCCCCCTGACTTACTGCCTGAAAGTGTTATTTAAGGGCTCAAGCGGATCAGGCCGCCCAGAAAGACGACATCACGTTATGGAACTTGAAACCCTACTTCTCTCGCGGATCCAGTTTGCCGCGAACATTTCATTTCACATCCTGTTTCCAACGATCACGATCGCATTGGGCTGGGTGCTTCTGTTCTTTAAATTACGCTATAACCGCACCGGCGAAGAGCGCTGGATGGAAGCCTATCGTTTCTGGGTGAAAATCTTTGCGCTGTCTTTTGCCATGGGCGTTGTCTCCGGCATCACGATGTCTTTCCAATTCGGCACCAACTGGCCCGGATTTATGGAAAAAGTCGGCAATATCGCAGGGCCTTTGCTGGCCTACGAAATCATGACCGCCTTCTTCCTCGAAGCGGTGTTCCTTGGCATTATGCTTTTCGGCTTCAGCCGCGTGCCCAATTGGGTGCATACTCTCGCGACCTTCCTTGTGGCCTTTGGCACCATGATGTCGGCCTTCTGGATCATTGTCCTGAACTCGTGGATGCATACGCCCCAAGGGTTCGAGATGATCGACGGCGTCGCACATGCGACCGACTGGTCCGCGATTATCTTTAACCCCTCCATGCCCTACCGCTTTACACACATGGTGTTGGCCAGCTTCCTGACCGTTAGCTTCCTGATTGCCGGTGTCAGCGCCTTCCGTTGGCTCATTGGCGGGCGCACCGAAGGCGTGCGCGTGGCAATGAAAACGGCCATCGTTGCTGCGGCCGTGCTGATCCCTGTGCAGATCCTTGTCGGTGACTTCCACGGCCTGAACACCAAGGAATATCAGCCAGCCAAAGTTGCCGCCATGGAAGGCAACTGGGAAACCTCCACTGGCGTGCCTCTGATCCTGTTTGCGATCCCCGATGAAGAGGCGCGTGAGAACCGGTTTGAAATCGGCATTCCGAAACTGGCGTCGTTTATCCTGACCCATGACTGGAACGGCGAAGTGCAGGGTCTGAATGACTTTGTCACTGAAGATGGCGAAGTGTTGCACCCGCGGGTCTCACCCGTTTTCTGGTCCTTCCGCGTAATGGTGGGCACGGGGCTCTTGATGCTGCTCGTCAGCTGGAGTGCCACTTACATGATCATTCGCCGCAAGCGCGGGGTCGAGGGGCTTCCCAAGCCGATGCTCTACACGCTGGTCGGCATGAGCTTCAGCGGCTGGTTGGCCACACTGGCAGGCTGGTACACAACCGAGATCGGGCGTCAGCCGTGGTTGGTGCAAGGTGTGATGACGACCAAAGAAGCGGTGGCCGATGTGCCTGCACCTTTGGTGCTGTCGACACTGATCGCCTATCTGCTGGTCTATGCGGGGCTTCTCGCGGCCTACATCTTTGTCATCTTCTATCTGGCACGGAAAACCGCACGCGGCGAAAGCATCGGTACCACCATCGCACCGTCGCCAGCGGCGGCCCCCAAAGCCATGCCAGCGGAGTAACCAGATATGAATTATTTCGGAGACCCCACCATCTGGCTGCCTTTTGTTTTTGCAGCCCTGATGGGTGTGTCCATCCTGATCTACGTGATCCTGGACGGATTTGACCTCGGCGTAGGGGTGTTATTCCCCTTCGCCAATGACGACGAAAAAGACCGTATGATCGCCTCGATCGGGCCCTTCTGGGACGCGAACGAGACTTGGCTGGTACTGGCGGTCGGCTTGTTGCTGGTGGCCTTCCCGTCTGCACATGGGGCTATCCTGACGGCGCTGTACCTGCCTGTGGCAATCATGCTGATCGGGTTGATCCTGCGCGGCGTGGCCTTTGAATTCCGCGCCAAGGCACCTGCGCCACACAAACACCTGTGGAACAATGCGTTCTTTGCAGGCTCGCTCATGACCTCGCTCAGCCAGGGCTTTATGCTCGGCATGTATGTCATGGGGCTTGAGTGGACTTTGGCAAATGTGGGTTTCGCCATTCTGACGGCGGTGTTCCTTACTGTCGGCTATAGCTTCATCGGGGCCACGTGGATCATCCACAAAACATCCGCTGTGTTGCAGGCCAAAGCGGTGGAATGGGCCAAAGGCGGCATTTGGGGGTTGGTCTTGGGCATTGGTGCGATCTCGCTTGCGACCCCTTTTGTGAGCACGCGCATTTTTGACAAATGGTTCAGCTTCCCCGAAGCGCTCTACCTGTCGCCCCTACCAATCCTGTCAGGGCTTCTGGTGGTCTGGCTTTGGTCCATGCTGCGCAAAATGCCTTATGCTGACGACCGCCGGTCATGGCAGCCCTTTGCCGCTGCAACAGCACTCTGGATCACGGCATTCGGGGGGATGGCCTATAGTTTCTACCCCTATGTGGTGCCCGAACAGATCACGATCTATGAGGCCGCCAGCGCACCGGAGAGTCTGTTCATCATCCTGATCGGCACCTGCATCGTGTTGCCGACGATCATGGGATATACTGTTCTGTCCTACTTTATCTTCCGCGGCAAAGCGACCGAGTTGCGGTACGATTAAGGGGCGTGACCCGATTGATATAAAGTAAGGTGGGTTTAAACCCACCTTACTGTCAGAATCGGTTTGACACCCCTGCCCCCATTGCGTAATCGGACGCTCGTGGAACGGCGCGGTAGCTCAGTTGGTTAGAGCGAACGACTCATAATCGTTAGGTCGGGAGTTCAAATCTCCCCCACGCCACCACCACCCCATCCGATGTTTGGCGACCGACGCGCAGTCATAGTACTGGCAGGACCCGACTTGCGGGCGTTTGGCTACGCCAAGCCACCCTGAGTACGGGAGTTCAAATCTCCCCCACGCCACCACACCCAAGCCAGCAGTAAGGTCCTGTGATCCAAAACACAGCGGGACACTTTCACACTGCTCCCTTTGCCGTTAATGAATCGGCATCACGGGAGAGTATGGACATGACAGTTCTTGACCAAATCGCAGAGACCATCGGCGCGGACCGCATCCTGACGGGCGCCGATGCCGCACCCTACGGCAAGGACTGGACAGGCGCTTATACATCCACACCTCTGGCGGTCCTGCGTCCGGCAAACACTGCCGAGGTGGCTGCCATCCTCAAGATCGCAAATGAAACCAAGACCCCCGTCGTTCCCGCCTCTGGCCGCACAGGCCTGACCGGGGCGACGCTGGCGCAGGACGCGCTGATGCTATCCGTCGAACGCCTGAACGAAATTTCCGAAATCAATGTTGCGGGGCGGACCGCAACTGTCGGCGCGGGCGTGATTCTGTCAAACCTGCACGACGCAGCCGAAGCGCATGACCTTATCTTTCCCCTCACCCTCGGTGCGCGCGGCTCGGCCATGATCGGCGGGCTCTTGTCGACCAATGCAGGCGGGTCCAACGTGGTGCGCTATGGCAGCACGCGGGGGCTCTGTCTGGGGCTCGAAGTCGTCATGGCCGATGGCCGTGTCATGAACCTGATGAGCGCGCTGCACAAAGACAACTCCGGCCTCGATCTGCGCAACCTTGTGATCGGGGCCGAGGGAACCTTGGGCATTATCACCGCAGCAGTTCTGAAGCTACAGCCCAAGCCAAAAGCCTATGCAACGGCAATGGTCGCCGTGTCCTCGCTACCCGATGCGCTGACCCTGCTTTACAAGCTGAAAGAGGCTACAGGCGACGGCGTTGAAGCATTCGAATACATGCCACGCAGCTATATCACCAAGCACCGGCAACTTTTCCCCGATGCCACGGGGCCGTTTGATACCGATTATGACGTCAACATCATGATCGAGGTCGCAGCGACGCGCGCGCAGGACGCAATCACGCATCCGGACGGGAGCCTGCCCGTTGTCAGCGCATTGGAAGAGACACTTGGCGCAATGCTGGAAGAAGGAACCGTTCTTGATGCAATCATCGCGCAGAACGAGACGCAGCGCCGCGAAATCTGGAAACG
The DNA here is from genome assembly GCF_036007805.1 of Yoonia sp. Lineage (GTDB taxonomy): Bacteria > Pseudomonadota > Alphaproteobacteria > Rhodobacterales > Rhodobacteraceae > Yoonia. Next base: position 4,304 of record NZ_DASYOK010000042.1, read on the forward strand.
CCGCGAAGATGCAGGCGAAGTGGCCTTTTTTGGCGGCGTGTTTGTGAACACCGATGTGGCTGTGCCACTGGATAAGGTCGCAGCCTTTGAGCAAATGCTGACACCACGCATCAAAGCGATTGACCCTGATGCAGAGGAAGTGATTGTCGCGCACCTTGGCGACGGGAATATCCATCACACCAGCTACATCAGCCGCAATGACCCCGAGGCTATGAAAGCGCTGGTCGAAGCGGTTGAGGATGTGGTGCAGGAGCTGGGCGGATCGTTCAGCGCCGAACACGGGATCGGTGTGTCAAAGCTCGACACGATGCGGCGGCGCAAAGATCCCGTCGCGCTCGATGCGATGCGCGCAATCAAAGCAGCCCTTGATCCTAACAATATCCTGAACCCGGGCAAGGTGATCCCGACAGCGTAACGCCACAAGAAAATTCGCGAATTTTCTTGTGGGCCGAAAAGGAATTTCGCGAAATTCCTTTGCCGTCAAAAAAAGTCCGGCCCCGCCTGCGCCAGCAGTTTCGCCGCCATTGCGCGGCCCATTTCGGCGCCGTCTTCGATTGCACCGGTCATGTCGTCGGCAAAAACTTGAGTGCCATCTGTGCGCAAAATCTCGCCGCGGAGACGGAGTGAACCGCCGTCCAGTTCCGCCAAGCCGCCAATCGGTGTCTCACAAGACCCGTCCAGATGCGCAAGGAACGCGCGCTCCGCCGCGAGCCGCTGACCTGTTGGACCATCATGGATCGCAGCAAGCATCTCTGCGGCGCGGTGGTCATCACCACGGCGTTCAATGCCAATCGCGCCTTGCGCCACCGCCGGCAGCATATCTTCGGGGCCTATAGCGGTGCGCGGCACGTCAGTCATATGCAAACGGTTCAAACCCGCCATCGCAAGGAACGTCGCCTCGGCCACCCCATCACCCAATTTCTTCAGGCGGGTCTGCACGTTGCCACGGAATTCGACAATATTCAGGTCAGGCCGCTTGGCCAGCAACTGCGACCGGCGGCGCAAGGAGGATGTACCAACCGTCGCCCCCTGCGCCAGATCATCCAGCCCTTTGGCATTCAGCGACACAAAGGCGTCGCGCACATCTTCACGCGGCAGATAAGTGTCGAGCAACAACCCACCGGGCTGTTCTACAGGCATGTCTTTCATCGAATGAACAGCGATATCAATCGACCCGTCCAGCAGCGCTTCTTCGATTTCACGCGTGAACAAGCCCTTGCCGCCGATCTCTTTCAAGGGACGGTCCTGAATAGCGTCACCCGTGACCTTTATCACACAGATCGCAAAGGCGTCTTCGGGCAAATCAAACGCCGCCATCAGTCGCGCGCGTGTTTCATGTGCCTGGGCCAAGGCCAAAGGCGAACCACGGGTTCCGATGTTGAAAGGCGAAGCGGGGGTGGGCAAATTCACTGTCATGTCTGGATTGTTAGACGTGTAAACCTAGCCTGACAACTCCCTTGACAACTTCTTCTGCAATTGGGACCACAGGAAGATTACAAAAGGACATCCCATGGCCCAACAAAAGACCATCCTCCGCGCCCTTGCAGGTGAAACGCTTCCCACGCCTCCGATCTGGATGATGCGTCAGGCCGGGCGTTATTTGCCTGAATACAAGGCCACACGCGCGCAGGCCGGTGATTTTCTGTCACTCTGCTATAATCCGGAACTCGCCGCCGAGGTCACGTTGCAGCCAATCCGCCGCTATGGCTTTGATGCAGCGATTCTTTTTGCCGATATCCTGCTCTTGCCACAAGCACTTGGTGCAGACCTGTGGTTTGTCACCGGCGAAGGGCCGCGGCTTTCGACAATTACCTCGGCAGATGAGCTAGCAAGGCTCAAACCGATCGAGGCGATTCACGACACGCTGAACCCTGTCTATGAGACGGTGAAAATCCTGTCCGAAGAATTGCCCAAGGAAACTACGCTGATCGGGTTCGCAGGCGCGCCTTGGACTGTGGCCACCTATATGATCGCGGGCCAAGGCACACCGGACCAAGGGCCGGCCCATGCGCTGAAGGCGGAAAACAAACCGGTCTTCGAGGGCATCATCAACCGCCTGACCGAAGGCACCATTGCCTATCTGTCCAAACAGATCGAGGCAGGTGCAGAATGTGTCAAACTCTTTGACAGCTGGGCAGGCTCGCTGGAAGGCGACGATTTCACCAACTATTCCATCAAGCCGATGCAGCGCATCACAGCTGCATTGAAAGAAAAGCATCCCGGCATTCCTGTGATTGCTTTCCCGCGCGGTGCGGGCACGAAATATGCAGGCGTTCATGCCGCAACGGGTGCGGACTGTGTAGCAGTGGACGACGGTGTCGATGCCGCTTGGGTCGCCGAACACGTCCAGAAAGACGGCTGCGTGCAGGGCAACCTGAAATCCTCACATATGGTGACAGGTGGTGACACGCTGGTGTCCGAGACACGCCGCATCGTTGATGCGCTCTCGAACGGGCCACATATTTTCAACCTCGGTCACGGGATCACGCCTGAGGCAGATCCGGCCAATGTGCAGTTGATGATTGATACGGTGCGCGGGGCCTAAGACTGGATATTTCAACGTAAGCGGATAGTCTGGATACGCAGACAGGAGCCCGCGTTGAAAATACCTTTCACCTTGCGATTTGCCTACTACAGCTTTCGCGCCGTGGTCCGCGCGGGGCTGTTGCTGCTTTGCGCGTGGATTTTCCTGATCCCGGCCACCGCCGAAGACATCTCAGCCCTCGGCGCACGCGAAGGACAGACCTATCCGGTTGGTTTGCGCATGATGCGGGCGGCAAAGGTCTTTGTCGTAGTCGCACCACCGCGGGCCTATGACATGATCGCGATGGGCCTGCCGCAAGACGTCCCGTCCTTCATGGTACGCCTCGCGTTGATGCAGATGGCCGCAGGCAATGTCCTGCCCGCCTCGACACGTGTCGCGCCGACCACGCCAAACAGTCGTGATATCGAAGGGCCACGTTTTATTCAGGTGGACTAGGTCAGACCCATTTTGCCAAAGGCGGCAGGCTCATAAGCACCGCGTTGGCATCATGGCCGGTCGTCAGGCCGAACTTGGTGCCACGGTCATAGACGAGGTTATATTCGGCATAAAGCCCGCGGTGGATCAGCTGTGTATCTTTATCCGCATCCGTCCACGGCGTATCACGGCGCTTTTCGACAAGCGGCACATAGGCAGGCAGGAAGGCTTTGCCGATATCCTGCGTCAGCGTGAAATCCGCCTCCCAATCACCGGTGCAATAATCGTCCATAAAGATACCACCGACACCGCGCGCACGGTTGCGGTGGGGGATATAGAAATACTCATCCGCCCATGCCTTCAGCTTGGGATAATGGTCCTCGCCATGCGGATCGAGATGCGCTTTTTGGGTCGCATGGAAATGGGCGGTATCCTCTGCATACTCGATACAGGGGTTCAGGTCGGACCCGCCACCGAACCACCACGCATGGGGTGTCCAGAACATACGGGTGTTCATATGCACAGCGGGCGCATGGGGATTTTGCATATGGGCCACCAATGAAATGCCTGACGCCCAAAAGCGCGGATCTTCGGCCATGCCTGGCACACCACGGGCGGCCATCGCCTTTTGTGCCGCATCCCCCAACTGGCCGTAAACGGTAGAGATATTCACGCCGACCTTTTCAAACACGCGGCCACCACGCATAACCGACATCAACCCGCCGCCAGCATCTGAACCATCATCAGACGTGCGCTTGGTCTCGGACACTTCGAAACGGCCAATCTCACCTTCGCCTTTGTGGCTGTCTTCCAACCCTTCAAAGGATGCCACGATCTCGTCGCGCAATGTGCGGAACCATGAAGATGCTTTGCTTTTTTCCGCTTCGAAACCGTCTGACATACTTGGTCTTTGTCCCTGATATTGAATAACGTGCGTTGTTTGTCTTTATGCACCATAAAGATCATGCAACGATGATCCAGAACAAAACCGGAGACATCTCTATGCGCCGCGCTCTTTTCATGCTTCCCCTTGCCGTCCTGACAGCCTGCGCCACCCCGCGCGAGCAGTGCATCAGCCAAGTCACACGCGATACCCGTATTCTGAGCAGTCTGGTCAACGAAACCCGCGGCAATCTGGCACGCGGTTACGCCATCGAAGAACGGCAAGAGGTTCGGACGGTGCGTGAAACCTGTCGTGGGCGCAATGAGGACGGAACAACATTTACATTCCGCTGCGATGAGACCCAAACCTTTACCACAACTGTCCCTGTCGCCATCGACCTGAATGCCGAGCGCGCAAAACTGACGTCACTGGAAGAGCGTCTTGCCCAGTCACAAGCGGCGTCCAATCAGGCCGTGGCACAGTGTATCGCGCTGCACCCTGAATGATTAATGTGCGGCAACCGCCGCCGGATCAATCAGGGTCCGGCCGCCATCGACCGTAATGATCTGTCCGGTCACAAAGGCTGCGGCATCCGACGCAAGATATTGGACAGCATCAGAGACCTCGCTCGGGCTTGCGATGCGGTGCAGCGGCGTGCTTTCCACAATGGCTTCGCGCATTTCGTCATGATCCTTGAGTGACCCTTTCAGGCTTGCGCTCATGACGCTGCCAAAGGCCACTGCGTTGACGCGGATGCCATGCCGCGCAAGGGCCACAGCCAGAGAACGGGTCATCTGGTCTGACGCGGCAGAGCTAACGGAATAGGCCAGCAAATCAGGATGCGTGCGGCGCGCGGCAATCGAGCTGAGGTTCACAATCGACCCAATCGGTTCGCCTGTGTCGCCATCGGCCTGTTTGATCATGCGGCGCGCCACAGCCTGGCTCACGCGCAGCGCTGTCATCGCGTTTTGCTGCAACAGTTCCTCAACAGAGTTATCATCAGGATCAAGCGGGTCGGTTTCCATGACCTGCCGCGCGGCGTTGACCAGAATATCCACGCGTTCAAACGCATCAATGGTGGCGGACAGCAGGTTCGCGATCGTCAGCTTCTTACGCAGGTCACCGGCAAAGATGAGAATATTCTCTTCTTTCTCGGCCTCATCCCCGATTTCGTGGATCAGTGCTTTTTCATCCATATCTGCGAAAACAACATTCGCACCCATCCTGACAAAATGACGTCCGATGGCCAAGCCAACACCATTGGCCGCGCCCGTCACAATTGCCGTCTTTCCGGAAATGGAAAATGACATCTTTGCTCTCCCTTGATCCGCTCAGCGCTGTGGCCGATTGGCGTGGAATATTTTGAATGCACCATTACCCGCGATCATGTCCACATTGCGGAAACATTCGGTCAGGGTCGCCTCATAAGGCAAATGGCGGTTGGCAACCATCCAGAGTTTGCCATGCGGGGCAAGCAGGCGTGCGGCCGCTTGGATGAAGCCGCGCCCAAGGCTCGGATCGGACGCGCGGGATGTGTGGAAGGGCGGGTTCATGACAATGCCATCATAGCCGCCCCCGTCAAACTGCGTGGCATCTGCCCAATGGAAATGGACGCGCGGGTCGCTGACATTCAGCTTGGCGCAATGCAAGGACAGCGCCTCGGCCTCGATCAGATCAAGCGATTTCACACCGTCGCGCGCCAGAACGGGTGCAGCCAGATACCCCCAGCCAGCACCCAGATCAGCCATGCGCGCAGGCAGCTTGGCAGGAAGTGCTTCGGCCAACAAAGCCGAGCCCGCATCGACAGAGCCATCGGAAAACACACCGGCGGATGTGAAATATCCGTGCGGCCCTTTCGCAGGTTCAGGTGCTGTCCACGCTTCAAAGGCATCTGTCGCGGCAAACCAGAAAATCCGCCCGTGGCCCTTGGGGATAGAGGGCAGGTCGCCCAAAAACTTGCGGCAGGATTTGAACAGGCTATCTACGCCATCGGTCTTTTGCCCGTCCACGATCACAAAACCGGCCTTGGCGCAGGCCTCGGCAACCATCGCACGTGCCAGCGCTTTGGAGCGTGGCACAACAACGATGGCGACAGCGCTCTGCTGCAAATCCTGGCGCACGTCATAGCCGGCAGCCTGCCACGCAGCGACATCGGGATAAAACCCGTGCACGATGCGGATATCATCGCGCGGCAGCGCAGAGACATCATAGGTTGCCGATGGGCGCATCAGGGAAATGTTGCCCGAAGGCAACGCGATCATGCCATCTGCGATAGCGGTGCTGAGACGGGACTGGGACATCTTGGGGTGCGAATAGCGACGAGGCTATTCTTTCTCCATCGTACATTGGAGGGGATGTTGGTGCCGCTGGGCAAAATCCATCACCTGCGCAACTTTGGTTTCGGCGATCTCGTGACTGAAAACGCCGACAACGGCGACACCCTTCTTGTGCACCGTCAACATCAGCTCGAATGCCTGCGCATGCGAAAGGCCGAAGAAACGTTCCAAGACATGGACGACAAATTCCATCGGGGTGAAATCATCGTTCAGGATCAGAACCTTATACATGGGCGGGCGCTTGGTCTTGGGCTTCGTCTCAAGTGCCACGCCGACGTTTCCGTCGTCGTCACCCTTTTTGTCGGCCATCATGTAAAACTCTTTGCGCATTCCATCCGCCTTGTGTGCTTGGCGTTATATATAAGGCACAGATGGGGCATGAAAACCCCATCTGTCACAATCAATAACATGCCGTGAAAGACGGGAAAATCAGCTATCTTGCGCCGTGATCACGCCACCTTACTACATGTTGCGAATATAGGCGAGAAGCGCCAGAAAAGTCTTTGAATTTAGGGTATTTTCTGAAAACGCGACTTATGCTAGCGTTCCCTCATAACAATAAGACCACCGGAAAAATCCGGGGTCATCGAGGCAGAAAAAGAGGCAAGCGACGTGACAAGTCGTCTGGGACAGCGGGCCCTCCACGGGCTATTTCTATGCGTAATTCTGGCATGCTTGCTGGTGGCACCGATCCGTGCCGCCGCGGCACCCTATGCGGCCATGGTGATGGATGCGCGCACCGGAGAGGTTTTGCATTCACGCAACGCCGATACGCCATTGCATCCGGCATCGCTGACCAAAATGATGACGCTCTATGTCGCGTTTCAGGCAATCGAGCGCGGCGAGATCACGCTTGATACCCCTGTACGCATCAGCCGTCTTGCAGCATCCGAGCCCCCGTCGAAACTGGGGCTACGTGAAGGACAAACCATTGCCCTGCGCTTTTTGTTGCGTGCCGCTGCTGTCAAATCCGCCAACGATGCCGCCACAGCCATCGGTGAAGCGATATCAGGCTCTGAAGCGGCCTTTGCCACCCGCATGAACCGCACCGCCCGCGCGATGGGCATGCGCGACACAAACTTTTTGAACGCACACGGGCTGACCCAGGCCGGTCATTTGTCGACCGCACGTGATATGTCGGTGCTGGGCCGTCATGTCATCTATGATTTCCCGCAGTATTATAACCTTTTCTCACGCCGCTCTGCCGATGCCGGGGTTGCCACAGTGCGCCACACGAACCGTCGCTGGCTGGATAGCTATGAAGGCGGGGATGGCATCAAGACGGGTTATACCCGTGCCGCCGGCTTTAACCTTGTCGCCTCGGCGCAGCGCGGTCAGGAACGTATTATTGCAACCGTCTTTGGCGGGTCATCCACCGCAGCCCGCAATGCCCGCATCACCGAGCTAATGGACCTGGGGTTCAATCGTGCGCCAGCGCGTGCGACGATCCGTCGTCCGAACCCACCCGCGCCGATGCTCTCAAGCTCGGATGGTGGCGGTCAGGCCAACCCCGGCAAGGTCGTCCGCGTCAGCGGTCTGGTCACGCGAAGCATCCGCCCCGTTGCGCGCCCGACAAGCGAACCGGTCTCCGAAGAATTGCTTGTCGCTGCGGTAGATACCGACGTGATCAACGCAGCCATCGCCAATACCGTCAATGCGGCCCTCGCCGAAGCGCTTGGTGCCTCAACCCCAACAGCACCACCAACGCAAGTCATTGCGAACGCTGTTCCCGCGGTCACACCTGTCCCTCGCCCCTCACCACCGACACAGGTTGCCGCTTTGACACCCCAAACCGCCATTACAGACACCGGACCAGAGGTTGTGACACGCATCTCGACATCTGGCGGGCGGCATTGGGGTGTCAACGTGGGGCGGTATAACACACGTCATGACGCCGAACGGGTCCTGCTGCAGGTTGCGCTGAATGAAATGAGCGCGCTTGACGGGTCGCTGCGCCGCGTGGTGCAGCGGTCTGGCGGCTTTGACGCAAACTTTATGGGGCTGTCCCGAGAAGGTGCAGATCTGGCCTGTCGCAGGTTGCAGGCGCGCGGAACCACATGTTTTATGATCGGATCCGAGGGTTAGAACGCCCCAAAATCTTCCAAGATTTTGGACCAGAGTTTTTAAAAACTCTGGCTAGGCAACCTTGCCTTCAAAAGCTGCCGCCATCAGCGCACGGGTATACTCCGTCTGCGGCTTATCAAAGATCGCATCGGCATCGCCTGCCTCAACCACATCGCCTTGCTTCATCACCATCACCTTATGGGACAGCGCACGCACGACCTTCAGGTCGTGACTGATGAACATATAGGCCAGCGCGTATTTCTGCTGCAACGCGCGCAGCAATTGCACGATTTGCACCTGTACCGTCATATCAAGCGCCGAGGTCGGTTCATCCAGGATCAACAATTTGGGCCGCAGGATCATCGCCCGTGCAATCGCAATCCGCTGACGCTGGCCACCTGAAAATTCATGCGGGTAGCGATCCATCAAAGCGGGATCAAGACCCACTTCGGCCATGATTTCCCCCACCATATCGCGGCGGTCACGCCCGGGTTCCACACCATGCACACCAAGGCCTTCGGCGATAATTTCAGCCACCGTCATGCGCGGGCTGAGCGAGCCATATGGGTCTTGGAACACAACCTGCATGTCACTGCGCAAAGGCCGCATCTGGCGCTGGTTCAGATGCTGGATATCGGCGCCACGAAAGGCGATCCGGCCTTCCGAGCTGATCAACCGCATCACTGCGAGCGCCAGCGTGGTCTTTCCCGATCCGCTTTCACCCACAATACCCAAGGTTTCGCCCGCGCGCACGGTCAGTGTCGCGTCGTTCACCGCCTTGATATGCCCTACCGTCCGTTTGAGCAGACCGCGCTGGATCGGAAACCAGATGCGCGCATGTTCGGTTTCCAAGATGACCGGTGCATCAGCCTTGACCGGTGCTGGCACTCCGGTTGATTCCGCAGCCAAGAGCATCTGCGTATATGGGTGCTGCGGATGCGCAAATAGCGCGGCAGTTGGCCCCGTTTCCACAATCAGCCCGTCCTTCATCACGCAAACCCTGTCGGCGATCTTGCGCACGATTGTCAGGTCATGGGTGATGAACAGCATCGACATGCCTGCGTCGCGTTTCAGATCCGTCAGCAGGTCCAGAATTTGCGCCTGGATTGTCACGTCCAGCGCCGTCGTCGGCTCATCCGCGATCAAAAGTTCCGGCCCGTTCGCCAGCGCCATCGCAATCATCACCCTTTGACGCTGCCCGCCCGAGAGTTGATGCGGGTAAGACCCGAGGCGGCTTTCCGCGTCACGGATCCCGACACGCTCGAGCAGTTCGATGATCCGCGCGCGCACTGCCGGACCGCGCAGGCCCTGATGCAGCTCAATGCTCTCGGCCAACTGCTTTTCAAGCGTGTGCAACGGATTGAGCGAGGTCATCGGCTCTTGGAAAATAAAGCTGATGTCATTGCCGCGCACACGGCGCAGGGCGCGATCATCCGCGCCAACCATTTCTTCACCCGCGTATTTGATAGACCCGGCCATCACAGCACTGTCGCCCAACAATTGCACAGTAGACAGCGCGGTGACGGATTTACCAGACCCGCTTTCGCCCACAATCGCGACGGTTTCGCCCTTTTGCACCTGAAAGGACACACCTTTGACCGCATGGGTTGGCGTGCCTTCCTGCCGGAAAGCAACGCGCAGGTCTTTCACATCAAGGATCGGAGTATTCATGATGCACGGGCCTTTGAGGGTTCGGTCTCAAAGAGGGTATCGTCCTTCACCACATTGCCATCCGCCACAAAGGTCTTGCGCGGGTCAAAGGCATCGCGCACGCCCTCAAAGATAAAGACCAAGAGCGACAGCATGATCGCGAAGGTAAAGAAGGCGGTAAAGCCGAGCCATGGCGCTTGCAGGTTCTGTTTGGCTTGCAACGTCATCTCGCCCAGTGACGGGGCAGAGGATGGCAGGCCAAAGCCCAGAAAATCGAGCGACGCCAAACCACCAATGGCGCCGGTCACCAAGAACGGCAGCATCGTGACCGTCGCCACCATCGCGTTAGGCAGCATGTGACGGAACATGATTGTGCGGTCGCGCACGCCCAGCGCGCGGGCCGCACGGACGTATTCAAGGTTGCGCGCACGCAGGAATTCGGCCCTGACCACGCCTACAAGGGCGGGCCATCCAAACAGCACTGTAAGGAACACAAGGAGCCAGTAACTTCGCCCCAATATCGCAAAGACAATGATGATCACGTAGAGCGAGGGCATGCCTGTCCAGATTTCAATAAACCGCTGAAAGATCAGATCGGTCCAGCCGCCGAAATATCCCTGCACAGCGCCCGCCATAATCCCGATGATCGAGGCGGCGACAGTGACCGTCAGGGCAAATGTGACCGATAATCGGAACCCGTAAATCACCCGCGCCAGCACATCGCGTTTGGTATCATCGGTCCCAAGCCAGTTGTCAGCACTCGGTGGGGCGGGCGCAACACCGCCCACATCAACGATGGTGTTGTAGGAATAAGGGATAATTGGCCAGAGCATCCACCCTGCCTGAAAGTCACCGTCCAATGTCTCGCCCGCGTCGACAGCGGCAATAAGCGTCTCGGGATCATCAAAACACTCTTGCAGGCCGCCTGTTACAATCAGGCAATCCACTTCGGGTTCGCCATAGCCTGCCTCGGTGGGGAAATCACCGCCAAAGTCCTGCTCGGAATAGAAACTGAAGACAGGCATGCGAATTTCGCCACGATAACTGACGGCGATAGGTTTGTCGTTGGCGATGAATTCCGCAAAGAGCGACAGACCAAAGAGGATGCCGAAAATGATCAGAGACCACGTCGCACGTCTGTTGCGGCGGAAATTGCGCACGCGGCGCTGGTTCAGCGGGGACAAAAACGGACGTCTTGCCATCAGTTCCGCGCCTCGAAATCAATACGCGGGTCAATCAGCACATAGGTCAAATCCGTCAAAATCCCCACAACCAGACCGATCAGCGAGAAGGCAAAGAGCGTACCAAACACCACCGGATAATCGCGCGCGACCGCCGCTTCAAAGCCCAAGCGGCCCAAACCGTCGAGCGAGAAGAGCGTTTCGATAATCAGCGACCCGCCAAAAAACACGCCGATAAACAGCGCCGGAAAACCCGAGATGACAATCAGCATCGCGTTGCGGAATACATGCCCGTAAAGCACACGGCTCTCGGAAAGGCCCTTGGCGCGGGCGGTGATCACGTATTGCTTCTTGATCTCATCAAGAAAGCTGTTCTTGGTCAGCAGGGTCAACGTCGCAAAGGCCGAGATCGTCGATGCCAGCACCGGCAAGGTAATGTGCCAGAAATAGTCCAGCACCTTGCCGATCAAAGACAGTTCTTCGAAATTGGCCGACGTCAGACCGCGCAGCGGGAAGATGCGGAAATACGAGCCGCCTGCGAACAACACGATCAGCAGGATCGCGAACAAGAACCCCGGGATCGCGTAACCCACGATGATCGCGCCTGACGTCCATGTGTCAAACGGCGTGCCATCTTTGACCGCTTTTTTGATGCCCAGCGGGATCGAGATCATATAGGCAATCAGCGTCGACCAAAGCCCCAAGGTGATCGACACGGGCATTTTTTCCAGCACCAGATCAAGCACACTGATGGACCGGAAATAGCTCTCGCCGAAATCGAACCGCATGTAGTTCCACATCATGTTGAGGAAGCGTTCAAGCGGCGGCTTATCAAAGCCAAACTCACGCTCGAGTTGGGCGATGAAATCCGCAGGCAGACCGCGCCCGCCGATATAATCGCTGTCACCGCTATCAAGCAATTCGCTCCCACCGCCGGAAATGCCCTCAAAGACATCGCCACCGCCCTCAAGCTCGGCCAGGATCTGTTCGATCGGCCCGCCCGGAACGAACTGCGTGAGCGAAAAGTTGATGATCATGATCCCCAAGAGGGTGGGAATCACGAGCAGCAAACGCCTGAGGATATATGCTCCCACGTCAGTACCTTACTGGAACGCACCGGCGGCGCGCAGCGTGGCCCCTGCCTCTGCATCATACCACCAGTTGTCAAGCGGCGCCAAACCAAGCGGCGGCACCTCTTTGAAACGGAACATGTCATAATAGGCAACGGTATGCACACCCTTTTGCCATTGCGGAATCCAGAACCTTTCAGCGCGCAACACGCGGTCGAGGGCACGGGTGCGGATTGTCAGATCCTCCAATGTCTCCGCCGCGACAATTTCCTCAATCAAACGGTCAGCTGCCGGCAGTTTCAGGCGCATCGGGTTGCGCGAACTGTCTTCTGCAGCAGCAGAACCAAAGAACTGGGCCAGTTGCTGTCCGGGTTCATACCCCTGCCCGAGCGAGGCATTGACGATATCGAACGTGCCTGCGCGACGGCGTTCAATGAATTGTGAGGTATCGACGCGCTCAAGCTTGGCATCCACACCAAGGCGTTTGAGGTTTTCCACAATCGGGTTGATCACGCGGTCAAACTGGGGCGAGCGTTCTAGGAACGTGACCTCAAGCAGCGCACCATCTTTGCGGCGCAAACCATCCTCACCGGCGATCCAACCCGCCTCATCCAGCAAAGCAGAGGCTGCGCGCAGCGCGCCACGGTCAAGCGGGCGGTCTGATGTGTTGGACGCAGGCGGAATAACGGCCTCATCCGTCAGGATCGCCGCGTCAAGCAGACCATCATCAACGAGCGGTTGGAGGATCGCAATTTCTTCGGGCGATGGCGCGCCAACGGCCTTCAGGTCTGAATTATCCCAAAACGATTCAGGGCGTTCATAGAGACCATAAAACAGTGTTTCATTCATCCACTCGAAGTTCACCATCAAGGTGATCGCTTCGCGCACGCGCTGATCCTGAAACTTTTCTTGGTTGAGATTGAAGACAAAGCCCTGACCCGTGCCGATGTTCCCGTCCGGCAGCTCTTCAACATTCACCCACCCCTGCGCACGCGCCGGAAAATCATATCCCGTCGCCCACTGCAAAGAGCTGTTTTCATCGCGGAAAGTATAGACCCCGGATTTGAAGGCCTCAAAAGCCGCACTGCCGTCAGCGAAATACTCAACACGCACCGTTTCAAAGTTGTTGCGGCCCTGATTGATCGGCAGATCAGCACCCCACCAATTCGGATCATAGCGGTAGATAATCTGCCGCCCGATATCGACCCGATCCAAACGATAGGGCCCTGTGCCCATGAATGGCGCATCGGCGGTTTCATCCAGACGCACGTTGTTTGCTTCAAACCACGCCTGCGACCAAGCCGATGTGCCACCTGCCCAAGTCACCACATCGCGGCGCGGGGCCTCCGGTGTAAAGTTGAAACGGATGCGGTGGGTATCGAGCACTTCAACACTCTGGATGAACTGCGAATAGACAGAACGATACTCGGTGATCCCCTGCTCCAGCGGCATCTCGAAGGAAAACTTGATGTCCTCGGCGGTCATGGTTGTCCCGTCCCAGAACTTCACATCGTCGCGCAGGTTAAAAATCACCCAGTCACGGCTTTCGGGATATTCGAGCGTCTCGCAAAGATAACAATAGGCACCGTAAGGATCATCAAGCGTGGAGGTCAGGATAGATTCGTAACCGATTGTAGCCAAGGCTGCAGGAACGCCTTTGCGTGTGTAGATGTTGAAGCTGTCAAAAGTGCCCTGTGCGGACTGCGAAAACTCGCCACCCTTGGGCGCGTTAGGGTTCACATAATCCAGCACCGTGTCGGGTCCGTACTTCAGGTCGCCAAAGTTCGTGTAACCGTGGCTGACGGTAACTGTCTCATGTGCGTCGCCAAAAGCCACGCTTCCCGCCCAGACTGCCGCCACGCCAATCACAGATCCCATGGCCCAGGTTCGCAGCAGGTACTTATGGGCAGTTTGAACCTTGGTTTGGGCACTTGAACGGGGTGGCTTCTGCATCAGTGTCTCCGGTATATAGGCGTGGTTTCATGACTACATGAAGTAAATGGAGAGTTTGGCAAAGTTTCAAGTTGCGTTTGTGTGAACACGCGATGATAAAATTGTAATATTTCCAGCAAAAAGGCCGCCCAATCGGACGGCCCTTTCTGTTCTCTCTGGCGCGCCTTAGCCGCCGAAAGTTGCGAGATAAGCAATCAGGTTCGCACGGTCCTCGACATTGCGCATGCCGTTATAGCTCATCACTGTGCCAGGTGCATAACCACGTGGGTTTTCGAGGAAAGCACTCAGTTCCTCAGGAGTCCAGACATCTGTCGCCTCAATCAAAGCGCCGGAGTAGTTGAAATCATCATAAAAATGGACCGGACGGTTCACGACGCCGTAAAGTGCGGGGCCTGTGCCGTGCTGTCCGGCTTCAAGCGCGTGGCAAGACCGACAGCCGCGCCACAATGCCTCACCATCTTCGGCACTTGCAGAGGCATAGACGACCGAGAACGGAACCTCTTCGACAACTTCAACTTCTTCACCTTCAGCGCCTTCGACCTCGATCACATAGGCTTGTTCACCGTAGTGGCCGCCGCTGTGATAGATTTCTTCGGCCAACCACGCCCCAAGCAGAAAGACGAGTAAAGTGCTGCATAGACCGCCGATAATTTTGGTCGTTGTCATTGTGTCGAACATGTCGCGTTCCATTCAGTAGAAAGTTTCGTGCGTATCTATCCGCTTCCCACACTAGGTTGCAAGGTATAGAGACGCGACCGAATGCCTCTTTTTGGGGGAAACAGCACAGAGAACACACCAATGTCGCAGAAAATCGCATTTCAGGGTGAATTGGGCGCCTATGGGCATGAGGCCTGCGTGACCGCCCGGCCAGATTATGACCCCCTGCCTTGCACCACTTTTGAAGCTGCAATTGACGCTGTCCGCAGCGGGGCGGCTGACCTTGGCATGATCGCGGTCGAGAATTCGACTTATGGCCGCGTTGCTGACGTCCACTCGCTCTTGCCCGAGAGCAGTCTGCACATCGTGGATGAGACATTTGTGCGCGTGCATATCAATCTTCTTGGCAAGCAAGACGCTTCGCTTGGTGATATCAAAGAAGCCCATGGCCATCCTGTGATCCTGCCACAGTGCGGGGAATTCCTGCGTGCGAACGGAATTACACCGCGCACCAGCACGGACAACGCCCGCGCCGCGCGCGAGGTGGCAGCAGGTGATAACCCTAGTATTGCGGCGTTGGCCTCGGAGCTGGCGGCGGAAATTTACGGGCTCAAGGTTCTGGCCCGCCATATCGAGGATCATGCGCGCAACACGACGCGGTTTTTGATCATGGCACGCCAACCCGACTATACGCGTCGCGGCCCCTCGGGGATGATGACCAGCTTTGTGTTCCGCGTGCGCAACATTCCCGCCGCACTTTACAAGGCAATGGGTGGTTTTGCCACGAATGGCGTCAACATGACCAAGCTGGAAAGCTATATGGTTGGCGGCGAGTTTACGGCAACACAGTTCTACGCCGAAATCGAAGGGCATCCAGACGACGCCAACGTCAAACTTGCGATGGAAGAGCTTGGCTATTTCACCGACCATCTGCTGGTGATGGGTGTCTATCCCGCTGCGGCCAGACGTCACGAAAAGGTGGCAAGCGGCGCGTAATCCGGCAGTCCGATCACTGCCCGCGCCGGTAATCATCCTCGACGGTTTTGGCGTAATCAAGCACGCGTGCCTTGAACCGCGTGGTCATTTTGGTCTTTGCCAGCTTGAGTGATTGCAGCAAAAGGCGCGCCGTCAGTGTCTTGGCCTTCAACTCAAACGATAACATCACACGGGTCCGTGTGGCCGAGAGTGCGATCAATTCAATCTCTGTATCGGCGTTCAGGCCGTCTGACTGGCTTTCGATCCGGATAGCATGGTCTACATTCAGCGTGGTCAGTTCGGATTGCACGTTGCGTGCGCGTCCACGAAAATCAAAGGCGATATCCCAGATCGTGCCGACCTCGGGCGCCGCATCCGAGCGTCGCTTTACCGCGATCCCTTGGCGCAGCGCGCGGCGTTCAAAACCGGCAAAATCGCTGACGCGCCCGTAAACATAAGAGATTGGCGCCTCGATATCTTCGCGCGTGCTCAACTTCATCGCGGTGTCCTTTGCTTCTTTCTAATCCAAGCGGTCCGAGAGCCATGCCTGCAGCAGGAAATGCGCAATCGCCCCTTTGCGTGCTGGCAAAAGCTTGGGGTGGTTGCCGGCAAAGGCCTCGGCCATCTCCTCGCGCGTCACCCACATGGCATCTTCGATTTCGACGGGGTCAATCGTCAGGTCCTTGTTCAGCGCCTCACCCGCACAGCCGAACATCAACGAGGCCGGAAAGGGCCACGGCTGGCTTGCCAAATAGGATACAGCACCGACACGCACGCCAGTTTCTTCAAAGACCTCGCGGCGTACCGCCGCCTCAATCGTTTCGCCCGGTTCCACAAAGCCTGCCAGCAAGGAATACATCCCTTCGGGCCATCCCGGCGAGCGCCCTACCAACACGGCATTGCCGTGGGTGATCAACATGATGACCACCGGATCGGTGCGCGGAAAATGATGTCCGCCACAGGCCGCGCAATTACGCTGCCAGCCACCCATTGCCATCGCGCTCTCGGCCCCGCAGCGGGCGCAAAAACGGTGCGACCTGTGCCAACCCATCACCGCCTTGGCCGTCGCGGCCAGTTCGGCATCACGGGGGGACAGACGGGTCATGATCGCGCGAATCTCTGCAAAGACGGCGTCTGGAACGGCTGGATGGCGCTGCTCGGACGGGTCGAGAAACGTATCCAGTGTCGCTGCATCCAGATCCTCTGGCGTCCATGCCGAGAAATCGGCCGCGAACACCGGCGCGCCATTGTCACGCCCCAACAGTATCATGTCTGCTGCCGCATCCAACATAGCAGGGTGATCAAGTGGCAGACGCACCAGGACATCACCTAGAATCATCGGCTTGCCACGCCACATCAGGATCGCGCGTGCATCGCGCTGCCCCCGCAACTGAACCGCCTGACCGCGCAATTCTGTGGCCCGATCAAGGCCCGATCCGCCAAATGTAACTGTTTCTGCTATCTTCATCGGGCCGAAATGCCACGGAGCTTGCGCAACTACAATTTTTTTCCGACCGTCTCTTGTGGCGGTCGCGATATTTCTCTCTAAGGTTGTGCTATGAAAAGCCCCCGTTCCTCAGCCGTGCAGTGCCCGTCAGGGCGATTGCGTGTGCTTGAGACGACAGACCTGCACATGCAATTGCTGGACTATGATTATTTCGCGGACCGGCAGGACCCGACCACCGGATTGATCAGGCTGGCCGACCAGATAGCAGCGTTGCGGGACGATCCTTTGGTCACGTCGATCCTGTGTGACAACGGCGATCTGATCCAAGGCAATCCGCTGGCGGATTATCTGGCGCAAAATCTGAGGCCCGATCAGACCCACCCGATGATCGCGGCGCTGAATGTGCTGCAATACGACGCCATGACGCTGGGCAATCACGAGTTTGACTACGGGCCAGCGTTTTTACGGAACGTACTGTCAAAGGCCACTTTTCCTGTGGTCTGCACCAATGTTCCTGCCTTTTATGGCGACGATCGGGTCACGCCTTCCACGATCTTGGCGCGTGACATTCTTTGCGATGACGGCATCAGGCACCCCATCAAAATTGGCATCCTTGGTTTCACCCCACCGCAGTTTGCCGACACAGGCAACCCAGAATTCAATGCAACCGATATCCGCATGGCCGCGCAAAAAATCGTCCCGCAGGTCAAGGCCGCCGGTGCGGATATTATCGTGGCCCTTTGCCATTCGGGTGTCGGTCTGGCCGAGGATATCCCGCGCATGGAAAACGCGGCGTTGTCTCTCGCGCAGGTGCCAGGCATCGACGCACTTTTGCTGGGCCACACCCATGAGGCCTTTCCCGATGCCAGCATCGTCACAGACGGGCCAGCCGATTACGCGGGCGGTCGTTTGCACGGCAAACCGGCAGTGATGGCAGAATTCGGCGCGCAATCACTGGGCGTGATCGAACTGGCTTTGCGCCGAGAGCCTCATGGGTGGCAGATAACAGATCATCAGGCCCGGCTTGTAAGGGCTTCATCGCGAAAAGGCGCCGAGAGCAGATTATGCCAAGACCTGCGCGCACTTGTGACAGTACCCCACGCTGCGACCGTTGCACAAATGCAAGAACCGGTTGCGCAAACCAGCGTGCCCATCACCAGCTATTTTGCGACAGTCCAACCGGATCTCAGCCAACACCTCTTGGCGCAGGCCATGCAACGGGCAATCAGCGCAGCGCTCGAGGGTTCGCACGCGCCCGTTCTGGCCGCGACTTCCTCATTCCGGTTTGGCGGGCGCAGCGGTCTGGGGCATTACATCGACATCCCCATTGGCCCGATCACCCTGCGCGATGTGGCCGCCATTTTTCCCTTCGCGGATCATCTTTGCGCGGTGCGACGCACGGGGAAACAACTGCGGCTCTGGCTGGAACGCGCGGCCGCGCATTACAACCGGATGCAACCGGGCCACTACAATCAGCCGCTGATAAACCCGCAAAGTGCGGCCTATAATTGCGACGCGATCTTTGGTCTGTCCTATCAGATCGACCTGACACAACCCGCGCGTTTTGACCCCCATGGCAGAGAGATAAACCACGGTGCTCGCCGCATCGTGCAGATGCGTTTTCAAGACAAAGCCGTAAAGGACGACGATGTTTTTATCGTTGCCACCAACAGTTTTCGCGCAAGAAGCGGTGGCGGTTTTCCAAAGATCGCACCAGAGGACATCGTCTATACATCCCGCCAAACCCTGCGTGATATCTTGATCAAAGACCTCAAAGCCGCAGGATCAGTGACCGCAAAGCTCCACTCGAACTGGGCTTTCGCGCCAATTCCGAACACCGCTGCGACATTTGTCAGTTCACCGCAGGCGCGGGATCACACCACGGGTCCGATCACCTACCTTCGTCAGGAAGCAGATAGACGCGCGCGGTACCGCATCACCTTCTGACGTCTTGCAGAACGACCAAAACAGGCCTATATCCCCCAATGAGAGGTTGGCGCGGGCGAGCGCCTCGCCAACCTGGTCAGGTCCGGAAGGAAGCAGCCATAACGAGCCCCGCTTGGGTCGTTGTCAGCCTCTCACCTTTGATTTGCGCAGCAAATTGAAGGCAAACCCATCCAGCTAAGGAGGATGTTTATGATTGTCGCAAAAAACACTCTCCCGGCACGGGTGCGCTGAAGACACTTCTGCCCCCTCGTCCGGTTGCAGCTGGCAGGTTTCAACCGCCAGCGTCTTTCTACCCTTTGACGAGGACAAGTCATTGACCGATTTGACACGCGACGCCCTTGGCTGGTCGCCCTTCTATATGTCCCAGCTTGAAATCGAAGAGCTGGAAACACTTACCCCTGCCCGCATCGCCACAGTCCACCGCGACCGTGTCGTGGGCTTTTCCGATATCGGCACACTTGAACTGACGCTTGATCCCGGCATCACCACAGCAGAAGTCGGCGTGGGCGACTGGGTGCTTTGCGCACCGGAACAGCACAGGCTGGTGCGGGTCTTGGACCGCAAAACCGAGCTGACGCGCGGCACAGAATATCACACCGGCGAAAAGCAACTGATCGCAGCCAATCTTGATACGCTGTTCATCACCTCGTCGTGCAACAACGATTTCAATCCGGCACGGCTTGAGCGGTATCTGGCCCTTGCCCATGACGCGATGATCACGCCGGTGATCCTGTTGACCAAGGCCGACCAGACTGATGATCCGGAAAGCTATGTCGATCAGGCGCGCAGCCTGGGCCGAAATCTGGAGATTGTCGCGCTTGATGCAAAAAACGATGACGTGCACGCCCTATTGGCCCCTTGGTGTGGGAAAGGGCAGACCGTTGCACTCGCGGGATCATCCGGCGTGGGGAAAACCACCCTTGCGAACGCACTGACAGGCGGCAATGCCGCCACACAAGCCATCCGTGAGGATGACGCGCGCGGGCGACATACAACGACGGGACGGTCACTGCACCGGATGGCGACGGGTGGCTGGTTGATTGATACACCCGGGATGCGCGGCCTTGGCGTGGCAGAGGTGGCTTACGGGATCGACGCGACATTTCCCGAGATATCGGAACTGGCCACCACCTGTAAGTTCCGCGATTGCGCCCATGAAAGCGAACCGGGCTGTGCCGTACAGGCGGGTATTGCGGCGGGTCAGGTGGACCCTGAACGCCTCAAGCGGTTCAAGAAGCTGAAACGTGAAAACGAACAGGCGACCGAGACAATTGCGCAAGCGCGGGACCGGTCGCGGAAGTTTGGCAAGATGGTCAAGTCGGCGATCAAGAAGAAACCGCGCAACACGTAAGGTGGATCAAGATCCACCTTACCCCTGATACGCCCAGTCCAACTGCGGATCCGTTTCCACAGCACAGGGGCGCACGGCCCGCAACCGCGCCAGGGCCGTATCCGCATCTTCGCCCGCCGCAATCATCAACCGCAGCACCATCATCCCCGAGCGTCCACAGCCGCCAAAACAATGCACCAGAACGCGACCATCGCCGCCCAGCGTGCCTAGAACCTGATTGCGCACCGCGGGCCAATCCATATCCAGAGGCACACCAAAATCCGCCACTGGCAAATGCAGCCAGCCAATCTTTGCATTGGCAAGGTCCGCACCCAAAGTCCCCGCCCCTTTGCGATCCAACTCGGCCTGCGTTGTCATCGTCAGAACCAGATCAGGGTGCCAATCCATCAGACGCAGCCAATCCGTATAGTAATGCCGCGTCCTGCCAGGCATGGGCGTGATCGCAATTGTGCCGCCCCCAACCGGCAAACTATGGATTACAAATTCAAGCACTTGGACCCCAAAAGACGCATTCCGCAACAAACCCTCGCAATTGCAGGGCTGGCATGTAGATTGAAGACCATGAGCGACAAAAACGAACAAGCCGAAAAGCGCACGGAGTGGTCCGAGGACCGCACGATCATGGCCAATGAGCGCACATTCTCAAGCTGGATGGGCACTGGTCTTGGTGCCATCGGTGTGGCCATCGGCCTCAAGGCCGTCTTTGGTGCGTTTGAACCGACGTGGGCGGCCAAACTGGTCGCAAGCCTCTTTCTGGGCGTGGCGATTACCATCTTTTGGTCCGCGCGCAGTCAGGCCTGCAAAACCTATGCGCGCCTTCACGAGCGCGATATCGAGGCCACACCAACCCGTAATTACACCATGCTTGCCAGCATCATGACTGTTGCCGCTTTGGCCACTGGGATCATCCTGTGGTCGCTTTGATGTGGTAGACCTTATGGGGCGCTGCCCCTAGTCTAGCCCAACGACCGAATCCTTACCAAAGGCCGCCATGTCCGATCAGCCCCAATACCAAGTGCTCGCACGCAAATACCGGCCCGAAACCTTTGCCGATATGGTCGGGCAGGATGCGATGGTGCGCACGCTGAAGAACGCTTTTGCCGCCGACCGGATCGCACAGGCCTTTATCATGACCGGTATTCGCGGCACGGGCAAAACCACCACCGCGCGGATCATCGCCAAGGGCATGAACTGTATCGGCCCTGACGGCACGGGCGGGCCGACAACCGAACCCTGCGGGCAGTGCGAACATTGCGTGGCGATCATGGAAGGGCGTCATGTTGACGTGATGGAAATGGACGCAGCCTCACGTACAGGCGTGGGCGATATTCGCGAAATCATCGATTCGGTGCATTACCGCGCGGCCTCGGCCCGCTTTAAGATCTATATCATCGACGAAGTGCACATGCTGTCGAAAAACGCCTTTAACGCGCTGTTGAAGACACTGGAAGAACCGCCCGAGCACGTCAAATTCATCTTTGCCACGACCGAGATCAGGCAGGTCCCTGTGACCGTCCTGTCACGTTGCCAGCGCTTTGACCTGCGCCGGATCGAGCCGGAAACGCAAATTGCCCTTTTGCGCAAAATCGCCACCGCCGAGGGGGCCGAAATCACGGATGAGGCACTCGCGCTGATCACCCGCGCCGCCGAAGGCTCGGCCCGTGATGCGCAATCGCTGCTGGATCAGGCGATCAGCCACGGCGCGGGAGAAACAACCGCCGATCAGGTCCGTGCGATGCTGGGGTTGGCGGATCGTGGGCGCGTCCTTGATCTCTTTGACATGATCCTGCGCGGCGAGGCTGCAGCCGCCCTGACCGAACTGTCCGGCCAATATGCCGACGGTGCCGATCCGATGGCGGTGCTGCGCGATCTGGCTGAAGTGTGCCACTGGATCAGCGTCATCAAGATCACGCCCGAGGCCGCCGAAGACCCCACGATTGGGCCTGATGAGCGCACGCGCGGTCAGGCCATGGCCAGCAATCTGCCCATGCGGGTTTTGTCGCGGATGTGGCAGATGCTGCTCAAGGCACTGGAGGAAGTCGCGATTGCCCCCAACGCGATGATGGCCGCCGAAATGGCGGTGATCCGGCTGACCCATGTAGCTGATCTGCCCAGCCCCGAAGAACTGGTGCGCAAGCTACAGGACGCCACACCACCCGCGGGCGGTGGCGGCGGCCCGTCGGGTGGGCGCCCTGCCCCGCAAGGTGGCAGCACCCAAGCAATCAGCAGCACGCCGCCCCCCACCCACGCCAGCCCCGGCGGGCCGTCAGCATCGGGAGCGCAAACAGCGCGCGCTTTGGACGTGGACGCGCTGCAGCACTACGCGCGCTTCAAGGATGTCGTCGAACTGATCCGCACCCACCGTGATGTCAAACTACTGGTTGAGGTGGAAACCGGCCTGCGTCTTGTCAGCTATCAGCCGGGCCGGATCGAGGTGAACCCGACGCCTGACGCCGCACGCGATTTGGTGGGGCGTCTGGGCGCGCGCCTGCAAGCATGGACCGGCAATCGCTGGGCGATCAGCGTCGCCGACGGTGGCGGGCCGACAATCGCCGAAACGCGTGACGCCGCCGAGAACGCAATCCTGCAAGAAGCGCAGGATCACCCCTTGGTCAAAGCGGTCATCGCGGCCTTTCCGAAAGCCAAGATCACCGAAATCCGGACCGAGGCCGAAAAAGCGCAGCACGCATTGGAAGACGCGCTGCCCGAAGTGGATGAAGAATGGGACCCGTTCGACGAAGACTGATCTGGGCGGCCGCCTTCGTGGCACCCGCACCTGCATGGGCCGAGGTCTGCACCTTGCAGCGCCCCGGCTGGGACGGTGTCCCAGTCACGGCTCTGGACGAACTGCTGTTCCTTTTGCAAACGCCCATTGTGCTGATCCTGATTATCGGCACCGCCCTTGCCGTGCGGTTCCGCAGTGAATGGGGCGGGCTAGTGGTTGTTGCAGGCTGGAGCCTCTCGACCTTTCTTGCCACGGGATGGGGCAGCAATGCGGACACCCGCGCGTTAGCAATGAACGAAGGCTGCATCGGAAATTCTACGCTTTTCATCCTCTTTGCCGCACTGGTGTGTATCGGTGTCGTGCTCTACACTGCACCATTGAAACGCGACAAAAAAGAATAGGAGATCGCAAGATGCTCAAAGGACTAGGCGGACTTGGCGATATGGCCAAGATGATGAAACAGGCGCAGGAAATGCAGGGCAAAATGGCCCAGATGCAGGACGACCTTGAGAACATTATAGTCGAAGGCGTCAGTGGTGCGGGTCTCGTGAAAGCAACCGCAACAGCCAAAGGTGAACTCAAGGGCCTCGATATTGATCCGTCGATCTTCAATGGCGACGATAAGGAAGTCGTCGAAGACCTGATCCTCGCGGCGATCAAAGATGCACAGGGCAAGGCCACCGCGCGCGCGCAAGAAGAAATGAGCAAACTGACCGAAGGTCTGGGTCTGCCGCCAGGCATGAACCTGCCTTTCTGAAGCCCGAGAATTTTCGACGAAAATTCTCAGGCCGCCAGAACAAATTTCGCGAAATTTGTTCGCGGCTGATGTGAGCATAATGACAAACGGCACCGAAGACCTCGATAATCTGATTGCACTGATGGCCAAGCTGCCGGGGCTTGGGCCACGGTCGGCGCGGCGCGCCGTGCTGCATCTGATCAAGAAACGGTCTTTGGTGCTGTTGCCCTTGGCCGATGCAATGCAACGGGTCGGTGCGACAGTGCGCGAGTGTCTCAATTGCGGTAATATCTGCACAACAGATATCTGCGAGATTTGCAATTCCGAGAAACGCGCCACAGGACAGATTGCCGTTGTCGAGGATGTCGCCGATCTTTGGGCGATGGAAAGGTCGCAGGTGTTCAAGGGGCGCTATCATGTGCTGGGTGGCACGCTCTCTGCGCTCGATGCCATCGGGCCGGACGAATTGCGTATCCCCAAGCTGATCGACCGGATCAAGACCGAAAACGTGACCGAGGTTATTCTGGCCTTGGGCGCCACGATCGACGGGCAAACGACCGCACATTACATCGCCGATCAACTGCCCGGCATCATGGTCACTTCTCTGGCACAGGGTGTGCCTGTGGGTGGTGAACTTGACTATCTGGACGACGGGACAATTACGGCCGCACTGAACGCGCGCAAAGCGCTTTAATCGCCGCCAAGGGCCTGCACCAAAGCATCAAAGACAATCCTGATCCGGCGGCTGGTGCGCAGTTCACGATGGGTGACAATCCACACCGGAAAAGTGATCGGCGCTGCATCCGAAAGCAGCGTTTCAACCCCGTCAACATGCGGCCAGAGCCTGTCCGGCCCCACCATAATACCCAGACCCGCGCGCATCATCTCCCACATCACCACCCCGCTGTCCGAATTTGCCTTGAACTGATCAGGGGAAATTGTGACGCCGCGGTCCTGCATGAATGCCAGCATCTGGGTGGTATCGCGCGGGCCGACAAAAATGTGCCGCCCAAGGTCGGCCTCGGACTTCGGCCTGCCATAGAGGGCGACATAATCGGCAGAGGCGTAATAGACGGCCCTCGCATCCCGAAGCTGTCGCGCGATCAGGTCAGGCTGGTCGGGGCGCACATGGCGAATGGCGATATCGGCGTCACGCCGTGTCAAATTCTCAAGCCGGTTCGAGGCGACAACATCAACGATGATCCCGGGTGCGTCCTGCCGCAGCTTTTTCAGAACCGGCACCAGAAAACCCGCAGCAAGCAAATCGCTCGCCGTGATCGAAACATGACCCGCAACATCGCGCGACTGCCCTGATGCAACCATCGAAATCCGGCTGGCCGCATCGCCCATCGCCTGCACATGTTCCAGCAAATCATGGCCAGCTGATGTCATGACAAGAGACCGGCCTGAACGTTCGAACAAAGTGACGCCCAGATCACGCTCCAATGCGCTGACCTGGCGGCCGATGGTGGGCTGGGTTGCGCGCAAGGCACGCGCCGCAGCGCTCAGCGAGCCTTCCTCAGCGGTCGCAAGGAATGCGCGAATTTGGTTCCAGTCAAATGATATGGCCTGCCAATTCATGCATTTATGTATATCTAAACCGCAAATTTTCGCAATTTCTAACTGATTAACGTATAGGTAAGCTGCGCCACACGAGATTACATGACCGACAAAGGAACCACGCCAATGGCCACCGCCGCGTTTTGGGACAAAGCCGCAAAGAAATACGCGGCGTCGCCCATCAAGGATATCGCCGCCTATGAAGAAACGCTCGCGCGGACACGCAGTTATCTGACAGCACAGGATCACCTGCTCGAAGTGGGCTGCGGCACCGGCAGCACCGCAATCAAACTGGCGCCTTTCGTCAGGCGGATCACTGCCACAGACATATCGGGCAACATGATTGCGATCGCCCAAGACAAAATCGCACACGACGGGCCACAGAATATCGACTTTGTGCAATCAGAAATCAACGTCGCAATGGCAGACGCCCCATTTGATGCGGCCTGCGCTTTCAGCCTTCTGCACCTTGTCGATGACCTTGACCAGACACTGCTGCATTTGCGCGAGCAGATCAAACCGGGTGGCTACTTTATCTCCAAGACCGCCTGCCTTGCGGATATGAATTTGCTGATCAAACCCATGATCAAAGTGATGCAAATGATTGGCAAAGCGCCGCATGTTCTGGTTTTTGATGCAGGCGGGCTGGAAAGGGCCATAAGCAAAGCAGGTTTCGAGGTGGTCGAAACAGGATACTTTGGCACAAACAGGTCAGCGCGGTTCATCGTGGCCCGCAGACCATCATAGACAAAGAAAAAGGGCGCCTTCCGTTTCGGGGCGCCCCTTTTGAATTCTTGGCCTAGTCGTCCTTGTCGTCGTCATCCGGCAGATTGAAGAAGCTATCCGCGTCTGAAACATCGCGGTTATCATCTTCTTCCTCTTCCTCGTCACGCGGATCAGAGAGGCTGAATGTCTCAAGACCGGCCATCGCACTTGGCATCTTCGGCTCGGCGGGCATACCAAGCGACTGCTCGGTGCTGACCAGCTTGCGGCGCTCGTCATCAGTCATCGCAGCACCTTCTTTGGCCTTTTTGGCGTTTGCTTTTTGCACGGCTGCATCCAGCTCGGACTGTTTGCACAAACCCAAAGCAACCGGATCAATCGGGTCAATGTTGTTGATGTTCCAGTGTGTCCGCTCGCGGATCGCCTGAATGGTTGGCTTGGTTGTGCCGACCAGTTTCGAAATCTGACCGTCGGTCAGTTCGGGATGGAATTTCACCAGCCAGTAGATCGACGCAGGGCGGTCCTGACGCTTGGACAGCGGTGTATAACGCGGACCACGGCGTTTTTCTTCACCAGCGGCAGCAGCATAAAACTTCAGCTTCAGCTTATGCGCTGGATCGGCTTCGGCTTTATCCAGCTCTTCCTGCGTCAACTGGTTGTTGGCAATCGGGTCAAACCCTTTGACGCCGGTCGCCACATCGCCGTCCGCAATGCCCTGCACTTCCAGTTCGTGGAAACCGCAGAAATCGGCAATCTGCTTGAAGGTCAGCGTTGTGTTGTCGCAAAGCCAGACTGCGGTGGCTTTGGCCATAATCGGTTTATCGGACATCTTTCATCTCCATCTTATCAGCAGACAAGCCTTTCCCGCGCCCCTGATCTGGGCAGACTGTGGTGACAGCCGGGTTCGCATTGTCGGGGAACTTAGGGGCTGTATAGTAAAGCTGATGAAATTTGGAAAGATCAAAATGCAACGTCTCCTTGCCCTGCTTTGCCTCTTGGCGTCACCCCTCTCTGCCCAAGACCGCGCGGGTGAGTTTGACTACTATGTGATGTCGCTGTCTTGGTCGGCGAACTGGTGCGCGCTGGAAGGCGACGCGCGCGGGTCGCCCCAGTGCGATCCATCAGCAGAATTCGGCTGGATCCTGCACGGGCTATGGCCGCAATACGAAAGCGGCTATCCGGCAAACTGTCCGACCAGCGAAAGATCCCCCAGTCGCAGCGATACCGCCGCCATGGCGGATATCATGGGTACATCGGGACTTGCCTGGCACCAATGGCGCAAACACGGGGTGTGTTCGGGGCTATCATCGGATGCGTATTTTGCGCTGTCACGCGAAGCCTTTGGCCGCATCAAACGCCCCGAAGTCTTTCGCGCTTTGACGCGCCAAGTCACCCTGCCTGCGTCACTGGTTGAAGAAGCTTTTCTGACGGAGAACACCCAGCTCGAGGCCGACCAGATCACGATCACCTGTAAATCCGGCTATATTCAGGAGGCGCGGATCTGTCTGACACGTGACTTGGAATTTCGCGATTGTGGGCGGGACGTCATCCGTGATTGCACGCTGACCAACGCCCAGTTTGATCCGATGCGCTAACCCCACAATGAAAAGGCGCTGCAAACGCAGCGCCTAATTAGGTTTCATATTTCAAATGGCCTTTTCCGGATCAGCTGTTGCTTGGTTCCGGCTCAGAGACAACACGGCTGCCGTCTTTCAGAATGATCTCGCCACGGGCATCCTGACACCTTGGGGTCCCGTCGCGGTTCAGGCGAGGGGTCATATACCCTTCAATCCCGTCATCAATGTACCAGTGCTGGCATCCGTCGGGATCAATCCAAACATTTGCAAGTCCATCGCGCAGAGGGCCTGCGTCTATGCCACCATCCGTTATACTATTCTTGTCAAAAGACTGTTCGCAAGCAACCAATGTGCCTGTCATCAGCACCAGAGCTACACCGCGCAAAATATTCATCTTCAAAACCATCCAATCTGTCGCGCGAATCGCGCAATATACATCAACATTACGCGTTTATAAGTTGTGATCAGGTGTAGGTCTACCGACACAAGACTGTCCAATTGGCTACGTCACCAGCAATGCGGCAGTCAACGCACTATCAGGATCACACAGCGGTTCGATGACATCGAAATGGTGGCAGTCAGGCGCGACAACCCGTTCGCAGGCCCACGCATCGGCCAAGGTGCGAGATTGTTCCAAGAACACTGGCCTTTCATCCGCCCCCACCCAAACCGTCACCGGGACCTGCGGCTTGGGCAGATGGATTGGGCTTTCGGCCAGAACCTCTGCCGCATCCAGTTTGAGATCCGCATTCATGGATGTCCGCATCAAAGGCGCCAGATCGCCCAAGGGCGAGATTGGCACAACTTTTGCAACCCGCTCCTGCCAACGCGCACCGCTGCGTCTTGCTGTCATCCGCGCCACCAGTTGACCCCCCGCAGAATGCCCGGTCAGCCGGATCGGCCCAAGGACGCGGCCCGCAGCAAAGGCGATTGCAGCGGCGATCTGATTGCCGATATCCGTGATGCGGACGGCAGGACAAAGATCATAGGACGGCATTGCGACGGCCCACCCCTGCGCAAGAGGGCCGGCGGCCAGATGCGACCAGTCAGATTTGTCCGACATCAGCCAATAGCCACCGTGAACAAAGACCACCAAACCTTTGGCAAGCCGCGGCGGATGAAACAGATCGAGCTTCTGGCGCGCGCTTTCACCATAGGGCAAATCAAGTTCGCACAGTGTCTTTTCGCGAAAGTGCGCCGCGGCCTTTGCCCAGCGCGCGGGATAGGTAACGCCATCCGGAATATAGGCCGCGTTCGCATATGCCTCGTCCAATTCCATCATATCCCCCCTTTACGGCACCTGCCCGCATGGTTCAGATAGCGCTGAAACCGATAGGAGGCCACCATGCTTGACGAAATGACGAACCTGAAATCCATGTTGTCACGTCCTGATCTGCTTTGCGAAAACACGCTTGTCGCAGGTGAATGGGTGCAAGCAGCGGACGGCAAGACCTTTGACGTCATCAATCCTGCGCGCGGCGATGTGATTGCAAAAGTGCCTGACCTGTCGGTCGCAGAGGTGGAAAAAGCGGTCGCAGCAGCCGATGCCGCACGCAAGCCCTGGGCTGCACGCGCGGCAAAGGAACGGGCTAATGTGCTGCGCAAGTGGTTTGATCTGATGATGAAACATCAGGAAGACCTCGCAATCATCATGACCGCCGAGCAAGGCAAACCGCTGGCCGAGGCACGCGGCGAAGTCGCCTATGGCGCGTCTTTCGTGGAATGGTTCGCAGAAGAGGCCAAGCGCGTCTACGGCGAAACGATCCCCGGGCATATGGCAGACAAGCGCATCACCGTGATCAAACAACCCATCGGCGTCGCGGCAGGGATCACCCCGTGGAACTTTCCCAATGCGATGATTGCGCGCAAAGTGGCCCCTGCCCTCGCTGCGGGATGCGCTTTCGTGATCAAACCATCGGAGCTGACGCCGCTTTCGGCCCTTGCGATGGCGAAGCTGGCGCAAGAGGCGGGCGTGCCGGACGGGTTGTTCTCGGTCATCACCTCGACCGATGCCCCTGCAATCGGTAAAGCGTTCTGCGACATCCCAGCTGTGCGCAAACTGACCTTCACCGGATCAACACAAGTGGGCCGGATCCTGTTGGCACAGGCCGCCGATCAGGTGATGAAATGCTCGATGGAACTGGGTGGCAACGCGCCTTTCATTGTCTTCGACGACGCCGATCTTGACGCGGCTGTCGAAGGGGCCATTGCCTGCAAGTTCCGCAATAACGGCCAGACCTGCGTCTGTGCCAACCGTATCTACGTGCAGGCAGGCGTCTATGACGCTTTCGCCGCCAAATTCAAAACCGCTGTCGAGGCCCTGCGTGTGGGCGACGGCATGACAGATGGCACCACATTGGGGCCACTGATTGAACCAAAGGCTGTCACCAAGGTTCAGGAGCACCTCGCGGATGCGCTGTCGAAAGGTGCTGAAATCCTGACAGGCGGTAAACCGCATGATCTGGGCGGGCAATTCTTTGAACCCACAATTGTCACAAACGCGACCAAAGAGATGTTGGTCAGCACAGACGAAACCTTCGGCCCCTTCGCCCCGCTTTTCAAATTCGAAGACGAGGATGATGTGATCGCGCTGGCCAACGACACGATCTTTGGGCTTGCGTCCTATTTCTATGCCAAAGACCTCAGCCGCGTGACCAAGGTGGCCGAAGCACTGGAATACGGGATTGTGGGCGTGAACACCGGCATCATCTCGACCGAGGTGGCACCGTTTGGTGGCGTGAAACAGTCAGGGCTGGGGCGCGAAGGATCGCACCACGGGATCGAAGATTATCTCGAGCTGAAGTATATTTGCACGGGTGTGTAAGCCAAAACGTAAGGTGTATCTTGATCCACCTTACGTTAAACCACGCATTTGCAAAAAAATCTGACCGCTTACCAAGGATTGACGATCCACGCGCGTCAAACCACCGTGATGCGTATGATGACAAGCGACGAGGACCTTGCTGAAGCAGCTGCCGCCGGTGACGGGGCAGCTTTTGCCAGCCTGCTTGATCGTCATTATGATCGTCTCTTCGCGTTTTGCTTCCGGCTCACTGGATCACGCTCCGAGGCCGAGGACCTGACGCAGGACATCTGCGCCGCACTGCCCGCAAAACTCGCCAGCTACGGGCGCCGCGCCAAGGTCACCACCTGGCTCTACCGCGTCGCCGTGAACGCAGCCCACGACCGGCGACGCAAGCGCGCGACCTATGCCAAAGCGACAACCGGCTGGGGCGACTGGGAAGTGAACCGCACCGCCGCCATCAAAGATACGACCGACAAACTGGACTGGCTGACGGCCGCAATGAACACACTCTCCGACGACCTGCGCGACACGCTTGCGCTTGTGCTTGACGA
>NZ_DASYOK010000043.1:0-44266 GCF_036007805.1 Yoonia sp.
CGCGAGACGGCGGGCCTGTCCCATATCATGCGTGGACATCACAAGGCGGGTACCGGCGGCAGAGGTTTCCTGCAAAAGCGCCTCGATGTCGCGTGTCGTATGGCCGTCAAGGTTGGCGCAAGGCTCATCCAGAAACAGCACCTGCGGTTTGCGGATCAGGGCGCGGGCAATGGCGAGTTTTTGCCGCTCGCCGCCGGACAGGCGTGTCGCAGGGTTACCCGCGCGCTCGGTCAGCCCGATCCGGTCAAGCCAATGGTCCACGGCC
Organism: Yoonia sp.; assembly: GCF_036007805.1. Classification (GTDB taxonomy): domain Bacteria; phylum Pseudomonadota; class Alphaproteobacteria; order Rhodobacterales; family Rhodobacteraceae; genus Yoonia. Next base: position 266 of record NZ_DASYOK010000043.1, read on the forward strand.
TGCGCGATTTCGGCTTTTGGACGCCCCAAGAGCCTGAGGGGATAGGCCAGATTATCCGCCGCGGACCGCCGCAGGACGATAGGCGATTGAAAGACAAAGGCATGTTGCGCGGGATCATCGTGGTGCCATGTCACCGTGCCGCTCGTGACGCGCTCAATCCCGTGCATCACGCGTAGCAGTGTGGTTTTTCCGGCCCCATTTGGCCCGATCATGATTGTCGGTCCCCCCGCATCAAGCACAAGGTCCGTTGGGCCAATCACAACCTTGCCACGGCGGCGTACCAGTACCTTGTTCAGGGTCAGTGGAAACATCTGTGTCACCAGCGGCCCTCCCGCTCGGTTTGCGAGAGGGTGTGGATGGCAAGATTCACAAAGATCGCAAGACCGATCAGGACAAAGCCAAGACCAAGCGCCAAGGCAAAGTCACCCTTGCCCGTTTCCAGTGCAATTGCTGTGGTCAGCACACGGGTGACGTTGTCGATGTTGCCGCCGACGATCATGATCGCGCCCACCTCGCCAATCGCGCGCCCGAATCCGGCAAGTGCGGCCGTCAGCAAATTGCGACGCCCGTCCCAGATCAGCGTCATGATCCGCTGCCTTTTCGATGTGTTGAGCGATATCAGCAGGTCATGATACTCGGCCCAGAGTTCCCGCATGGATTGGTGCGCGATCGAGGCAATGACCGGCGTGATGATAATGACCTGCGCGATGATCATCGCTGTGGGCGTAAAGAGCAGATTCAGCACACCAAAGGGGCCGGACCGCGACAGAAGTATATAGACAACAAGCCCGACAACGACAGGCGGCAGACCCATCAAGGCATTGATCATCGAGATAACGAACCGGCGATGGCGGAACCGCTGCACCGCAAGGAAAGTGCCTAACGGAATTGCGATGACAGAGGCAATCACCAGCGCGGTCAACGTCACGCGGAGCGAGCGCAGGCTGATTTCCCAAAGCTCGGCGTCAAAGGTGACGACCAGCCAGAATGCCGCGATGAGCCCGTCAAGAATATCAACCATGGAAGCAGCGCACTTGCTTTGTTGCTAGGGGCGCCAAGGTCCGGTCTTCGGGCAGAAAACACAAGCCTCAATCAGGCCCTGAGGCAGCCAAAACTCCGAAATATCTACCGTATTGAGCGGACTGGTGCTGCTAAGCTGACTCGCGCTGGCGCATCTGAGGTTACGAATTTTGATGCGGGATAAGGACAGTGCAAAGACTGTGGTGATGACTATTCTTCGCCAGGTCAAACTTGATGTCGCTACCAAGGTAATCAGCTAATCAGTATATCGGTGTATTGCTAGATGCTTGGGGGTGAGGACGCTGACCAAAATATGACGGCTGCAGCGAGAGCGATTGGCGACAGGAAGACCTTGGGGCAAAGATCATGGCGGGTTGAGACGCGTCGCCGGTCTTTGAGCCTACCAAACATGCGCTCGATACGATTGCGGCGTCGGTAACTGTGCTTATCGTCTCTGACGACCTTGTTGCGGGCCTTCGACCCGGAGTGCAGGGCCTTGTGGCCCTTTCCACCAAGGCTTCTCGGAAACAATCTGCATCATAGCCCCTGTTGGCCAAGAGCCATTCTGCCTCAGGTAAGCTGCTCAGCAAAGCCATGGCTTCCGTGTCGTCGCTGACCTGACCAGCCGTGATGAAGAAGCGGATCGGGAGACCACTGGTGTTCGTGACAGCATGCAGCTTGGTGTTCATGCCGCCCTTTGTCTGCCCATTCAGACACCCACGCCCCACTTTCTCAACCGCAAGCTTGAGGCTATGCAGTGCGCTTTGAGGTAGATCGCATCAATTGAGATTGTCTTGTTGTCCGGGCCTCTGCCGCCAACGCAGTCATGATCCGCGCAAATACATCTATATCACTCCATCGCTTCCAGAGGTTGTACAACGTCTTGGGTGGGCCATAGTTAGCCGGTGCATCACACCAGCGTAAGCCGTTGTGATTGATAAAGATAACTCCGCTTAATACCCGCCGATCATCAACGCGTTGTCGACCTCGGCTCTTGGGAAAGAACGGTCGGCGCCGCACCATTTGCGCTTCTGTCAGCCAATAGGGATTACTCATCTGTTCCCCAAATCAATGGGGTTCGTGAATCATGACAACAACTCAGCATCAAGCCGATTAATGGGTCCTGAACCTAACGCAACAGCCACCGACGAATGGAATCTGAACCCAATCAAAGCCGGTTGACGAACCACACAACCCAAGATTTTAGACATTCCAAACAATACTTTGGACATAATTTTACATCTTCGTCCTAATGCCAGACCAATTGCACTTCAAAAAAGAGGCAACGCTTTCAACAGGAGGTTGCGATGTCTCTCAATGCACGACTTTTGCTAGACAAGGTCAGGCAATCATTCATCGGAACACCAAGCGGTGTGGTCAATGGCAAACACGGCCGCCGTCCAGGTGATATCTTTCCGAATTTCACATCACCGACAACCGCAGGCCCGATAGATTTTTGGGACTGGGCCGAAGGGAACTGGGTCTACATTTTCGGATTGAGCGGTTCCTTCTCGGCATCATTTGACCAACTCTTTTCCTATGCAGTTGCATCTGATGTTTTATGTGACACAGGTATCAAAGTCTTGGGTGTCAGCACGATGAACCTTGGGCTACTGCAGGAATTGTCAGTCGATGTTTCTGCAATCGCGGGACAGTCCATGACTGCGAGACTGGTACCTGATCAAGACACCAAGCTTGCACAACGCCTTGGCCTTCAAGAGCAAAGGGACGGTTCTGGCGCGACCCTGCACAGAAGTTTCCTTATCGGGCCTGATCTTCGGATCAAGACAATCGAGGCCTCAACGTCACACACCAGACGGACCTGTCACCAAACAATGCAACTTGTGGCCGCGATGCAGAGCGCAGCGCCGAGAGTGTCACAGCCACCAAGATTATCTGACCTGTGGGCAGAGCTACCTGTACCGCAATCATAGAAAAGAAACTCCCCGCTGATGAAACGCAGAGTCCTCATTCTGGAATCGTCGCAATTGGACAATGACCGCCCGCATTCCCATCGGCCGGGTCTTTTCCACAAGAAAGGTCAACTATGAGTTTTCTGATAAGTGACGCTATCTTTTCTTCCAATAGCCCTGAAGTCGTCGGGCAGCTAACCACAGACCATTTTGGCGCCATCGCGGTCAACAATTTTGGCTTCAATTACTTTCAGGAACATATCGATACGTTGGGACTAACCGATATTCGCTTCCCCGGCGGTGAGGTGTCAGAGACTGGCTATGTTATAGATGGGCGTATCCGTCTCGGGACGGACGAGGTTAACCTTGCGTCCCTGCAAGGTGACAGGTCGAACTTTGCCTTTGATTTGACCCATCCAGAACTGATCAGCCCCGTAGCGCTCGAATATGACGATATAAACCATCTCCTGCGCGATGATGTGGCGACATTCAGCCAAGTCCTTGATCTTGCGGTGTCGCGCGGAGTGGACATAGGGGTCGTCATTCCTGTCCAGCGATATTTTCAGGGTGCGGATTTCACAGATGAGTCTGTGCGGCAGTTGGCAATGGGTATCGCCCGCGATGATGTCGCCGTGTTTCTGGAGAGATTGAAATCAGGACATTTCAACAATGGCGTTTTGCCCGAAGTCATCACGCTGGATATCGGGAACGAGGCATATTCAAATCCCATCGAATATGCATTGATTGCAAAGGCAATGATCTCGGAGATCACTGTTCAGTTGCAAGATAGCGACATCAACTATGAAATCAATTTCCAGATGGGCCGCGGCAGTTTCGAGTTCAACAACCTCAAGGATGCCGGCTACTTTGACGCGTTCTTTGATGGGTCCGGTGATCCAATTCCCGAACTCGAGGGATTGGACTACCTGCTTTCCGAGACACTCGGCTATAACGAAAGTCAGTTAGCTCTTGATCGCATTTTGGCCGGTATTCTTGACGATACTGTCCAATATATCGATGCAGTGCGTCACCATGTTTTAGCGGTCAATTCAAACGTATTGGGTCATGCGGAAAGCGCGCTCAACCAGCGTGGCGCGATTGTTGATTTCTGGGCCGAAAGATTGGCCGAGTATGGCATCGGCGAAGATGACTTCAAATACTACGTCTCAGCCTGGACAACGAGCACAAATGACGCTGGCGGTTTGCCATATGAGCTTGCCGGGGCGGCAAATACGCTAGAGTTATTTGCGTATTTCATGCAAGCGGGCGTCGACAGCGCCGCAGCATGGGGCATCACAAGCGAATTTCGCTTTAAAGATACTATGTCGTCGACAACAGTGACCGACAGGTTGTCTGATTTCCTTTCACCGCAAGCCGCGATCCTTCAACTTTTGACCGAGAATGTTATTGAAAGTGATTTCCTTGGTGCCGTGGGAGACTTTGCAAGCAGCCAGATGCGCTACTACTACGAAACTGATGATGCGTTCACGGTCTTTGTGACAGTCGGAAGTCTTGCAGATGAGGCGATCCAGTTTGACTTTGATTTGGGCGTCCTGAATGACGTCGAAGCTGTCACAATCACAAATCTGGACATCGCAGACGGTACAGCCAGTGGTGAATCCCGGCTAATCGAAACCTTACAAGTCGTGCAGGAGGGGAGTGTCGTCATCGACTTCGACCAATCGCATGAGGTCGTGATGTTAACAATCAACAAGAATGATAGCGCAAGATTCCTTGCACTAGAGACAATCGAACAGATTATCGGCTATGCTCTGGATAACCCGCTTGCGATCAATTTGATCCTCGGGGAACCCAATATGACCACGCTTGTTGGAGATTTGGGGACCGACATCATCCTTGGTGGCGATGGTGATGAGACCCTCAGTGGCGGCGGCGGATACGCAAGCCTGATGCAGGGAATAAACAGCGCAGAACAGGCAACCGAACTTGGCCGTGGTAATGGCGATTTCATCTTTGGTGGCGCCGGAAATGATATCCTGCATGGTTATTCGGGAAATGATCTGCTGGACGGCGGCTTGGGAAATGATGAACTTTGGGGCGGTAGCGGCTTTGATACCTTTGTCTTTAATGCAGGTCACGATATCATTCACGATTTTGATGATCGTGTGGATAGCATCTTGATCGCAAACAGTTTGTTGCAAGATACCTCTCTGGACAGCTGGGTGGCCGAGAATACCCATTTTGAAAAAGGTGATGCGATAATCTTTTTCTCGGATGATCACAGCCTGACTCTCATTGGTGTTGAAGAAATTGAGGATTTCCTCAGCAGCATGACTATTTATGAACACGCAGATCACTTTGTTTTCTGAGTGTACGCCTTCTGCTTGCCCCCAAAGCGCAGCTGATAGCCGTGCTTACAGAATTCCGTCCCTCAAACGGGGCGGATAAAAGGTCTGATACGAAATTTCACAACTCTTGAACCAATTTCACAGTTGGGTCCGTTACTTGGTTCATGAAGCGCATGAAATGCAATTGGAAGGATGGTCCGATGTATCTTTGCATGAAGAAAATCCAAAGTGACGACCTGGATGCGTTCAGGGAGTTTTCAGCTTCGACGCGGGAAAGTGCCGTGGCTTTCGCCTTGGCCGTACGCGTGCGCAAGTCCCTGACCAAGACATCCGGCGGCGGCTTTTGGCAAAGCAGCACGCAGGCCAAAGATCCAACCCGAAGAACCGCCATGATTTGAAAAAGTTACCCAACCCCGGCCACTCACCGGAAACAGGGCCTTCGCCATACCCTCACCTGGCGAGGGCCCTACCGTTTAGATGTGACCAGCCTGGTTTTGATTTGTTGTCGAACGCGGAATTTAAGATCGGAAATTGATATGGCGATTGCGTGCCCAAAAACGATAGTATTTCTACCGGTCCTTTTGCTGATTGGCTGCGGCGGAGGTGGTACATCCGACCAAGTAGAGACACCATACGATCAGATCAGCGGCGCCTACAGTCTGCTGGAAAAAGACTATGAAATCAACAACCTAACGCCGTTGGAAAATCTACCACAGGGGCATGGTGCAGGCAGTGCTCTCTACTCAGGCTATGTCATGCTGTCTGTCACGAATGCGCCCATTTCTGACATCGCCGGCGATATTCAAATCAATGTGGATTTCGAGACAACAAACGTGAGCGGCCACGCAAGCGGCTTTCACAGCAATGACGGCGCGAGCCTCACCGTCGTCGATGCGAATGCGGTTCCGATTTTAGCTGATGAAATCCCTTTTGTGGGCGGTTTTGACATGGCTAATCGGTCTAATGATTATCCGATCAGTTTTGATCTGATGGGCAACCTCCTAACAAATGAAGGAGCGGTCATTGGGATTGATGTGGCCATGACTGGAGATTTCATCGGAAATGATGCAGATGCTGTGGGCGGCATGGCTGCTGGTGTGGCCACTGTCACTGACGCTATTTCGGGTCCGGTTGTTGGAACATTTCTTGCCGTGCAGTAGTCCGCGATCATTCTATGTTCGCAACATCACTGACACTTCGGTTTTTCGGGCCATCCGCACCAGTTGATGCGCAAATTTCCGCAGATAACTCTACCGTCTGATCAGTCGTCGAAAACCTTGCGGACTTTTGCAGCGAGCGTTGCGCGCCTATAGGGTTTGACCAAAAGATCGACGCCCGGATCAACGCGCCCATGATGGACGATGGCATTTTCGGAATATCCCGAGGTATAGAGAACTTTGAGATCGGGTCTTTCCGCACGCGCGGCATCGGCGATCTGACGTCCGTTCATTCCACCTGGAAGAACGACATCCGTCAGGAGCAGGTCGATTTCGGGATGGTCGCGCAATTTGGCCAACGCTGACTGCCCCTCTGTTGAACTGAAAACTGTGTAACCGAGCCCGCGCAACTGCGCCGTCAGTTGCTCTTTGATCAGGCTATCATCTTCAACGACCAGTATCGTTTCCGCACCGCCACGCAGTCGTTGGTTTGCCTTCTCTGGCTGTAGACTCGCTTCTTTGGCGTAGGATCGTGGAAAGTAGAGTTTGAATGTCGTTCCTTCATCGGTCTCGGAATAGACCCTGATGTGTCCACCTGTCTGTTTGACATAGCCGTAGACCATGCTCAGCCCCAGACCAGTCCCTTTGCCGATGGCCTTTGTCGTAAAGAAGGGTTCAAAAACACGGTCGACCAAACCCTTACCGATGCCATGCCCGGTATCACTGACCGAGATGACCACATACTGACCAACGGTCAGCCCATCTTCCATGGCGACATAATCGTCGTCGAGGTAGGTATTTGCCGTCTCGATCGTCAAAGCTCCGCCATCCGGCATCGCATCGCGTGCATTGGTCACGAGGTTCAGCAAAGCTGTTTCCAGCTGCCCCAGATCTATCTCGGTTTTCCACAAGCCACCGGCGCGGACGATTTCTATGTCGATGTTCTCGCCCAAGGTGCGCCGCATCATCCCTTCCAGACCGGCAATCACAACATTCACATCTAGAACCTGAGGCTGGAGCGCCTGCTTGCGCGAAAATGCCAAAAGCCGGCTTGTCAGTTCCGCCGCCCGTTCTGCGGCCATAGCGGTAAGATCGGCATATCGGCGCAAGGGATGTTCCTTGTCCAATCTGTCTTGGAGCATCTCGCTATTGCCCATAATGACGGTCAGCAAATTGTTGAAGTCATGCGCAACACCACCCGTGAGTTGGCCAACTGCATCCATCTTCTGTGAATGGAAAAGTCTTTCCTCCATCCGTATCTTTTCAGACACATCCATCATGCTGCCGAGGGCGCGGATCGCCTTGCCGGTCTCGTCGCGGATGGCAAACCCGCGGTCTTCGACAGTGGTCCATGTTCCATCGGCCTTGCGGAACCGGTAACGTTCGCTGATTGCGTCCGTCTCGCCGGACAGCAGGCGGTGCATCGCGTCAAGTATACGATCAAGATCATCCGTATGGACATGTGACCGCCAGACGGTTGGGATGCTGCCTTCTGGTGCGGGGCGATGACCGAATATATCGGCCATTTCATCGCTCCACCAAAGGCGCTCTTGCTTGATATCCCAGTCCCAAATCGCGGTCTTGGTCGACTTGGACAAGAGACGAAAACGTTCATCGGAGAAACGCAGCGTTTCCTCGGCATGGCGACGCGCGGTGATATCTTTCTGGATCGAGACGAAATGTGTGCAACATCCGTCGCTATCGGTGATTGGCATGATTGCCAGCTCTACCCAATACTCTGTGCCGTCCTTGGTGTAGTTGATAAGTTCGGCAGTGACAGATTGGAATGCCGAGAGCGCCTCATTGATACGCCTCAGTTCCGCCTTTTGGGTCTTGGGGCCCTGCAACACGCGGGGGCTCTGGCCAATAATCTCCTGACATGAAAAACCGGTCAGATTTGTAAAGGCTTCGTTCACATAGATGATTTTGCTTTGCAGTGCTTTCTCGACAGTGTCGGCTTCGGTAATGATGACCACATCATTGATGTGTCCAACCGCCGCTCCCAGAAGCAACAATTGCTCGTCGCGATGACGCGCTTCAGTGACATCCTTGACGAAGACCGCAAGGCCTGTCGCGGTTGGGTGCGCGCTGATGTTGAATATCTTGCCGATTTGATCGCACCTGTGGTCAAGCCGCACGGTTTGGCCAGTCTCGAGTGCGGTGACAAGTTTGTTGTCCCGCATGCTCCCAAAGACCGCGGGAAAATCGTCAAAACGGTAGCGATTGACAAGTTCGCCACGGTCTTTTCCAAGCAGGTTTTCCGCCCAACTGTTCAGATATGTAAAGCGCCGCTCGCGATCGCATGTGAAGAACGCCTCGCCTAGATTTTCCAGGGTATCCGCGAGCCGCATGCTCAGCTCATCGGCTTCCCTTTGTGCGTTCGCAAGCTCGGTTATATCTTGCATCGCCCCTTGGACTGCGATGATCTTGCCATTGCTATCCTTTACGGGGACCCCAAGCGAACGCACTCTGATCCGGTTGTTCTTGGCAGTAACAAGATAGCGGAGGTCATCGAAAGGTATGCCTTTGGTTGCGCATGCTTCAAAAGCTTGCCGTGCCCCATCTTGGTCTTCCGGTGCGAAGTAGGAAATCCCACTTTCATAGGTCGGGCGGATACCCGGTGGCAACTCGTGGATCACCGCAATCTCATCGCTCCATGAGACCCGCTGATCATCCAGTGACACACTCCACCCGCCAAGCTTTGCCGCACGCCCCGCGATCTCCAAAAGTCTTTTGGACTGCGTGGCACTTCTTTTCTCCGTCATCAGTTCGGTGATGTCTTGAAATGCGCCTTGCAATCCGATTATTGCGCCGTTTTCATCATGTTCCGGTTCTCCGGTTGTCCGCACCCAAAGACGGCGGCCCTTGGCTGACATGATTTCGAAAACATCATTGAATGGCGTGCCGTTTTCGAGACAGGCGATAAATTTCTGATCAATACGGTCGCGGTCTGCAGGAAGGTAATATTCATTGGCCTCTGCGGCATTTGGTGAAAAGCCAGGTAATTCATCGTGAATACGCGCCGTCTCGTCAGACCAGTAAACACGCTGGGCTGCGATATCATAGCGCCATGCTCCGAACCTTGCTGCGCGCCCGGCAATTTCCAGCATCCGTCTGGCACGGGCATGGGTCCTGTCTGTCTCGACGCTTTGCGTGACGTTTTGGACCACACCCTGCAACACCACCCCTTGATCGGTATCGATACGTTCGGCGACGCCCTGCAAGTGAACCTCCTCGCCGTCGGGAAGGATAATGCGATGTCCAAACGAGAAGATACTCTGCTCCGACTCCATGAAGAGCCGGAAGTCTTCGAGCATCTCTTCGCGATCATCCGGATGGACCAAAGCGACGTAATCTTCGAACCCATGACCAAAGGTCTGCTTCTTTGCACCATACATGCGATAAAGATTGCCCGACCATTCGAGATAGTCCGCGTTGACTGCATAACTCCATGTCCCTGTGTCGAGCAGCCGCTGCGTCGTTTTCAGTTGGTTTGACTGCTTCAACAGGCGCAGATTGTCTTTTTGCAGCTCTGCGATATGGGCAACGCTCTCGAAGCTCAGGCTGGCAGGGGCGGACGTTTGATCATTCCAGCCAATATCAATATCACTCGGAATCCTTGAATCTGTCACATCCTGCAAACGCAACATGAGATAAAGCAATTTACCATCCGGACCCGCAACCGGAGAATTGGATGCTATCCAACGGTGTATCCGTTGGCCCTGCGCAGGATCGGCTAGCGGCACAAGGACGGAAAATATCTCAAGATTGTCTGTCGCGCCGCTTCCGACGACACGGTCGCATGAAGCACGCAGTTGCGTATAAGAGCCATCTTCCGGCAGATCCGGCAGGATATGAAACAGTGTCTGACCAACGACTTCATTGCGTTTGAGGCGCAAAGTAGCAAGGTAATCGTCACTCGCGGCGACAACATCAAAGCTATCCGGTGAGAAAACCAAAAACATGCCAGGAACAGCGTCAAACATACTCTGGAATTGACGGGCCAGCCCATCACTGGCTTTTCGAGCAGCCTGTTCGCGCTCAAAAGCATGTCTCGCGCTCTCTTCTGCCTCTACAAGTCGTGAAACATCTCGTGCTGCGACCAATTTTGCGGTGCGCCCATCGCGTGTGAGCGTGTGACTGGTGATATTGGCATGAATGATTTCCCCGGTCTTCACGACGTGCCGCCATACGCCGGATTCACTTCGCCCTTCGTTTGGCATGGCAAGATCGGCGGTCAGTGCAGGGAGGTCTTCTTGCGGGCGAATGTCAGCGATTGTCATCGTCAAAAATTCACGCCGACTATAACCGTATTTCGCAGTTGCAGCTTCGTTAACATCCAGGAACCGCAAAGTCTCAAGATCATAGATCCACATGGGGTCTGGGTGATACAAGAACAGATCGTCTTTCGTAACGTCCATGTTCGTCCCTCCATCATCCTATGGAATTATCGAATAGTGGAATTATTCGTATTAATTCCGTGTAAATACTCTTCAGAAAACCTCTTGCACGTATTCAACTTTGCAGTCGCCCAAACGTTGCAGAGTTTAGCCTTAAAGTGAAGGGTTTCAGGCGCTTTTTATCGTTTATGACAGGTTTGTTTTTTGCTTTTAGGGTGACTGCGCTTTTCTTGAATTTCATGGCTTTTTTGCACAAACCCGCGCCAGTCCTGAAAGCTATTGCAATCCCAAGGCCATGTTTAATTTCTCGATCAGCGTCGCCCTCCTATAAGGTTTTTTCAAGACATTCACATTTTGATCCATGATATTGTTGGTATGACTGACATCCGTCGAGAACCCGGTCGTAAAAAGCACTTTCAGGTCTGGGCGCTTCTTGATCGCCTTTTCTGCAAGCTCTCTGCCGGACACACCACCAGGCATCACCATATCTGTAAAGAGAAGGTCAACCGTGATGTCCTGATCCAGTTTTTCCAAGGCCTGCACGCCATCAGAAGCCTCAATGACGTTGTATCCCAGAGATTTGACCAACTCGACGACATGCTCAAGCACAAGCGCATTGTCCTCCACGATCATGATCGTTGTATTGTCCACTGAGGGTAAATCCACATTACTCATTAACGCATCCATTCTTGTTAGCCTCACACGACCGGAAACAGGAGCTCAACCTTTGTCCCCTCGCCAATTTCTGAAGTAATCGAAATATGTCCTTCGGACTGTTTCACAAAGCCAAAGACCATGCTCAGCCCTAAACCCGAACCGCGACCGACATCCTTGGTTGTAAAAAACGGCTCGAACGCGTGTATTAGCTGATTTTCATCCATGCCAGCGCCGGTATCAGAGACAGTTACCGAGAAATATTTTCCATCAGGAAGGTCATGGCCCACCCAATCACGGGCGTCTGAGATTGTCCTCTCGGCGATTTCGATCTTCAGTGTCCCACCATCCGGCATTGCATCCCGGGAATTCAATGCAAGGTTCAAGATCGCCGCTTCAAACTGTCCTGTGTCCACTTTGACAAGACACTCTTCTTCTTTTGTTATGATTTCAATCGAGATCAATTGACCGATACTGCGTTCCAGCAATTCATGCATGCCATCAAGAAGAAGTGAGATATCGGCAACTCTGGGTGAAAGTGGCTGCCTGCGGGAAAACGCGAGAAGACGAGAGGTCAACTCTGCACCACGTTCCGCCGCAGACAATACCATTTCCGCAGACCGCTTGAGTTCAGGACGATCATCCAGTTGGTCTGCAAGCATTTCGGCGCTGCCAAGGATGACAGTCAGCAGGTTGTTGAAATCATGCGAGATGCCACCAGTAAGCTGGCCGACCGCCTCAAGTTTCTGCGACTGACGCAGCTGCTCTTGCAACTGCTTTTCGGCCGATGCGTCACGGATGATTCCAATAAAGAAATGGCTGCTTTTCGTTTTCACTTCTGTAACGCCCAGCAGGATTGGAAAGACGGTTCCGTCTTTACGCTGCGCCCGAAGATCAGTGAGCCGGCCAATGACTTTCTTTCTGCCGGTGGCCAGATAGGTTTTGACAAAACCCGAATGGAAGATGGCCTGCTCTTCCGTCATGAGAATGGAAATATCACTCCCCAGTATTTCCTCACCGGTGTAGCCGAACATTTTCTCGGCTGCCTTGTTAAACGAAGTGATCTTTCCTTCGGCATCAATTGCGATAACACCGTCAATAACGTTGTCGAGGATCGCCCGTGTGTGACTTGCTGTCTCTTCAATATGGCGTTGTGTATTACGTTCCTCTGTCACATCCCGTGTCACGCCGGTGAGCCTCGTGTCACCATCCGACGTACGGAATGCGCCGAAGGTCGCAATCATCGTCCTGATCCCGCGCTCGCGGCATACAAAACGATATTCCAAAATCTTCGTTGTACCGATTTCGTGTATGTCACTGTTGAAAATATCTTCGACAAGACCTCTGTCTTTTTCGAAAATATGCGCAAGCCAGAATGACAAGAGATCGTCAGTCGCAGCTTCATCAAAGCCATGAAGCTTGTAGTTCAGGTCATTCCAATCAAGCGTGCCGGTCTTTTCATAATATACCCAAACGCCAAGTTCTGCGGCCTCGGTTGCAAGCTGTAGGCGCTGGAGCGAAGTATTGAGAGATCTGGTCAGATCCCTGCGCTCCGTTATATCAGTTTCGATTGCGATAAAGCCGGTGTGCCGCCCATCGCTTCCCACCATCGGGTTGCATCGGATCTCTACCCAATAAGGTGTGCCATCCTTCCTATGGTTCACAAGCTCGACATGAAAAGAATCCGCACGCGCAAGGCTGGTCTGCATGTTCTCAAGGACATGTTCCGCCGGAGGCTCCTTTTGAAGAACACTGCCAGGGGATTTTCCAAGCATTTCCTCCAGTTTATATCCGGTCAGACGCTCGAATGATCTATTCACCCAAGTCGTGTGTCCATGGTCGTCTGTAACAATTACGGCATCCGTTGTTTGCTGTGCCACCCGCGACATCAAAGAAAGCTGTTCTGTCCGCTCTCTGACGCGCTGTTCCAGTGTTCTCGCCAGATCGTCTTGCTTTTTGAAGCTCTCGGACAGCGTGTCGGCCATACCACACATTGTCCCTGCAAGTTCATCCAGTTCGCGTAGGTGGAAAGTTGGCAAAGGCTCTAGCTTCGTACCTGAGAGAATACGATCACCCAACTGCCTGCTGGCGGAAGAAAGAACAGACAATGGCGACACAAGCCAGGAAATCAGGACGTGGGTGACGCTCAGGATCAGGATGGTAATCGTGGCCATTAACAGTAAATTTTGCCGACCGTCGCTTTCCAGAAAGTTGATGACCGGTATGGCAGACAGCTCGATCGTGAGTGCGCCGTCAAAATCTGTCGACGCTACCTTGGCCACATGGATATAGCGGCTGCCCAATGAACGCTGCATTTCCGGCATCTCGACCGCCGGTGACCACCGGCCGAACTGCGGCGAATAAAAATCTGTATCGTCGTCAGAGCGGGAAAACGTGGGATCGCCCAGCAGAACGGCCACATTGCCATCTGGCGCGGTGACGGAAACCGACAGATCACGCAAGGGCTCGAAAGTGACTTGAGACAGGGAAAATAAATCGCGCAGCCTTTGCAATTCGGTCGGTTCAAGCGGTGCAACCTCGCCTGTTTCGCTGATGGTTCTTGCCACTGTTGTTGAGACCGCCGACAAAAGTCTTTCGACGTTATCGATTGCTTGTTGGTAGTGCGCGCGGCTTTCCAGAATGATGATGACGACCGTCGATGTAACCCCCACGAATGCGACGACTTTAAACATCATGGTCCGCAGGGTCATCTCGCCCAGCATCAATGCCCTTGACAGGCCGGCAAACCGCATGAGGAAAAGTAAAAGTCCCGCAAGGACAGCGTTGAAAACAGCATTGACCGCCTGTTTGATGGCAATGAACGAACCGCTCTCAAAAGACAGATCAAGCCCTATCACATAAAAAAAGGTGACAAGCGGTAGCCCGATAGCGCCCCAAAAGACCATATCTGCCAAGACCACGTTTTCCATTCGCCGCAGCAAATATCCAACGCAGGCCACCTCACAAACAACTGTGATGAGGGCAAAGTAATGCCCCCATGCAAAAACAGTGTAGATACCGCCGACGAATGCGACAAAGACAGCAGCAGGAAGCCCGACCAATCGCAGTGCGATAATGGCAAAAATTGAACCAAAAATGAAGGAAATCGAATTGAAGAGTGTCAGGTCTGCCGCATTCGCCGCACATGACAATGCCGCCAGAACGAGGACTGCAATCAAGCTCGTCTTCATTGGAGCGGTCTTTTGCCCGTATGGTGAACAAGAACTATCTTGGTGTAGGCTTGGAAAGGCATCCAGAGTTTTTGCTGCACTTTCACGCGCGTAACGATGTAACATGGTGCAGCCCCAAAGCTTTTCTGGTTCAGTTTAAGCGACGCGCTTGAGACTGTCTGGCAATGATAATTTCTGGCATAATTCGATTATGCGTGCCTCCGATAGCCTGATGGGAATGAACTGCGCGTCGATGAGGTAGGGTGTCATGATCCGGTCCTTGACAGACATCGTCATGATTTCGCGCATCGTCCAATCGGAAAACAATCTTTGAGCGTTATCACGTGCGCTGATGACCTCTATACTATTATGCCTGGGGTCTTTCATGATGCTTGTGAACCGCATTGCGACTTTTGCGCGGTTCCCTTCGAGGACCTGCAGAAAATAGCGTTCGCTGACAATCAGTGCGCCAGAAATATAATCGCGCGCATTGTTCGACCGAGAGACCGTCAGGATCTGATCAATTGCCTCAAAGCTGAGGTTGTTATGACTGGATGCATAGATCAGCCGATAATTTGTCACGATATGTTACTCCTTTTCACTCGTAGGTCCGAGGATCGCGGTCTCTCCATCCCGACAGGCGCAGGTTTCAGCGCAGGGGGATAAACGCCCACAACCTCTAGGGAGCGATCCGTTGTGATCTGATACGACATTTCAAACACGGAAGATGCACAGTCACGACACCGTCCCATAAGATGCCCCTGCAACCATACTTTACGGTCAGGCGCTTTTGTTTGGCGAAACTGTTAAACTTTATAAAAGTTTGTTAAAAACTCATACATGGATCGGATTGTTCCGCAGCCTAACCGGAAAGTCGCTTCCCAGCGGGGTGATCCAGACTTTTCAATTGCTTTAGTCGACACCCTGAAGGGTAATGTCGTCCTTAAAGACAGGTTTTGAGCTGACCCGCCGCGGCACAACCGGTTCGGCACGATCAAGCAACAACAGTGGGGCAATGGCTTGCTCTTGTGTCGTTGCGATCCGTCCGGCCGTCCGGTCATATTGCTGCAGGTTTGTCACATGACCCAAAGCTTCGGCCGCGTTGCGCATAATGCCAGCAGGATATTCGACCATGCTGCGAATTCTCTGCTTGGGGTCCAGCACAAAACTCTTCCTGATCATATGTTCAGAGCTTTCTTTGGGGTGGACCATCCCGAAACACTTGGCCAGCGCCAGGTTGGGATCTTCAATGAAAGGAATATCAATCTTGATCCCGAACTGTGCATCGACCATGGCAAACCAATCGCGCTGACACTGAACCGTCGATTGGCTGAACGCGATCAAACGTACACCGTTTGCATGAAAGTCGGCCTGGTAGCGGGCAAAACTGACAAGTTCTGCCGTGCAAACCGGGGTGAAAGCCCGAGGGAGTGAGAAAAAGTAGATCCAGTTGCTGCCGGAAAGCTCGGCAAGGCTCTTTGTCCCAACACTTGTGTTGAAAGTGCAAAAAGGGAAAGTGTCGCCAAGCTTGGGGTGCCAACGTGCCTTTTCACGATACTCTTGCGGAAGTCGTATAGGTGATTTGCTTGAACTGCGCGGTGCGAAAAATTGATACACTTGCTTACCTCGGATGATTGACTGATCCGAATAAGCAATAAAAATTAGCCCGCTGCGGGGCGCCGATGATGAAATTTATGAAAATTGGTCAAAAACTCGTAAACTCTAGGCATCCGTAAGGATATAGCCACGTCCATGGACAGTCCGAATTTTGCGCGGGCCATCCCCGCCACTATAGAGTTTGGAGCGCAATCTGCTGATCAAACCATCGACCTGCCGGTCGGCAAGGCCTTTGCCCATGCCAGAAGAGACATAGATTTCCTGCCGCGACAGGACCTTCCCTTGGTTCTCTGCCAAAATCCAGAGAACATCAAATTCACGCGTTGTGAGTTCGACCTGGTTGCCTTCGCTGTCGCATAGCTCTCTTCCTGCCCGTGCCAAAGTGAAACCATGGAACGTGAGTGTGGCATTCGTTGTTGGGATCGCAGAGCTGCTGCTATCGCTTGTGTCATTTTCGTATCGCCGCAGGATGGCACGAAACCGTGCGATCAGTTCGCGATGTGAAAACGGCTTCTCCAGATAGTCGTCAGCGACCATTTCCAGCCCAACAATCCTGTCGATATCATCCGCCTGACCGCTCATCATGACAATCGGTGTTGCGGAGGCAGCACGTATTTCACGCGCGAGATCAAGGCCGCTCCCGTCGGGGAGCCTCAGATCGATGAGTGCGATATCGAAGGTTTGCCTTTCCAGTGCATCTATGGCCGCTTTGCGGGTAGGCGCAATGACAACATCAAACTGTGCAACAGAAAGCGCTTCCTCAAGCATTGATGCGATATCAGGTTCGTCTTCAACAATTAGAACTGTTTCCAGGGCCATCAAAAGTTCCGTAGGTTGTATGCTTCAATCTGGTTCGCGCGCGCCGTGCGCGTCTCGACATTTACAAATACAAAAACTCGTAACAGCTGCGTTTTGCCACTCATTCACACAAATACGCTATAGTAGGTATTTTTCATACCACTGAATTACTCTGTAAAATAGATTGTTGCATTGTTTTCTCTTTGACCTGTGATCTGCCGCAGCCCAAATTCAGCATATGCAGAAGGCACTCATGGAGATGCACCTGCAACTTCATCGTGTTATCTCTGACATCACTGATACGACCGGCATGCGGATCATCCGTTCCATTGTCGACGGTGAGCGTGATCTGGAACCGTCCCGCCAGTCGCAGGCAGCGCACTGATATTGTTGTTTTGGCCTGCATTAAGGAATAGTTGCGTCTGAGCCGGGATAGCTATGGCAGGCCCTGAATGAACGAAAAGCTGAAGGAGGCCGGTGCAGATGTGGGGTACCGCCAGGTTGGGCCCTTGATGCACGAGATCGGGATGACTGTTGAGAGAACACGCAAGTTCAAGGCAACAACCGACAGCGATCATACGTTCAACATCGCCCCCAAAGCTGCTGGATCGGGACTTTGGTGCGGCCAGGCCGAACCAAAATGGGCAGGCACATCAGCTACATCCGGACCCGCGAAATACAAGCCACGCCGTCGGCACTCAGCACTGGGCTGGAAAAGTCCCGTCGCCTTCGAAAGGAAAGTGGCTTAAGCCGGCACCCGAGGCGGCAAAAATACGCGACAGGTCCGCTCAGGGTGGCATCAGATACGATCCGCCCCTGCCACACTTGTTCAATCATGTCATCATAGCTAAGCATTCCCGGAGCGACACGTGCCAATGCCACGAGTAGATCAAATACCTGAGGCTCCACATGTACAGGCTCACCGGAGCGTGAGACCTGATCGGTCGTCTCGTCGATCACGCAATCTGCAAAGTCATGGATCATGCGCGATTGTCGCCTGACGGTGCGGCTTTCGACAATTCCGCTACATCGTCTTAGGGTCAGGACCCATTGATTTCCGTCTAGTTGCGTGATTCATCGCAGCAAAAATGGCGGTGAACATGTCTGATCTGTTTTGGTTGAGCGATGGGCAGATGGCGCGTCTTGAGCCCTTTTTCCCGAAGTCCCATGGCAAACCTCGCGTTGATGACCGCCGCGTGTTGAGCGGGATTATCTTCATCAATCGCAATGGCGTAAGGTGGCGCGACGCCCCGGCAGCCTATGGCCCGCATAAGACGCTCTACCATCGTTGAGCACGCCTATGAGACGGACACATCGGAATTATATCGAACCAGCATCATGTCGGCAGCCAAGCGCTGACCACGGACCGAAGCATGTGCCCAAAGGACCTATTTACCAAGTGGAGTGACGATCAGGCACGGAACCCAAAAAATGCAGATCTCTTGCTTCGGCAGGATCAGCTTTTTTGTGGAAAATGACTTGACTCGGAAAGACCCGTTGCCGAAGTCCGGACCCTAACATGGCCGATGAGGGTGTGCCCCAGCGAGGTGGTTGGTGGGGTGCTGCCCCGGGAAGTGGGGCGGGAGCCGACCTTCGCTGTACCTGCAAAGGCAAACTGTCCTATACACGCAAGCGGCCATTCAGGGCTCAGGCTCAGGTGCGCCTGCAACGAAACGCTACTCGTCGCAGGTAGCACACACCTTTTGACTTTGACGCAATACCGTCAAACGACGGTCAGGTTGAGTACCGACAAACGACGTGACTTGTCCTTGTCGCAGCGTGGAATTGTATTTTGGCTTGGTGATCTTATTTTTCACTTACCCCGCGCTTTGCAGCCGAGGCGCAATTTTGTTTGAAGGATTTTCGTGAGATGCGCGTCTTGCTTGTTGAAGACCACCCTCCATTGGCGGATGCCGTTAGAGACGCTCTGCAACGGGCTGGTTTCACAGTTGATCATGTCGGCACTGCTGAAGATGCACGCGAAACAGCAAGACTGGCCGATTATGCCCTCGTCCTGCTGGATCTCGGCCTGCCCGATGGAGATGGGCTCCGACTGTTGCCAGACTTACGCCGCAACGGGCGGGTGCCGGTGATCGTGATGACCGCACGGGATCAGTTGACAGACCGTCTGGCGGGCCTGGATGGCGGGGCGGATGACTATATGGTCAAACCGGTCGAGATGCCAGAACTTGTGGCGCGCTGTCGCGCTGTTTTGCGGCGACCGGGGGATCGGTCAGACAGGCTACTCCGGATCGGGGAACTGGAACTGGATACGGCAGCACGCAGTGTCACAGTGAACGGGACGCCTATGGCCCTTGGGCGCAGGGAGGTTGCCGTTCTGGAACAATTGATGCGGGCAACGGGTCGGGTCGTTGCGCGGCGCATTCTTGAAGAGGCGATCTACGGCTTTGACGATGAGGTGACCCCAAATGCACTGGATGCTGCGGTGTCGCGGCTGCGGCGTGGTCTTGAAGCAGAAAAATGTGCCCTCCCGATCGTCACGGTTCGCGGAATTGGATGGATGATGCCGCGAGAGGCCATATGATGGGCGCGCCCACCCTCGCGCAACGTCTGACGCAGCGGCTGACGATGATTGCAGCGGTTATTGTCGTTCTGAATATCGCGATTGTCGGAATTTACTATGGCTCCGACCAGCGGGAATTGCAAAATGAGGCCCTGATCCACGAGATCGAGCGGTTGCAGGCCGGCATGGACGGCATGTCTGTGGTGCCGGATGCAAACCTGCGATCTCTTTATGCGGACCACCCCGCAGCCTATGCGTTTGCCGTGGTTGATCGCGGCGGCGCGGTTCAAGAAACGATGAATGCCGATCTGATCCCGCCGTTTGCCAATGATGTTTATGCGGATGACTGGGTAATCAGACTCGGCACTGCTGCCAATCCCTTGCTCATTGCGGGGCGTGAGCTTCCCGAGCGAACCGATGGCGTTCGAGTCGTATTTGTTATGGCTTCCGACCCTGCGAACCTGATGCGGGCGGCGTTTCTGCGTGAATTCTACCGTCACGTGGCTCTGCCCGTGTTACCCATGGCGCTGATTTTGATCATCGCCAGTGCGGTCCTTCTGCGTCGTGATCTCGCGCCGGTTGCTGTGGCCGCAAGGTGGGCCCGCTCCATAAAACCCGGCGCAGACGTACTGCCACCCTTCATAGAAAACGCCCCTGCCGAGATCGCCGATCTGGTGGATGCAACCCAAAGAGCGCTCGACCGGTTGGAGCAGGCCCTCGCCAGCGAAAAACGCAATGCAGCTGAGGCCGCGCATGCCTTGCGAACCCCTGTCGCAGTACTTGTTGCGCGTCTGGACGCATTGCCACCGGGCGAGATGACAGACCAACTGCGCTCAGATATCCTCGCCTTGTCGCGCACGGTCCAACAAGTGCTGGTCGCATCTCGTACAGAGGCCGTGGACGTGCCGCAGGACGCGGCGATTGACCTGTCAGAAGTGGCCGAAGCGGTCGTCGCGGGGCTTGCGCCTTTTGCGCACGCAAATGACGTTGATCTTGCGCTGTCGTTGCCTCAAGGCCCGGCAATTGCCAATGCCGACGCAGAAAGCGTCGAAGTCGCTCTGTCTAACCTCATTGAGAACGCTATCCTGCACGGCGGGCCGGGATCGGTTTCGGTCACGGTTGGCCCGGGTCCCGTCATTGCTGTGCGTGATCACGGACCGGGCGTTTCACTGGCGACCACGACCGAACTGTTCAAACCGTTCTGGCGGGGGGCGGACGCGGTTCCGGGCGGAGCAGGTCTCGGTCTGGCAATCGTGGATCGTCTCCAACGCGCGCAGGGTGGCAAGATCGTGGTGCAGGCTCCGGCGGGCGGCGGATGCGCGTTCCTTTTGACCTTTCAAAACCCGAAAATCTGACATTTCGTCAGACTGCTGTCAGGCGCTCCATCCATATCTTCTTTCACCGGGTCATGAAGACCCATTTGAATAGGAGAAAAACAATGAATGAGTCTAACAAAGTCGACCTGCGCAAAGTGGATAAATGGCTCTCAGGCGAGGTTGAAATCCGCGTACCCAAATCCTGGCTTGTCATCGCAGGCGTTGCCATCGTGGTCCTGTTGATTGTCGCCCTCGATTAATCACACTGCAATCCCGACCAAACACACCACCTATAATTCAGGAGAAAAACAATGAAGTTATTGGCAGCAACCGCACTGCTTGCAGTCCTTTCCACCACCGCGGCTTTGGCCGATCAGCTCACCGCCATCGTCGATGCGCAACGCGGCTCGATGGTGACTGTGCAAGGCACAGTCGAGCGCATTACCGACGAGGACGAATTCCGTCTTGCCGATGCAACGGGTTCTATCCGCATCTACGTAGGGCCAAACTGGGTGCCCGCAGAGGTGGGCGAAGAGGTCATCGTAAACGGGTTTGTCGATGACGACCTTGGCCCCCTTGAAATCTATGCCCGGACGCTAACCCGCGCCGACGGAACGGAGATCACCTTTAACTACTCATACGAATGATCCAAAAACAGAACGCTCCGTCCGCAGCACCCAAGCGTTTTCGCAGCCGCACACTTGCCCGCACGATGGTACGGTTGAACCGTGGCCGAGAGCTGAATAGGCAGATGTCGGTCGGTGAAATATCCGACCGGCTGAGCCAGCTTGGACCACTCTACCTCCTGATGGCGATTGCCTGTGTTGCCGTCAGCCCGCTTTCGGGCATTCCCTTGGTAACGACGGCCTGCGGGTTGTCCATTGCAGCACTCGCGATCCAGCTTTTGCTGGGGTGGCGGACCACCTGGCTGCCAGCGCGCCTCCGCCGCAAGACTATTCACCTCCAGCGATTGAATGCTGGTTTGCAACGCGCCGATTGGGTCGCAGGGCGCATCGAAACCGTCTTCAGCCGCCGCTGGATCTGGCTCACCCGCGGCCCGACGCGCGTCCTGCTGCTTTGCAATTGCATTGCCCTCGGCCTAGCAATGCCGTTTTTGGAAATCGTCCCGTTCGCAGGCACGGCTTTTGCATCCGTCGTTCTGGTGATCGCTATGGCATTCATCTTACGTGATGGTCTTGCGGCACTCGTTTCGGGATTATTGGTCTGCGCAGCCGTGGTCGTTGCAGGTTTACAGATTGTTGGGAGCTAGCGACAACCTCAGCGGCAACACGATTTGAAACGTTCAGAGCCGCTCCGCAGCTGAACCAAATCCGGTCTAGACTCAACCGTTTCTGTCACTGGCGGGATCGACATTTTCTGACAGACCGATTTCTCGCAAGCAGGCCTTGGCGCAGCCGCCGCGAAATAGCGCTTCGTCCGCTGAGCGACGTTTCACTGGTCAATATGCTGCGCTCTGCATGAACGGCAGCAATAACGGGCCGCACTGCAGCACCGACTACCATCAATGGAAGTTGGCTTTGGGCCGAAAGTACCCATTCCTATCAAAAAACCAGTTAAGAATAGTGCCGCATGACGGACTCGAACCGCCGACCTTGTCCTTACGAATTTTGAGGTCCGAGTGTTGGACGAGACCGGACGAAGCCGCTTGCAATCGGACAACCCATTATGATTGCTTGACTAATTTTCGTCTCTGTTTTGGAAAAAGTCGGACGATACAGGATAACGTTTGACGTACATCCCCTACTAATCCCCTACTAATGACCCTACCCTGTGCACGGCTTTTATGGCACTGGACCGCCTGGACGCTCTCGGGTCACGGCCTCTCTCGGGCCAACTTCGAAAGATGGATGGGATGGGTTATTTTTCAAATTCAAAACGTGGCTAGAGTCGCTTGCATTCTTTCTGCGACTCAAAGCCCCACTCCGTTGGTCAGTATCGGGCGATTGGTGAGTTTCACTAAATTCAGACCCAGTGGAAGCACCAAGAAGCGGCACTTCCACAAGCTGACACCGGGAAAAAGCGTTTGCCGGAAGTCTGATTAGCGTACAATGCGCTCTGGCAGGTTGACCATTCTCCTTCTCAAGTTCCTGTATTCACGGGCCACAGGCAACTTGTGGAAAACCATTTTCTTGCGGAAATTATTCCTGCCTGCGTAAGGCGCGCTTCAGACCTGGTGCCAGCGACCACAAAATAAATATAAGGGCGAAACCCAATATCGTAGCGCTGATGGGGCGGGTGAAAAACACTGTCCAGTCCTGCTTGAAGTTTGCCATGGATGTCAGGAAATAACGTTCTGCCAAGGGGCCTAGGATGACGCCGAGAACCAAAGGCGCCGATGGAAATCCAACCCGCTTCATTCCCCACCCCAATACCCCGAAGGCAAGGCAGACATAAACATCAAATATGTTGTTGCGCACCC
Organism: Yoonia sp.; assembly: GCF_036007805.1. Classification (GTDB taxonomy): domain Bacteria; phylum Pseudomonadota; class Alphaproteobacteria; order Rhodobacterales; family Rhodobacteraceae; genus Yoonia. The sequence goes on from NZ_DASYOK010000043.1 coordinate 23,584, forward strand.
CGAAGGCGCCAACGACGCTTAGTACGATGATAAAGGCCGCGAGAATTGCGGGAGGTGTCCGCATCAGGGTCGAAAAGAGCTGGGCTACACCGATCCCGGCAAAGATCATCAGAATGTTGGCGATGATCATAGCGGCGAAGATGGTATAGACCATCGTGGGGTCCATGATGAACAAAAGCGGTCCTGGGCTGACCCCGTGCAACATCATCGCGGCCAGCATGATCGCGGTGGCGGCACTTCCAGGGATGCCCAATGTCAGCAGCGGGACCATTGCGGCACCCGTCGTTGCATTCTTGGCGGCTTCGGGGGCTGCAAGGCCTTCCTCTACCCCTGTTCCAAACTCGCTGCCGCGTTTGGAGACCTGCTTTTCGATGCCATAGGCGATCACGGCACCTGGCGTGGCACCCGCGCCTGGGATCATACCAATAAGGCAGCCGATTCCGGTGCCACGTGCAATCGCCCCTTTGACATTGAGAATGTCACGAAATTTGGCCCCGATCGCTTTGCCGCCTGTTTTCTTGGGTCTCAGGTCCCTGTCTGTGGCCAAAAGGTCGATAACTTCACCAATGGCGAAAAGGCCAATCATCACCACAACAAAACGAATGCCGCTTTCCATTTCGGGCACGCCAAAACTGAACCGGGCCTGACCGTAAAGGGGATCAACACCGACAGTCCCAATCGCGATGCCGAGCAAGAGCGAAACCATCGTGATGACAGGCTGATCCTTGGCGATCGCAATCACGCTGACCAGCCCCAGCAAAGTCGCTGCAAAGAATTCAGGCTGCGAGAATTTGAGCGCAAAACTGGCAAAAGGAGCCGACAGAAATGTCAGCACCAAGGCACTGACAAGCCCGCCAACCGCCGAGGCGGTCACAGCAATCGTCAATGCGCGTTTCGCTTCGCCACGCTTGGTCATCGGGTATCCGTCCCAGGTGGCGGGTAAAGACGCGGGTGTGCCGGGCACATTGATCAGAATGGCCGATATCGAGCCGCCAAAGACGCCGCCGACGTAGATGCCGCCCAGAAACAGCATCGACTGCGTTGGTTCCATGACATAGGTAAACGGCAAGGCCATCGCCATGGCGTTGACGAATGAAATACCAGGCAATGCCCCAGCCACCACGCCGACCAGAAGTCCGGTCACGATGGTCATGAATGCCCAGAATTGGAATGCGGCCAGAAACCCGCCGCCAAGAAGTTCTAACGCAGCCATGGTGTTTCCTATCCGCTAGTAGATGCCAGTTGCGCGCAGCAACCAGATACTGAAATTGTCGAAGACACCGTAGCCTCGCGGCAACGGCATCAGCGCCAGGCCCATGAACAGCCACATCAGACCAATCGTCCCGATCACGGTGACCGGAATCAAGACCAAGACGTTTCGAAGCCCGCCAAACAGACACCAGATCATGATGAAAATGGTGGTCGTGACCGCAAAGCCGAAGACTGGCAGGGACCAGCCATAGGCGATGATCAACAGCAATCCGATAAGGGCTTTGCCAAAATGATAGTGGTCATCTTCGACCGGAAAAGACAGCGTCGGCCGACGGCCCGCCGCGCCAAGCGCCCAGACATCACGTGCAATCCACAGAACACAGAACACCGCCATGGCCATCAGGATCGCTTCTGGCCAAGCTGCCGGGCCCAAACCTATCGTGCTTGCTGTCTGATCGCTTTCGAACATGAAGCCGGGCAGGATCATGGCCATCACCAAGAGCCCGAGCGGCAAGAGTGTCGGCAAAAGAAGGCCAAGTCCGGGGGGGAGCCTCCCCCCGGTCCTTGGCGTCCGGTACTGCTCCTTGTTTTGGATCGACGCCATGATGCTTGCCAGCCTAGTTGGCGAGCTGTGCGGCAATCAGGTCGCGGAAGTCGCTGACCATGGCTTGTGCCGCTTCACCTGTGACAGGCGTGATGCATGAATAGGTCTTTGTACAAAACGCCCGCCATTCGTCTGACGCGGTCGCCGTCGCAACGGCTTCTGCAAGTTTTTCAACGATATCGCTCGGTGTTCCGGCGGCTACAGCGATGCTGCGGTAGTTATCAAGACCGGATATATCGATGCCGAGTTCAGCCGATGTCGGCACATCGGGGAATTCAGGATGACGCTCTGCGGCGAAGACGACAACCGGGGTAAGTTGACCGGCTTGTATAAATTGCGCGACATCGCCGGGTTCCTCGTAGATCGCAGATGTATGGCCACCGATGGGTGATGCATAGCGTTCGGCGGGCGCCTGAAACGGCACGTTTTCCATTGCGATACCCGCATTTGCCAACAGCTTCAGCGTCACATCGTCCTGTGTGCCATAACCGGACGTCGCTACTGTGATTGCGCCAGGATTTGCTTTTGCGAATTCAAAGAGGGCCTCGGCTGTCTGGTGGTCACCACGCGATGGCACAAACAGGAACGAAGGCGAGCTCTGCACGACTGCGATCACTTCGAAATCCTCGGGTTTGTTGTCGCCAAGGCCAGAGGCCCATGACGCCACCGTCAGCGAAATCAGCGTACCCATGGTATAGCCATCGGCGGGATTGGTGCGTAGCTGTGTCAGACCGGCGTTGCCCGACGCACCACCAACGTTGGACACAGGGATCGGAGCGCCCAGTGGACCTTCCATCAGTTGCGCCATTGTCCGGCCCATCAGATCCGCGCCACCGCCAGGACCAAAGGTCACGATCAGTTCTATCGGACGGTCTGGGTAGCCTTGGGCCACAGCGGCCCCACTGATGGCCATCGCGCTCGTCAATATGGTCGCGCTAAGGGCAAGTTTTCCAAAAAGTTTCATTATTTAGTCCTCCCATTTGTTTTATCTTCCCGGATTGCCATTCTGGCCTTTCCGGGTTTGGTTGCGCGGCATCCCTCTCCTCCAAGAGTTATACCGCATCGATCAGGCGGTCATCTCAGCCAGCCTTAATCGTTGGATCTTGCCAGATGGTCCTTTAGGCAAATCTTCCAGTATGTGGATCACGTCGGGGCATTTGAATTTGCCCAGTTTCTCCATACAAAGCGCAAGAAGCTCGGATTGCGCGACGGTGGCCCCGTCCCGCAGTCTGACCGCGGCTTCGACCCGTTCGCCATAACTGGCGCAGGGGCGTGCAAAGGCCGCAGCCTCAACGACATCCGTATGGGTGTAGAGCACTTCGTCAACTTCGCGTGGTGCGATATTTTCCCCGCCCTTGATGATCAGCTCTTTCAGGCGACCGGTGACAAAAACATAGCCGTCAGCGTCAATTCGTCCCAAATCGCCGGTACGGAGCCAGCCTGTTTTGGTGAAAGTCGCGCGTGTCGCTTCGGGGTTCTTGTAGTATTCAAGCATGACATTCGGGCCACGAATAGCGATTTCGCCTTCTATATCCGCGCCCAGCAGTTCCTGCTGGTCTGACAGGATCGCGACCTCATTGCCATAGGCCTTGCCCGGCGATCCGATCTTGCGCAACCCCGGCGGCAACGGGTTTGACAATATCTGCGCCGCGGTTTCCGTCAGGCCCATAGTTTCAACAATCGGGATGCCGAAACGCTGCTCGAACGCCGCCTGTGTCTCAACCGCCAGCGCAGAAGAGGCAGACCGGCCAAACCTGATACGGGCTTTGGTTGCAGCGTCAGGATCCGTTTCGCCATGAAGCAGGTGCGAAATGATGGTCGGCACAACCGAAAACCACGTGACCTGTTGCTCTGCGCAGATCGCCCAGAACCGGCTGGCCGAGAATTTTTCGCATATGACAACCGAGCCGCCCGCGATCAGAGGGCCCATGACCGTCACGCAAAGACCGTTAATATGATAGATGGGCAGCACGCAAAGCCCACGATCACGCGGTGACAGGTCATGCGCCAAAACTGTGGTCCATCCGCCTGCCAGCAGGCTGGCATGCGTATGCAATACACCTTTGGGTCGCCCTGTTGTGCCCGAGGTATACATCAAAAGCGCATGATCCGACGCCGACAGGTCTGCCAGTGGGCCGTTTGGTGTGTCATCGGGCCAGGAGATGCTTTGTCCGACAATGACCGTGCGCGGATGGACGTCATGCGCAGCGGCGGCGGCGGTCAGCAGGTCCACCTGATTTTCGCCGACCAAAACGACAACAGCGTCGGAATGGGACAGGGCATAGCCCATCGCTTCTGCACCTGCGACAAGGTTGATCACTGCGGCCCGAAAGCCACCGTAAAGCACGCCAAACAGGCACAGGATGCTTTGGCGACTATTAGGCAACATCAGCGCAATGCTATCACCCTTGGATAGGCCCATGCCCGCGAGCTTGCAAGCAATGCTTGCAGCCTGCATACGCAGCTCCCGCCATGTCAGCGGGTCTGCATCGAGGAAATAGTGGCTGATATCAGCGCCCTGTTCGTCAGCGCGCCGGTCAACCCAGCTGCGAACGGTTCCCTTGGGGGGGGATTTTTCCGTGGCACTCATTTCCCGGCCTTATCCCAATAACCCGCAAAAATATCGGCAAGGCTTGGCTCGCGCGCAGCGATCGGGCGGACCACCTTGGTGCGCTGCATGAAATGTTTCCAATGCAGGTTGTCGTCAATAGAATTGCCGCCCCAGCTGCCGCACCCCATCGAAAGCGAGAATGGCAGGCCGTTTTCAAATGATCCGCCGGTTGCAAATGTATGCGCCTGGTTGACGATGACACGGCAGGTCGGCATGTGCCGACCAAGTGCGACAGGCCGATCCATATCGGCAGTGTGCAACCCAATCGAATGGCCCGCCCCCTGATACGCCAGAACACGCTTTGTTATTGCGACGGCATCGTCATAATCGCGGGCACGGTAAAGTGCCGCAACCCGGCTCAGTTTTTCGCCCGATAAAGGGTGGTCAGGTCCGATGCCATCCGTTTCGACCGCGATGAATTTTGTGCCCGCCGGGACTGACCCTGTCAGCCCCAGTTTTTCGATCAAAACATCCGCGTCCTTTGCGATAACTTCGCGGTTCAGGTGACCGTCGGGCCAGAGCTTTGCAATAATTCCGGGGGCTTTCGCGGCAGGAACCAGCGCCCCGCCCTCGGCCGCCATCGCTGCGAGAAAGGCATCATAAACCGCATCGACGACAACTAGCGCGTTTTCCGAAGAGCACGATGTCGCGTTATCAAATGTCTTTGAAGCGGCGATTTTTGCCGCCGCCGCCGCAAGATCGGCGGTTTCATCAACGATTACCGTCACGTTTCCGGCCCCGACACCGACCGCAGGCGTCCCACTGGAATAGGCGCGGCGTACATTGTCCTGACTGCCCGTGACAACCGCAAGATCCGCCAGTTCAAGCAGGCGCTGGGTATCCGCCTTTGTGCCCGGAGGGGGGATCATCTGGACCAGCCGCTTGTCCTCGCCGATCTTGTCGAATTCCGCGTGGATAAACCCGAGCAACATCTCACAGCAGCTGACGCCCTTGGGGGAAGGGGACAGGATGATCGCGTTACCGCATTTGAGCGCATTGATGACGTTGTTTGCAGGTGTGGCCGCGGGATTCGTCGAAGGGACAACGGCCCCGATCACGCCAAGCGGTCGGGCAATTTCGGTGATCCCCGTTGCGGCATTGTCGGACAGGATTCCAAAAGTCTGTACATCCGCGATATCGCGCATCAGCCCAAGCGTCTTGCGGTGGTTTTTGATTATCTTGTCGGGGACATTTCCAAGGCCCGTGACCTCTACGGCAAGTTCCGCCAGCATCCTGTTCCGCACAGGCTCCATGATGGCCCATGCGGCGGCTTGGGCCGCACGGTCATAGCGCGCCTGACTCCCATGCGCCTCATAGTCCGCCTGTGCCGCACGCGCCTGTGACATCAATGCATCAACGCGGCTGGTTGTGACGGAAATCGACATTCAAAGCGCTCCTGCTGATCATCTGACTATCCAAGGCTACGGGATGAAAACAGTATTGCAAACGTTTTCATAAAATTATAAAACCAGACTGAATTATGATGAAAAAACAATCGTATAAAGTAGATATCCTTTCGGTAGCAAAGGCTGCGGGTGTTTCTGCTGCCACAGTATCCCGCGTGATGAATCATCCTGATCTCGTCAATCCGACAACCCTCAAGAGGGTCGAAAAGGCGATTCGTAAAACCGGTTACGTGCGCAACCGTGCCGCCCAAATGATACATGGTCGGCGCAGTGCAACGCTGGGCCTTGTCGTGCCGACAGTAAACTATTCGATCTTTGCGGAACTGGTCCAATCGTTCAACGATACCGTAGTCGATCTTGGCTTTACGCTGGTGTTGGCGACCCATGGTTATGACCTCACGGCCGAGTATAAGGTTCTGCGCAAACTGCTGGAACATCGCGTAGATGGGATTGCCCTTGTCGGGCTTGATCACAGCGACGACACATACCGGCTTCTGGCTTCGCAGGATGTGCCTGTTGTTGCGGCATGGAGCTATGCCAAGTCGTCACGGATTTCCTGCATCGGGTCCGACAACCGCGAAGCGGGGCGTGTAGCCGCAGACCATCTGCTTGCGCTTGGTCACCGGCGCATTGGGCTGGTTTTTCCTCCAACACACGAAAACGACAGGGCCCGTGGCCGGCTAGAGGCGGTTGAACTTGCGCTGCGCGATGCCGGAATTGAGATTCCCGACGCATGGCGCGTCCGCTCACCCTATAGCGTGGCACACGCAAAGTCTGTTTGCCACGAACTCTTGAGCGAACAAAAAGGCATTACCGGTCTGATTTGCGGCAATGATATCATCGCGCAGGGCGCGCTGTCGTCTGCGATGCAACTTGGCCTGCGGATCCCGCAGGACCTGTCCATCGTCGGTATCGGTGATTTTGCGGGGTCCGCAGATATGTATCCCGCCTTGTCCACTGTCCAAATTCCGGCGCAGCAAATTGGTATGGAGGCGGGCAGGTATCTTGTTGAAAGTATCGCAAACCCGGACCCGGTAGAGATCGTAAGGCGGAAGATGGAGGTGGTCCTGAAACCTCGCGCAACGACCGGGCACGCTGACGGTGGATGACACCAACTGCACTTTCAAAAATAGCCGAGCCTATACGTCTCGGGTTGGCCGGTTGTGTTGGAGTTAAGGCGGAGGCTCTACGCTATGCTCGGAAATTTGAGACGGTCTCCAAGATCAGTCATCTCGTGCAAGACGTCATGTCGAGGGCTACGCGTTCAATGAAGGAATGGATGGATTATCGAGTTGGATCAATGTCGTAACCGCAGGAGATGCGCAATCCGTTTGCGACGCAATATGGAGGTCCACAAAGTTCACCAAAGCAACCAGCCGTGCAAACACAGCGAATTCACACTTCGTGCCGCCCAGCGGTGATTGCACCCTAGAAAATCGAACGTCCGTTTTAGTGAAATGCTGCAGCATCGCTATGTTAACCAGCCCCGCTGCCCCCAGCAGCCGTACCAAACCCGGTAAACACGGCAAACCCAGGGCACCCCACCCCATGCACGGCTTTTTGGGCTACAAGCCAGTGGGGCGCGCTCGGGTCACCGCCTCTCTCGGGCCACTTCGAAAACATGCATGGATTGAGTAGCCCTGTATACCAAAAGCGGACTTTCAGACAGCTTGCAGCGAAAGTTGGCAGTGAGCCCCAAAGTCAGAAATGCTGCACGATGCACCAAGGTCAGCAATGCCCAGATAGTGACCTTTGCAAAGTTTACGCCGTTTCCCTACAGCGGAAATTCATGCTGACTGCGGCAAACTGCAGGAACGAGCCCAAAGCCGACCTGTTGGTTTTCCTATTTCTGATTGGCCAATGCGTAAAGGTTGGACACCAGAAGTGCGCCTATAACAACCGCACCACCAGCCAACGCCCATGAGCCGGGGTTTTCTCCAATCACTGCCCACACGAGTAGCGGCGCCAATACCGCCTCCAACAGGAAAAGAAGTGAAACCTCGGATGCGCTGATGTATCTGGGCCCAAGAGCGAGAAGGCATGACGCTGCGGCGATGAATGCGCCATGTCCCAAGAACAATGGCCATTGCGTTTCAAATGGCTCGGCTGGTGAAACAAATAATCCGATCACAATCGCGGCACCGATGAAGGCAATTGGAATAGCTGGGATCATCGATGTCGCTTTTACCGTCCGTAAGGCTGTTAAAGCGGCTGCCATTGCCGCAGAAACGTAGCCGGCCCAGATGTCCCCTTTCCACGAAGCAGTCTGGGTTGAGCTGGAACCATAGACGATGATCGCTAGTCCAAGGATTACTGCAACCATGGTTAATACCATGCGCGCGCGAATGGGTTCGTCTAGAAAAATGCGGCTGAAGACTGCCGCAAATATGGGCATAGTGGCCAAGATGAACACGACGTTGGCCACGCTTGTATTGGCAACAGCTAGGACAAAGGCCGGTGCCGTCGTTGCTATCAGCACGGTATAGATCAATCCCGGCCAGCCAGTTCGTAGAACAGCTCGAAAATCCTGTAGTCCCCGAATTAACAGCAAGGCCAGGAAGACAAAGACCCCTGCAGTCAAAGCTCTCCAGAAAGCTGTGACCATTGGTTCAGCCTCTATCACCTTTACAAAAAGCGAGTCTGGCACCAACAGCAAGATGCCGAGTGTCGTGATAACCAAACCTTTTAAGTGATCGCCCATAATGCAGAATATCCCGCGTCTAGCCAGACTGCGTTCATCTACCGGAACAGCCTAGAACACTAGATCAAACATGTGTCGTTTCCTCAGGACAGCAGATTTTGGTGCGATTGGCCGCAGCAAACCATGAATAGCGTCCCGATAGTCTGCACCAAAATCATATTTGACCTGTAAAAATGCTGCAATGCGCTTGGATGGCCGGTTTGGGGAGCCACAGCGCAGCATCAGTGAGGCCAATGCACGGCAGGTTTGGGCCGTGAGCTGTCCTGTCCGCTCACTCCCCCACACATTCACCAATGCCTCCCGCATCACATCGTTTGCATGTCGGCGTCCTTTGGACGAACAAGATCAAGGTCTTTGGCGTAGATTTCGGGCGAGATGTCCAGACAGGATTTGATGGCATTGGTCGCGTCTTCTTGGTGGTCTAGCGCCGCATGGCTCGCGGCCAAGATAAAGTGCGCGAAAAACCACCGCGGCATCCGGTGGATCGCGCGCTCCGCCCATTCGTTGCCGTAGCGTAATGCCCGGCCATGTCGTGCGCCAACGCAAGACCCAAAAAGCGGAAGAAAATGCTTGGGTCGAGAGGACTCGAGCGGATGGCGATTTCCTGATTGGCCATGGCCTCGTCCGAGCGTCCAAGGATGCCGAGCAACGTGCCAAGGCTGCCATAGGCCAGCGAGCAGTTTGGGTTCAGGGCGACGGCGCGTTCAAATGCGGAAAGGGACTCGTCGGTTTTGAGCAGCCCCCAGCAAGAAATCTCCATAGCCTATTGGGCATCCTCAGCCATCATCAAACCGAAGCGATCTGATCGGCTGTACTTCGCGAACAGGGTTCAGTTTTATGGCAGGATTGACGACCCTGGTTTCGGACTCCGCTCAAGTCGGCGGATTGAATCCGGCTTTGCCTCAATCAAGCAAAATCCTCCTCAGGTTGCAGTCGGTCCGGCATTCCCGGGGCATTGAATTTAACTTGTGGTATGTTGTCGCATGTCGATCATTCCCGACAGGTCACCCGCCCGATCATGCAAGCGTTAATTTGCCTAAAGCAACTGCTTCCAGCCTAAAGCATACTGGTTTTGAAGGATTTTTGGGGCTGCTTATTGAACTGCGAATGATCCGGAATGTTTGACCGTATTTTTGATTGCTCCAATAAAATCAGGCCTCTTTCACGGATTTATCCCCGGTTGACTGTCCAATGAATTGGACCTTAATGTGCCCTCGAGATTTTATTGAAGTTGACTTCATTTTTAATTTGGCGTGTGCGTCATGGACGATTTTTCTTTCTGGTTGCAAAATCACGGTCTTACCACAGACTTCGTGAATGATATCATCCAAGCCAGAAATGCTGGCGCTTTGGCAGAGGTGCCGGCTCATTGGTCATCTTTCTGCGCTGATCAACTGCAGGATGAGCCCGCAATTGACCGCCAGCATGCGTTCGACGCGATCGTACGTCCCGCGCTGTGCGAACTTCTGGACCCGAGCGCGCGACGCGGACTTGATCCGCAGCTTGGACAGGTCCTTTTTGACTGGCGTACCCCTGACCAGATTGATGCGCCACACACTTTCCGTCACCCGGACACGCGAACGCTGCACATCGTCATGGCATGGCAGGGCACTCCCAATGATCTATTGTGCCTCGCGCACGAAACCGCCCACGCGGCACAAATGATCCTGAGCAATGATGATCACATGCCGCCGGTCGCGCGCGAAACATGCGCTTTTCTGGGCGAGCTTTGCGTGATGCAACATGTCTACCATTATGATCGCGCCTGTTTTCAGTCGCTTATGCATTACTGGTTTGAGGACAACGGCCGCTATTTTGGCCAGGACTGCGCGGCGATTGTCGCAGGTCTGAAAGCGCCGCAAAGCCCCTATCACTACCGGTTGAACTATCCGCTTGCACGCCTGTCGGCGGTCTGCATTTTCAACGACCTTGCAACGCAGCCTGACGAAACCGTCCAGCGGATCAAGGACATGTTTGCAAGCGGCAAGAATGGCATGACGCATTTGCCGCTTGAAACGCTCGCAGGGTTTGCAGATGCACTGGAAAACTACCTCCCACCCTTCCCACGTTCTGAGCCGTCTGCATTGACTGCCTATCAGTCAATTGGTGCCATGGCGCTGCTTGATATTGATTTCTACCAAGGTCGGTCAGAGCAGAAGATCGGCGATTACTATCAGGAGGTCCTAGAGAACCTGCAGAAACAAACCGCCTTTGTTGCGTTGCGGCAGGATCAGCGGCCGATCGGATATGCAACATGGCAAAGTGATCCACAGACCAATCAGGTCACGCTGACCCATCAGACAGCCCCCTTTGGTGATCACCTGGCTTTGCAGCGAACCCTGCGCCAGAGGTTTGGCGCGAACGTGGCCGTTTGCGCGCACCACAGTCGCAGCGCCCGAAAGGAGCAAGTCACATGGCAACATTAGATTACTATGGATCGGTTGGTTACGCCACAGAGCTACTGGCGCAGTCAGAATATCACAGCAAGCAACCTTTGGGTGATTACTTCAGAGCCGAAATCCTGCCCGCCTTGTGGGCAAATCAAGCGCGCTTTTACGTCACCGACGACGGCCTGCCCACTGCTATGGTCACATGGGCATGGCTGTCAAACGACATCGAAAAAGAGGTCCATCACACTGGGCGTGCGTTGATGCAGCACGAATGGAATTGCGGTGAACACCTGTTTTTCAACGACTGGGTGACGCCTTACGGCAATATTCGCGAGGTCATGAACGATATGACACACAACATTTTCCCCAACCACATCGCAACCAGCTTGCGACGCAACCCCGACAACAGCGTGCGGCGCATCAATCGCTGGACCGGCGTCAACCTGCGCAAAACCAGGCAAGAGGCTGTGGCATGAACATCGCATACCCAGAGCAAAACTTTCAAACGCCAGAGGCAACCGTGGCGGGCTTTATCGGCCTGTTGCAGGGCGGTTTTGAAAACCCTGAGAACCGCAAAGGCACCGTGCGTTTTGCGGTCCCAGAACACCCACATCTTGGCTTTCGCGCAAGGTTCGCAGACACATTGCTGATAGATCGCCCTGAGTCAGACTATGACGCAGACACCGAAATGGTTTTTCCGATCAAAACACTTGAGAGGATGTTCCGGGAATTCGAATTCCTCGACTGGCGCAGCCCGGACATTCTGGGAACGATGAAAATCACCGGCGATCTTGGGCTTGCCTTTGTTGTCGGGTTGTCCTGCCTACGGCCAAGCAACTGGACCCAAGCGCGCCTGCGCAAGGCAGAACGGCTCCACCGTGCGAAAGGCTATCGTGACCTCACGCAGATCCCCCGCCTGCACCAGCCCAGCCAGATGCAGCTTTTGAAGGCAATGGAGGACAGCCTTCCGGTCATTATTACGGGGCTGGAGCCCGATCCACCCTGCCGCGACTGGACGCTCCAGCGGCTTATGGACCGCTATGCGGATGTCGTAGTTTGTGTGCGCTCGGACGACCAGCACCTGACTTTGCGTGAATTTGTCGAGGATATGAGCAAGTTTGATGCGAACCCGGAACTGGTCATGTCTGAAGGCCTGTTCAAACCATATACTGAAGGGTCCGCACTGCCCGTAGAGATGTGGGACGACTTCGGCCCTGTGTTCTTCAGCCGCGAGGACTTTATCCCGCCGCAACTGTGGTTCGGGTCTGTACGCACGGATATTCCCGCAACCCACCTGCATCGCGATCCCCTTACGGGTTTCCTGTTTCAGATCATGGGCAAAAAACGGCTGGATTTGTATTCCGCGGATCAAGCGGACAGCCTTTATCCCCTCAAGGCCTATAACAACTATCAACGTTGCTGGTTCAAACCCGAGGCCCCTGACTATGACATTTACCCGGATGCAAGAAACGCAAAGTGTATTTCGGTTGAACTGATCCCGGGCGAACTTTTGGTACAACCGGCCGGTTGGTTCCATCAGGTCTACACCCTGGACAGTCCGACAATGTCAGTAAGCTATTTCTGGCGATATTAGCGCCGACCCCGAATACGCCTTTGTTATGGCAACAAGGCGTAGTCGGCGGGAAGGAGTTACAGCTCCCCCCCGCCATATTGAGCCGCCGGGCAAAGGAATGTTCGGCAAACACCAACAATGAGCAATTAGCACATCCTGCTCACGTGGCAAAGGAACACACGCAAATGTCAAACGTTTACAAATCGGCATTCAACGACCTCAACAGTACCGTCAGCTTTGGCGGTGGCGGTGGTGGTGGCGGCGGCGGCGGTGGCGGCAACAGCCGCAACACATGCACCGCCAGCGATCCACGCGGCACACGCAACCAAACATTTGCCGGGCCTGCGCCAACCCGCTCGGCGCCCAACAACAGCAACGTGTCCGCGATGTGTAATTTGGGACGCTCACTCTCTGCAGCTGGTCAGGCCCAGTCAAACCGGGGCGGCCGTGCAGGCGCCATCGGCGGTGCGGTCGGCATCGTCGGCGAAGGCATTGCATCGGTTGCATGCCCCGCATCCGGCACCACCCGCTGGTAAGAACCGCCAAAAGACCGGTCGGGCATTTGCCCGGCCGGCACCTCATTCATAAGGGAAGCAACAATGCTTAGTTTTGACGCCTTCGGAAAATCGCTACAGCTTATCAGGTCATACCCCATCCTGTTGGGCATCTTGTTGATCGTTTTCGTCACTGTTGACTGGGTGGTTGGTTTTGCGCCGGGACCTGCGGGCACAGCCACGGCTGGGCTGGTCTATCTGGTCATGTTTTCATTTGTTATCAGCCTGTTCGCGCTGCAAAACGGCATCCTTACTGAGGGCAGCGTCACAAAAGAAGTTGCCCTGCGCCACTTCGCGTCGGCCGCCCTGCTGATGCTCTATGTGGTTATCGCGGCTGTGCTGTTTCTCTCGGCCGTGGTTCTAGCACTTGATATGTTTGGGATAGACACTGTGCGCTTCGCAGAGACAGGCTTGGCGGTTTGGGTCGTTTCCGTTCTTCTCAACTGGGTGCTCTTGCGGGCAAGTACGCATATACCCGTCTCGCACGCACAAAAGCCGCTCAGGAAATCGCTGATCGAAGGATGGAGAATGTCACGTCGGTTCAACAAGGAAATGATACTCATTTCAATTGTTCTGTCATGTTTGTTTACTGGTCTGGTGATGATCCAGAATGACACAGTGGGGCAGGTTATCTCGGTCGTTTTGAGCCTAATTGTATTGTTGTTTACTGCGTCATTTCTCGTGATGGCTGCAAGGCAATTGCACGTTGATACAGACAAACCAGTCTAAACTTCTCGTCAAGGGAAAATAGAATGATCAGAGTTGCTCTTACCGGATTGGCAGGAAAGGTTGCGGCTGCAATAGGGCATAGGTCTTTGTGGGCAATCACTGCCGTTTTGGTTGCAGTCTGCGGATTCATCGCGTTTACCCCGCCGCACTCTGCGGCCACGCATCTTGTCAACGACGGTCAGGATCGCGTGACCGTCAAGGTGATCTTTCCCACTGCAGAAGGTGCGCCCGGGCTGTTGCATTACACAGAGCATCTTGCCTGGCTCAATGCGATAGGCGGCGCGCGCAGTGCAAATCAGCATTCGAATGCATGGACCAGCAGCCATGCGGTTGCTTACTGGCTTAGCGGGACCACCGATGATTTGCCGCAGTTGTTGACGCGGCTGAAAAGGATTTTCGATCCAATCGAGCTGCCTGAAACCTTTGCACTGGAAGAACGGGACATTGTGCTGCGTGAGTATGACTTTGCCCTTGCCGGCAATCCCACCGCCCAAGCATCCGAGGAAATGAACGCCTTTCTTTATGAAGGCAGCCTGCTTGGGCGCTCGATCATCGGGACGCGCGACGAAATCAGATCGTTTACCTATGAAAGTGCGATGGCACTTCACGCAGCCACCCATCAACCCGGCAAGGCAACGCTTATCGTCACGGGCGACCTAAGCAATCGGCAACTGCAGCGTGCCCTGCGTAAAGCAGAGTGGCCGGACATCCCCCGCGAGGCACAAACCCTTGCGCCGATTGAATTTGAACCGGAACAGCGGGCGGAACGCGTTTTCACTTTTGCCAATGACGACGCGACACCACGCCTGATCTGGCGCCGTGTTGTCGACCTACCGGAGCGGATGGACTTTGACCGTCTGGAAGCACACACAGCTCTCTTGCGTGACATCCTTGATACAAACCTGCCCGGTGGCCTTGCTGGGCCGCTGCGGTTTGACGCCCCCGTCGCCCGGCACTTCAACGTCAATATCTGGCCAATTGACGACAACAGCATCGAGATCAGCTTTTCAGCGACCCCGGAAACAGGCGTGCAGATCGCGGACCTGCAAGAGGCATTCGAAACAACACTCGCGCAGCTTGCAGAAGGCGGTATTCCACAGGAAACCTATGACCGTGTCTTGGGGCGCTTTGATGATTTCTGGCCCAACTGGGAAGACACCGACGAAACGGCGGACTGGATGGCCGGCTATGTCATAGACCGCGTCTCTTTCCAGCGAGAACCCCTTGATCAATCTGCGCTCAAGGCGCTTGACGGTGATTTTTCTTACGTAACGACCAACCTTCTTCTCAGCCAGTTTGTAACAGACGGGCGTACCGCGATTGCCTTTATCGGGCCAAAGGACACTTTTTGATGATCCGCACACTCACATTCGTGGCAGCTTTTTTCGCGCTTGCGGCATGTCAGGATGGCACCCTGCAGGCAACTAGCCAGACAAGTCCCGGTGGCACCGCCTATACGTTGATCACTATGCCTGACACCGAAGATGTATCCATCCATGTCGCTTGGTCCAGCGACTGGGGGTATCGCGCAGACACCAACAAGGCCGCACCCTATATCGGCATGCAGTTGATCCTGATGGGCGGTGCGGAGGGTTTCGAGGCCGGAGAGGTGGGCGAACTTTTTGCCGACATGAACTCCGAGGGCGACATCTATGGCGCCGCCAACGACAACGTCATTGGCGAATTGACGTTCGCGAGAGATCAGATCGACCGGACCATCGAAATCGCCAATGCACATCTGCGCGCACCGGCTCTTGATCAGGTATGGTTCGAACGTATCCGCGATGATCTGACAGAGAGCATGACAGCAGCGCAGGCACAGGCCGCGCACGCAAGCTTTGATGCCGCGAGATGGGCGGTCTTTGGCGAGGCACCTATGCGCAACGCCCTGTCTCTTGACGACCCGGCGACGTTCTCGGACGTTTCGCGCGCTGATATCGTTGCATGGCATCAAAGCACAATCACCCGCACACCAGAGGCCATCGTTGTGACCGGCGCAATTGACGCAGACGCCGCCGGCGCGGCGATTGATGCGCTTTTGACAGGTTTGCCCGAAGCAGCACCCCAGCTCCCCCGGGAGATTTCCATTAATTTGTCACCACGCCGCATCCTGTTGCACATGCCTGATGCCACCGTCACCAATCTTGCCTTTATTGCGCGACTCCCCCCGACCAGCCAAGGCGGCGAGATCGAGGACCTGATCCTTGTGCATGCTCTGGGGGGTGATGATCAAAGCGTCCTTTTTGATGCCGTGCGTACTCAGTTGCGCGCGACCTACGGCTTTGGGGCGGGCATGGCGAACTACAGCCGCAATCACCGTATTCTTTTCATGACAGGCGAGGTCGAGGACGCAAAACTTGCCGATGCCGCGCAGGTTGTCCGTGATGCATATGCCGACTTCAAGCAGACCGGCCCGGAAGGCGAACTTGCGGACCGCAAGCAGCCGCTCAACACAAGCTTCACCGGGCTTTCGGAGTTCGTGATTGATCTGGCCAGATCGGAAATTCAAAGCGCGCTGGACGGTTTTCCCGTTGGGCGCTCACTCGCTCTTGTCGAGGAACTGGCCGAGGTCAGTGACACGGATATCATGAACCGCCTGACCGATGACTTTCCCGGACCGGATGATTTCATTGTGATCGCCGTATCACCCAACGCCGACGCACTGCCCGGCGCTTGCGTTATCACGACCCCATCGCAAGCCGCCGGCTGTCCATGACAAACAGGAATGAGAATTCCGGCGAAATACCGCTTTCATGGTTTGGCAAAACGCTTTGGAAATTTACACCGCTCTATCTTGAACTGATCTTTCTCGCGATTTGTCTGCGGTTGATTGGCCTGGTTGAACCCTTTGTGTTTCAGGTCATTATCGACCGTATTCTGCCCTTCGAACGCGAAGCTTCGCTGCTTGTTGTTGTTGCTGTTTTTGCGGTCGTAAGCCTGTTCCAGCTTGGTTTTCAGGTCTTGTCCGAGCTTTTGGGAATGCTGACCGCAAACCGGGTAACGCGCGAATTGGGCGCGCGCATTTTTGAACATCTGTTCAAGCTGCCTTTCAGCCATTTCAGGAAATGGTCGGTCGGCGAAATCATGGCCCGTGTCAGCGAAACAGACACGATCCGCGCTTTTCTGGTGGGTACGACAACAGGCGTTTTCCTCGACCTGATCTTTGTAGTGATCTACATCGCCGTGTTGTTCATGTTATCACCAACACTGACCTGGATCGTTCTGGCCGCGCTGCCCATCCAGATCCTGATCTATTTTGCCTTCGGACCATTTCTACGGCGACGGCTGCGCACGCAGTTCGATGCGGGCGCGGCACACCAGACCCAAATGGTCGAAAACATCTCGGGGATTGCGTCGGTAAAGGCGTTGAGCGCCGAAAATAAAATGCTGGAGCGGCTCGATCAGACGCTTAATGAAACCCTGAACGCGTCCTACCGCGTCGGCATCCTCAATATCTGGAGCGACAAGCTCCTGTTTGTCGTTGAAAAGACGATCACCATCAGCATCATCTATTTCGGCTCGCAACTGGTGTTTGCCGGTGAATTGACCCTTGGCCAACTCATCGCCTTTCATCTGCTTGCCGAAAGGGTCACCGGCCCCATCGAAAATTTCTCCAGCTTGTGGGAAAGCTGGCAGAACGTCCGTGTATCACGTCAGCGCATGGGCGATGTTGTGAACACGCCAATGGAAGCGTTTGACCAACTTCCAAAGCTGCCTGCAAATGTTGCGCCACGACTCCGGTTCCGATCCGTGGATTTCGCCTATAACCCGGCCGTGCCAATCCTGAGGAATTTCAATTTTTTGGCCGAACCCAACACCCTGACGCTGGTTGTAGGCCCATCTGGTGTTGGTAAATCAACCTTTGGTCGGCTTGCCTCCGGAATTGATGTTCCCAACTCCGGCGATGTGTTGCTTGGCGATGAAAACATCGCCGACTATGAACCTAAAAGCGTGCGATCGCATATCGCTTACGTGCCGCAAGAACCTTATCTGTTTTCGGGGACCTTGCGCGAAAACCTTGTCCTCGGTGAGGAAACCGCCACAGAGGAAAGGATCGTCTGGGCCTTGCGGGTTGTGGCGGCTGATACGCTGATTGCGCAACTTCCATTGGGTCTTGAGACAGACGTTGGAGAACGCGGCTCCGCGCTTTCGGGCGGCCAGCGACAACGCATCGCGATTGCCAGGTCGCTTATTCATGGGCCCAAGGTGATCGTTCTGGATGAGCCCACCAGTTCGCTGGATCAAGAGGCGCAGCGCCGCGTGGCATATGAGCTTCAGAAAATGAAAGACGTCGCAACTCTCGTTATCATCACCCACAACCCGGCCAACTTTGAAAATCCCGATCAAGTCGTCGATTTCGGAGCACTGTAATGGCAGTTTATTCGGAACCGATGAAAATCACCTCTCCCACGTTGCACGCAACGATCTGGTTCACGATGCTGGTTTTCGTCGTTATCATCGTCTTGTCATTCGTCTTTCGGGTCGAGGTCGTGGCGCGCGGCGAAGGCCGTGTTGTTCCGATCAGCCGGGTTCAGGTCGTACAGCCCGAATTTTCAGGGCCGATCACGGCTATAAACGTGCGAAACGGATCGACAGTTGCGCAGGGCGATGTGCTGATTGAACTCGACCAGACAGAAGCGCTCGCCCATTGGGGCACCATTCGCGCAGAGACCGAACGCCTGCAAATAGAGATGGCACGTATCGAAGCCAATGTCGGGGCATTGCGCCTTGATATGACAGACCCGAACTTCGCTGAAACGGCGCTCGCCTTGTTTGAGATACCGCTAGAACTGGAATCACACCAGTTCACAACCGAGCAGCGCCGGCTTTTTGAGGCCCAAATTGATGATCTGCTCGCGTCATTTGCGCAAATTCAGGCGCGTGAGACTGCCAATCTGCGGTCAGAGGATATCACGAATGCCAATATTGCACGGGTGAGCGCGGCGCTTGATATTCAGACCGAACGGTTTGCTATCACCGAGCGGTTGTTGGAGCAAGGGACCGCCAGCCGTGCGTCGTTTCTGGATGCCCAGCAAGCCCTTGCAGAGCTTGAGCGCGAAAGGGACGTCTATCTGCGGGAACTTGACCAGAAAATCGCTCAAGGCGCGACGCTACTTCAGGAACGCAGGCGCATTGTCACCGAACTCAGAAGCAATTTCCTTGATCGCAGAGCACAGATCGATTCCCGTCTTGCAACACTCGCCCAAGAAGCTGACGCCGCGCAGCGCCGTATTGACGCAGCAACCCTGACAGCGCCTGCGTCCGGGATCGTCGACCAGTTGTCTGTCTTTACGGTAGGTGGCATCGCAGAGGTAGGGTCCGAACTCATGCGAATTGTCCCGACTGATGTCGAAGTCGAAATTGTCGGCACTTTCAGCAATCAAGACATTGGTTTCATGGAGATCGGGCAACAGGTAAACATCAGTCTGGACGCCTACCCCTCTGCTCGATTTGGTTTCTTAAAGGGCAACCTGTCCGATATCTCTGCTGACTCGACCGAAGTAACCACAGGCCAATGGGGCTTTGTCGTCCGCGTTACCCCCGAAAGGCCCTACCTTGAGACTGGCGAAGAGCAATTCGCACTACGGCCCGGCATGACCGCCCGGATTGACGTGACCACCGGAGAAAGACGGATCATCAGCTATTTCTTCGCCCCGATTGTCGAAACCCTGCAAGACTCAATGGGCGAAAGATAGTGTTGGGATGTTCGAGAATTTTGGATGCGATGTGACATCTTTAATCCAGGTCCTGACCCTATAGCGTATTAGACCGATCAGTTCACCGAACACCTAGTGCTTGATTAACTTCCGGTATAGCAGGATGACAGATGTCCTCGTGCGGAGGCAAAGCATAAACCCCTTAATGGAGTCGGCTCAGAATTATCAGGTCCGGACCTGTCGCGGATTGATGTCGCTCCTCGTTTGCCGCTCGCGGTTGCGGCGATAGGACAGTTCAAATACCGCCCCCAGTCTGGCTTTCAATGACCGGTATTGCGACAGAGACTGCCACCCATCAATGAGTGTGCTACATCTGCAAATGAATGCTGCACCAGCAAACATTCGCAAGGGCAACGGCAGGTTTGTCCAGCAACTCGTCCACGCGCACTTGGAAAATGCTGCGCGATGCACGAAAGGCTGGTCTGGTGAAGCTGCGGCGCGGCATCCGATTGTTAAGTGGAAGTCGGCTTCGGACCGATCTTGCATATTTGTCGTGCGTAAGTTGGCTAGGTTCGGTAACGCGTGCCCGCAGTTCAGGTCTGCGGACAATGTATTGAATGCTCGAGAGTTGGTGACCACATTCTTTAGATGAGATTTGCAATTTCCAACAACACTCGACTCGACGCCAATCCAGGCGCTAGTGGGAAGTGCCCAGCATGTGGGGCAGAAATGGTAGCGAGATGTGGATCACGAAGGGTCTGGCATTGGTCGCATAGGGGAACCAATCATTGTGATCATTGGTGGGAGCAAGAAACTGAATGGCACAGGAACTGGAAGGGCCGCTTCCCTAAGAGTTGGACCGAAGTCGCGCAACATGCGCCATCAGGTGAACGGCACATCGCCGACGTTAAGACAACCAGTGGACACGTCGTTGAATTTCAGCGTTCCCACATTGATGATGCAGAAAGGTCTGCGCGTGAGCGATTTTACGAGCAATTGATTTCGGTTGTTGACGGTTTGAGGCTGAAACGAGATCGGAAGTTCTAGGACAGGGTTCGGTTAGGGCAAACGGTATCGGGTCGTTCAGATCGGATTGTTTTCAATGCTGAGGGTTACCAAATCACCCATAGATGGATGAAGAGCCGAAACATAGTCTCCTTAGATTTTGGTGAGGATGATCTTTGGTGTGTTTCGCCGCATCGAAACAACTGGCAATCCTTCGCAGTGCAGATTCCCAAGACTCAGT
>NZ_DASYOK010000044.1:0-7964 GCF_036007805.1 Yoonia sp.
CGGGGCAGCGCAATGCGCTGCCCCGTCTTGCTTGGAGTGAACCATGACCGATGCCGCGCTTTCAGGACCGACCAAACCCAAGGTTGATCACATTCAGGATAGCTATATGGCGCAACTGCGCCGCCGACAAATGTATGGCGGGCTGACACTTGCGATCTTCGTCCTGCTGATGGTGTCGGGCTTTATGGTCGCCGACGGGCGCAATGCCGGTGGTTTTTGGGATGGCTGGCGGCAGATGCTGGATTTCCCCGCTGATGTTCTGTCTGAAGCATGGGAGAAGCGGGCCAATCTGCCCGGTCTTTTGGTGGGGTACTTTCCTGCGCTGATGGAGACGATCAACATTGCAGCCGTGTCAACTTTGCTTGGCGCGATGGCGGGCCTCATTCTGGCACTTCTATCGACCCGCGGGCTGGCACGCTGGCCCCGTCTGATCCCCGTGTTTCGCCGTTTCATGGACATCCTGCGTGCGGTTCCGGAAATTGTGATCGCACTGGTGCTGATTTTTATCCTTGGCGGTGGACCTGTACCCGCAATGATTGCCATTGCGCTGCATACGGCCGGTGCCTTGGGCAAGCTCTATTCCGAAGTTGCCGAAAATGCCGACCTCAAGCCTGTCGAGGGGCTGGCTTCGACGGGGGCAAACTGGTCACAGCGCATGTGGCTGGGTGTTCTGCCACAAATCGCCCCGAATTTCCTGAGCTACACTTTGCTGCGGTTCGAGATCAACATCCGCGCCTCTGCCATCCTTGGCTTTGTTGGCGCGGGCGGTATCGGGTTCGAATTGCGCAATGCAATGGCTTGGGGACCAGGGCGTTTTGACGAAGCGGCCGCGATTTTTCTCCTGCTGTTCGGGGCCATTGTATTCTTTGACCAGCTTTCCAGCCGTTACCGCAACAAACTGACCGAGGGCCAGTGACAATGACCGATGCAACCATGCCCCT
The DNA here is from genome assembly GCF_036007805.1 of Yoonia sp. Taxonomy (GTDB): domain Bacteria; phylum Pseudomonadota; class Alphaproteobacteria; order Rhodobacterales; family Rhodobacteraceae; genus Yoonia. The sequence continues at coordinate 942 of NZ_DASYOK010000044.1, forward strand.
TGTGTCCGCCAAAACCTTTGCTGACACACTGTTCCGACGCAAGCGTCTGTTTGCGTTTGCGGTCCCAGCGATCATTATCGCCTATCTGTCCTATATCTTTGTCGTTTTCGATGTTGCCGGTCTCGCGCAGCGCGCCAGCACGGAAAATGCCGTGATCCTTGCCTCGGACAGTTGGTCCTACAAGACGCATGTCACCCGCGACAACCGACGTGGCGGTATGGCCTATGCCATCGAAGGCGAACGTAAAGGCAGCTATGCCGAAGGCACGCGCCCTGCATGGGTCACTGGGGATGAGGATGGTGAATTGATCATCGACCTCGAAGACGGTCATGTGATCCGTTTCCTGCCAGATAATGCCGCGCGCTACGATGTGCCCGGCTTTGGTACAATCACGGCGCAATTGGTCGACGGAAGCATTATAACGAACCTTTCGGAACCCATACCGGACTGGATCAACCTGTCGGACCAGCGCATGACCGTTACAACGCAAGCGGGCCGGCTGACCATGACCCGCACCCGCACCGAAGTGTTCCGCTATTTCCCTGGTTGGGAGCTGTTCTGGTTCACTCTCGACAGCCCCTATTATGATCGTGGTCTGATCGAGATCGCTTTTGGCGACCGCATCGACCCCGCGCGCGGGAACCTCTCTGGTGCCATTTCAGACTTCTGGAACAACGGCATGTGGCGCCACAAGGACGTGGCGTGGGCGATTGGCGAAACGATCCTGATGGCGTTTCTTGGTACATTCGGTGCTGCCATCATTGCCCTGCCTTTGGCATTCCTTGCGGCAAAACGCTTTTCTCCTTTCAGCGCCTTGCGCTTCGCAACGCGACGTATATTTGACTTTGTGCGCGGCGTGGATGCGCTTATCTGGACGGTTGTTCTGGCGCGCGCCTTTGGCCCTGGCCCGTTGACAGGTGCATTGGCGATCCTGATCACAGACAGTGGCACTTTCGGGAAAATCTTCTCTGAAGCCTTGGAAAATGTGGACCAGAAACAGATCGAGGGTGTCTCTTCCACCGGCGCAAAGCCACTGCAACGCTATCGCTTTGGTGTGATCCCGCAGCTCGTGCCGGTGCTTTTGGCGCAAATCCTTTACTTCCTTGAATCCAACACGCGCTCTGCCACCATTATCGGTGCGATTACTGGCGGCGGTATCGGGTTGATGCTCACCCAAGCCATCCAGACCCAGAAGGACTGGGAAGAAGTTGCCTATTACATCATACTGATCATCGTTATGGTGATGCTTATGGACTGGTTCTCGGGCTGGCTCCGCGGTAAGCTGATCGGGCGCAAAGACTGATGCCGCGCCTTTGTGCGGAAACCCCTTTCGTCCACCTTGAATGCGAGATCACCGAAAGTACATTCGGCGCATTCGTCGAGATCGGCAAAGGAAGCCGCATCGCGCATTCGGTTTTCAGCGATTACAGCTATTGTGATCGCTACGCCGATATTGCGAACGCAGAGATCGGCAAATTCGCCAATATCGCGGCCTTTGTCCGGATCGGTGCCACTGATCACCCGCTGCACACCGCCGCCTGCCACCACTTTCTGTACCGCTCTGCCGACTATTGGGATGACGCCACGAACGACGACGCGTTTTTCGCACATCGTAAATCCCGTACCGCATACATCGGGCATGATACGTGGATCGGTGCGGGCGCGATGATTAAACCCGAGGTGACGCTGGGCCATGGTGCCGTTGTCGCGGCAGGTGCTGTTGTGACGAAAGATGTCGCACCCTACACCATCGTTGCGGGCACCCCGGCCAAGCCTTTACGCCTGCGTCAGCCGCGCGACATTGCCGATCGTCTGATCGCGCTGGGCTGGTGGGATTGGCGACATGACGCACTCCGCGACGCTTTGCAGGATTTCCGCACGATGAAGGCAGAAGCATTTCTGGAAAAATACGGCGGTTAGCAGAGCGGTTGGCTTAGGTCTCTTGAGGGCGCAAGAAACCAACAGTGATCGCTGACAGAGCTACCATTGTGGCCGCGGTCCCAAGCATGAGCACCAGCCCGCCCACCTGATAGGTGACCCCCGAAAGCAGTGTGCCCGCCAGCCGTCCAGCGGCGTTGGCCATGTAGTAAAATCCGACGTCCATCGTGACCCGCTCTGCTTTGGTGAACGTCAGGATCAGGTAGGAATGCAGGGACGAGTTCACCGCAAAGATGCCACCGAAAGCGAGCAGCCCGACAATCAATGTCAGCGTCAGCCACATCTGGGGCCCCTGCGCGAACATCGCGGCCGCCGTCAGTGCCGCAGGAACAATGGCAAGCGCCCAGGCCCAGCCGCGCGCCGCCGCGATGAGCTCTGCCTCGGGTCGGGTCTTTGCGCGCAGAATGCGCGGGGCGTTGGCCTGCACCAGACCATAAAGGATGATCCACCCTGCCATGAAGGTGCCGATCAGAAAGAACGCGGCGCGGTTTCCTTCGGTCGTGCCGTCGGACAGGACCGCATAAAAGTAGATCGGTATGCCGACCACAAACCAGACGTCGCGTGCGCCGAACAGGAATACGCGCGCCGCGCTGAGCAGATTTACATTGCGCGACTTGGAAAACACTTCGGAAAACTTTGTGCCCTTGCGGCCCTTTGGCAAACCTGCCGGCATGGCAATCAGAACGGCCAACAGGATGACGGCAAGGATCAAAGCCATGCCAAGAACCGCCCAAACGAAACCCAAAGTCGCCAGCAGGGCCGCACCCAATAGAAAGCCGAGGCCCTTGACCATGTTCTTGGAGCCCGTCAGCAAGGCCACCCAGCGGAAAAGCCCGCCATCTTCTGAGGGCGCCAAAAGCTTGACCGCTGACTTCGACGACATCTTGGCAAGGTCTTTGGCGACACCGCTCGCACCTTGTACCAGCATGACATAGACAACCGATGCGCCAACCGCCCATGACGGATCAAGTTGTGCCAGCGCAAGCAGGGCAAGAACTTGCAGGCCAAGACCTGCATAAAGCGTTGATGTCAGCCCGAAGCGTGCGGCGATCCAGCCTGCGCAGAGGTTGGTGACAACGCCGGCAATTTCGTAGAGTACAAAAAGATAGGCGAGTTGAACGGGCGAGAACCCAAGCGTGTGAAAGTGCAAAAGCACCAGCATACGCAGCGCGCCATCGGTCAGCATGAACGTCCAATAGGCCGCCGTGACAGCAATGTAAGCGGACAGGCCCTCGGGCCGCGCAGAAGACTGGGTCACAGGCTGCGACCAACCATGAGGGCCACGTCAGCCAACCGGTGGGCATAACCCATTTCGTTGTCATACCACGCGTAGATCTTCACCTGTGTGCCGTTGATGACCATGGTTGAAAGCGCATCGACGATGCTTGATCGTTCGTCATTGGTATAATCGCTAGACACCAAAGGGCGCTCTTCATAGCCCAGAATGCCTTTTAGGGGCCCTTCTGAAGCAGCTTTGAACAGCGCGTTGACCTCTTCGGCGGTTGTGGCCTGTTCAACTTCGAACACGCAATCTGTGAGTGACGCATTCAGCAAAGGGACGCGGACGGCATGACCGTTCAGGCGGCCTTTCAGTTCAGGGTAAATCAGCGTGATGGCGGTTGCGCTGCCGGTCGTGGTCGGGATCAGGGAATTCAGCGCAGAACGGGCGCGCCGCAGATCTTTGGCCGGGCGATCCACGATTGTTTGCGTGTTTGTGACATCATGGATTGTCGTGATGGACCCGTGTTTGATCGTCAGGTTCTCGTGGATCACCTTGACGACTGGCGCAAGGCAGTTGGTGGTGCAACTGGCGGCTGTCACGATGCGATGACGGTCCGGTTCATAGATGTCGTGGTTGACGCCAAAGACAATGTTCGCAGCATCGCCATCCTTGACCGGTGCCGACACAACCACCTTCTTCACCCCTGCCTCAAAGTAAGGGGCGATCTTTGCTTCGGTCTTGAACACACCGGTGCAGTCAATGACAACATCCACGCCATCAAGCGGCAAATCCGCGATATCACGCGTGCCAATGAATGGCAGCCGCACGCCGTCGATCGTGACACTGTCCGCATCATGGGCAAAATCAGCCTTCCAGCGGCCATGAACGGAGTCGAATTCAAACAGATGCGCATGCATTTCAGGATCACCAACCGCATCATTGATCCACGCGATTTCTGCCCCCTGTTCCAGCAATGGTTTCAGGGCGAGCTTACCGATACGGCCAAGGCCGTTCAGGGCGTAGACAGTCATGTGGAAGGTCCTTCTTCAATAGATTGGCCAATCTCATCGACAGCCTTTTGCAAAGACATGCGATCAAGTGACAAAAGCGGCAGGGCGGTAAAGGCGATCATCCGGTTTCGGAGCGCGCCATAGGTCTGGTGGAAAGCAAGGCTTTTCTCTGCGTCCGACCCCTCAACTTTGACCGGATCAGGAAGACCCCAATGTGCGCTGATCGGCTGGCCCTGCCATGCGGGGCAGTCTTCATTCGCGGCTTGATTGCAGACGGTGAAAACGAAATCGAAACGGGGGGCGTTGTCGCCTTGGAATTCGGCGATGTTCTTTGCGCGCAGAAGGGCGGTGTCATGTCCTTTCTGTTCCAATACCTCGAGGGCAAAGGGGTTCAGTTCCGAGCGGGGCTTGGTACCCGCCGAATAGGCCACGAAGCGGTCACCGGCGAGATCGCGCAGGATCGTTTCTGCGAAAATGGATCGCGCAGAGTTGCCGGTGCAGATGAACAGGACATTGTACTTGCGATCAGTCATTTGAGGGCCTCTGTCTTCTGCCTGATAGGCGTTCGGGACGCAGATTTCGGGGCGCCCCCTGCAGCATTCGTGCAGCAGATAGTCAATCGTTTCGCGCGCAGCGTCCATGTTGATGGAATAACGCAAGGATGTGCCAACACGCTCCTGGTTGATCAGACCTGCCTGCATAAGGGCGTTTACATAAGTGGAGAGTGTATTTGGCTTCAGCCCAAGTGCCTGCGCCAGTTCAGTTGCCGGAACACGATCAGGGTACCGCCGCATCAGCAGCCGAAAAAGGGCGAGCCGTTGCGGATGACCAAGTGTAGCGAGGCGGTTGGGAAGCAATATATCCATAATTCATGTATATCTGAATTAAGGGTTCTGAAAAGTGAAGGTTTTGTGACTGCCTCGTCGGTCCTGCCCCTAGGTTTCGAGCGTAAGCGTCACGCGATCCCCGACAAACCATGTGCGCCCATATTCTACAGGTAAACCAAACTGGCCTGTATTCACACCGGACGACCTTAATAGCGGATCGCCCTCCATGACTTGCAGATGCAGTGCTTGTGTGGCCGTGGCGCGCACCGCTGTCAGACGGGTTGATGCACGCGTGTAGTCGGCGATGCCTGCCACCCGCAGCGCTTCTGTCACGCTACTTGTGTCACGCAATGCGTCGGTGATGCCCGCGATGCGATCCAGTGGAAACAGGCTTTCAAAGATGGCAATCGGCTGGCCATCAGCTAGTGAAAGACCGTGATAGGCGCAGAGTGGTGCACCGGTCGGGACTTGCAAAGCCTTGGCTTCACCTTGTGTTGCAGCACGCTCGTCCAGCGCCAGAACGCGCTTTTCCGGCCTGCGTCCTGCAGCGATCAGGTTTTCATGAAACCGAACGCGGTTGCCGATGGGGTAGTCTGTTGGCGTCGCTGCCACAAACGCGCCTGCCCCCCGTCGGGTGCGGATCAAACCTTCATCAACCAGTGCCGCAATCCCGTGCCTGACCGTGTGGCGATTGACGCCGAAACGGTCTGCCAGCGCGGCTTCGGTCGGGAGCTTGTCACCCGGGCTATAGCGTCCTTCGGCCAAATCGCTGCGCAGGGCATCAGCAATGGCTTTCCAGATTGGGGTTTTACCTGAACTGTCACGCAAATTTCACAAAACTCTTCTGTCGTGAGGCCACGAATGTGGTAAGATATGTATAGTTGTATAGTAAATAGAAAAGTTGTCGAGATGAAAGACACTTTACAAGAAAATAATCCCCGCAAAGCGTGGATGAGCCTGCTGGCCAAAGCGCCGGAAGGCCGTGCCGCCATCTTGCTGGATGGGGCCATCGCGCGCCCTGCCTTCACGTGGCTGCGGGCGCCAGAGATCGGCAGCACCATGGTGCGCGCCCGCGCAGGTGCCACGGGTGCGCCGTTCAATCTGGGCGAAATGACAGTGACCCGCTGCGCATTGACCTTGGACACCGGAGAGGTCGGGCACGCCTACATTCAAGGGCGGCGCAAGGAAGATGCAGAAACGGCTGCTTTGATTGATGCGCTGATGCAAACGGCAATGTCGCAAACATTGCGGACATCAGTACTTGAGCCGCTGGAGACCGAAATGACCACGGCCAAGGTTGCGCGCGCGGCCAAGGCTGCTGCGACAAAGGTCGATTTCTTCACAATGGTCCGAGGAGAAGACTGATGCAGGCAGATACTCTTTCCGGCGGATTTGCAGACCCTTCCATCGGATCATCCCACGCGTTCCGCGCCGTGATGGAGGCAATGGCACGTCCAGGGACTGTGCATGGGATCTCAGGTGCCGTGCCCCCCGCACCGCTCTCGCCAGCGGCAGGCACGGTTTTGCTGACCCTCTGCGATACTGAAACGCCGGTCTATCTGGCGGGCGCTGCCGATTGCGAAGCGGTGCGCGTCTGGCTGGCCTTTCACACGGGTGCCCCTTTGGTGGGTCCGGCGGAATGCATGTTCGCTGTGGGCACATGGGATGCGCTTGCACCGCTGTCGTCCTATCCCGTCGGCACATCCCAATACCCTGACCGATCAGCCACTTTGATTGTGGAACGCCCCGACCTTTCCGCAACGGGCGCGGCCCTGACCGGCCCGGGTATCAAGGATCAGGCGGCGCTTTCCCTGCCAGAGGTTGCAGCCTTCCAATCCAACCGCGCGCTGTTCCCGCTCGGGCTGGATTTCATCTTCACCAGTGCAGACTGCGTTGCAGCACTCCCAAGAACGACAAAGGTGTCCTGATGTATGTCGCAGTCAAAGGCGGTGAACGGGCAATCGAGAACGCCCATGCATGGCTTGCCGAGGAACGCCGTGGCAACACGGATATTGCCGAACTCGGC
>NZ_DASYOK010000045.1:0-3861 GCF_036007805.1 Yoonia sp.
TGCTGATCGCCAATGCGCTGATCTACCTGCCCGGTGTGGCGTGGTTGAGCGTTCTCTATGGCAACGGCCTCGCGTGGTCGGTCGAAGTGGGCATGACACCGTTCCTGATCGGTGACGCGCTCAAGCTGGGCCTTGCAGCACTGCTGGTCCCCGGTCTGTGGAAGCTGATCGGCGACGCGCGCTCATAAGCTTCGCTTTCAAATTTTGGAAAAAGGCGCAAGCATCACGCTTGCGCCTTTTTTCATGCAAGATGGGTGGTGATGGTCGATGACCGCTCAAGCGTGCGGTGCACTGGGCATTTATCTGCAATCTCAAGCAGTCTGTCGCGCTGGTCCTTGCTGAGATCGCCTTCCAGCCGGACGAGGCGTTCAAAGTGATCGACCTTTGCGCCGGGATCGGCGGCATCTGCCGCGTGTTCCTTGGCATGGGTGATATCCACGCTGACACCCGTTAGGGGCCAGCCTTTGCGCCGCGCATACATGCGGATCGTCATCGACGTGCAGGCGCCCAGTCCGGCGGAAACAAGGCCATAGGGCGAAAGCCCTTTGTTGCTGCCACCGTGTTTTGCAGGCTCATCTGCCAGCAGATGGTGCGGACCGGACTGGATATCCTGCAGAAAGCCATCCACGTCCGCCTCTGACACCCGCAATATGCCTTCAGGTGTGGCAGCCCGTGGTTCAGATTCTGCCAATTCCAGATACCGTTTCGACCACACGGCAATCATGTCGGCGGCGTACTCGGCGTCTTTTGCCCCTGTCATCAGGTGGTCGGCGTTGTCGAGTGTGACAAAGCTTTTGGGGTGTTTGGCTGCCATGAAGATATCCGAGGCGTTTGCGATCCCGACGGTGGCATCGCGGGGGGCGTGCAGCACCAGAAGGGCAGCACCCAGATTGCCAATCGCGGCCTTCAGATTTGCCGCGCTGATATCTTCGACAAAGGCTTTGCCGATGCGGAAAGGGCGGCCGCCAAGGTCAACCTCGGCCACGCCCTGATCCTCGATTTCGGGGATTGCTTGGGCGAAATGATGGGTGACATGGCCGGGATCAAAGGGTGCGCCGATTGTGACAACGGCCTTGATACCCGTCAGCATCGGGGCGGCTTTCAGGGCAGCGGCACCACCCAGCGAATGACCGATAAGCAAGGATGGCGGCATGCCCCGCGCGGCCAGTGCCCGGTCAGCGGCGATCAGGTCATCCACGTTCGAGGTAAAGCTGGTATTTTCAAATTCGCCTTCGGAATGCCCAAGACCAGTAAAATCAAACCGCAAGACGGCGATGCCCATAGAGGACAGACGTGCTGCGATCCGCCGCGCGGCGGTGATATCCTTGGAGCAGGTAAAGCAATGCGCAAAAAGGGCTGTGGCAAGGTGCGGCCCGTTTGGCAGATCAAGACGGGCGGCAAGCGTGTCGCCGCCATGTCCGGTGAAGGTGAGCTTTTCGGTTGGCATATTGCGGCCCCTTTTTTGTCTTGCGTTGTCTCAGTGATGGCAACGTGGCGCGCGGATGGCAATCTGCGGGCCTGATTATCGCAGGAAGGTGAGAGATGTTACTGCGATAGTTCCTCCGCAGAGGCGGGGGCGCGGCCTAAGGGATCGTGTTCATTTGCGTGCTGCCCAGCGACAGCCAGTCCCACAAAAGCTGTGGGTTGCTGATGAGGCCTATGACCGCCAAGATCACAGCAAGTGCAAGGTTGCCTCTGGTCACGTAGCCGAGAAGCCGCGTCAGCAGGTGCGGGCGCTTAGACTGTGCCACCGGCCCCTGTTGGCTGCGCCGGACTTTGGGGATGGTTGTTGGTACAGTCTTTGCGGCATGTGGCTTGGTCTGTGCGAAAACGCTGGCGCGTTGCTCTGCTTTCCGGCGTGCCGACCCGCGATAGGCGGTCGAGGGGCCTTTGTAGCGCACGTCGATGGGGTGGTATTTGGACATGTGAATTGATGCTTTGAAATGAATCGCAATTTGACGTCAGCCTATACCGCAATCATTTGGCGCCACGCGAAAAATCCTGCGGTTATGATCACAATCCGCCGTCGAGCGCCCCTTCAGCCACCAAAGCATCGTATTTGTCGCGTTCGAACCACCAGAAATCGACGTTGCGGAAGAAATCATAAGGGGCAGGGGTTTCTGGTATGCCGAAGATATCCCAGACCGCCACACGGTGCGCCCCGAGGTTCCAGCCGCCAATCCAGATATGTTTGGAGCGCAGCACGCGGTCAAGCGCGCGCACAGCGGTGGTGAGCTCTTCGCGGGTGCTGGCGACAACGACCTTCTCAATCAGAGCGTCCACCACAGGATCGGCAAGGCCTGTCAGGTTATTGCTGCCTTCGGCACCGGCGGCGGCGGACCCGTAAAAGGCGCGCAATTCTGCCCCCGGTGTCGTGGCGACGGACCATGCGGTCGAGGACAGATCGAAATCGAATGCCTGCCTCCGCTGGGTCCACGCGCTCGGGTCGATCACTTCGAATTCCGCATCAATGCCAAGGGCTTTGAGGTTTTCGGTATAAGGGATCATAATCCGCTCAAGGCTGCGGCTGCTATCGGGGAATTCAAGGTGTAGGACTTCTCCGGCTGCGTTGCGGCGCATGCCGTCATCGCCAACGGTCCAGCCTGCGGCCTCAAGAAGCTCGCCTGCCCTGCGCAGATCACCACGGTCGCGAGGGCGGTTGCTGCCGGGGTTGGGCACATGGGCAGGTTCGGTAAAAATTTCCGGCGGGAGCTGGTCGCGGAATTCCTCTAACAGTGCCAGTTCCACACCTTCGGGAATACCTGTCGCCTGCATATCGGTGTTTTCAAAGAAACTGTCGTTGCGGGTATAGGTGCCATAAAAAATCGTGTCATTCGTCCATTCGAAATTGAATGCATATTCAAGGGCCTGGCGCACGCGGATATCTTGCAGCACGGGATTACGCATGTTGAACCAGATGCCCTGGGCATTGGCGGGGCGGCCATCGGGGATCAAGAGTTGCTGTACCCAGCCGCGCTGTGCGGCAGGAAAATCGTAACCTGTCGCCCATGAGGCCGAGCGGTATTCGACGCGCATATGGTATTCACCGGCGGCAAAGGCCTCGAGCCCCACGGTATCATCGACGAAGTATTCGTAAGTGAAGCAGTCGAAATTGTTGCGGCCAGTGTTTACCGGCAGGTCAGCACCCCAATAATCGGGGTCTTTGCAGAAGGTGATCGTGCGCGGGGCGTCGACATTTGCCACCTCATAGGGGCCGGACCCAAGGGGGATATCCATCCAGCTTTCGGCAAAATCCACGGTGTCATAAAAATGTGCAGGCAGCACGGGCAGTTCCGCGACACTGCCCAAAAGGCCGCTCCCCGCCCCGGGGGCCAGATCAAAGCGCACACGGGTGTCGCTTTCGGCGGTCACGGCTGACACATCGGACAACAGGTTGCGGTAGTAGGGATGCCCTTCGGTTTGCAGCGCGTTGATGGTGAACACAACATCGGCGGCGGTGACGGGGGTGCCGTCATGGAAACGGGCCTCAGGGCGCATGTTGAAGGCGACGTAAGAGAAATCATCGGGGTATTCGATGGTTTCTGCAATCAGCCCGTAAAGCGCATCGGGTTCGTCATTGGCCCGCACCATCAGGCTGTCATAGATATGGACACTGACTTCGGGGGCGCTGTCGCCTTTGATGATGAAGGCGTTCAGGCTGTCGAAGGTGGGGGTGCCGAAGAGCTGGCGCTGGCTCATGGTGCCGCCTTGGGGGGCGTCGGGGTTGGCATAGTCGAAATGGGTGAAATCAGGGCCGTATTTCAGATCACCGAAGGTCGAAAAACCGTGGCTGATCGTGACATCAGCGAAAGCGGGTGTCGTGAGTGCGATCAGCATGAGGGTGGCTGGGATTTTCTTCAT
>NZ_DASYOK010000046.1:0-4296 GCF_036007805.1 Yoonia sp.
TCATCCTCGACGTGATCCGTCCCGCAATAGTCGCAGCGGAACGTCTCAACGAAGTCGGGGGGGTAAAGCCAAGTCACCACCCTAACCCCCACGCGACGTACAGCAGAAGGAACGGCAACGCCATGACGCAGATTGCGCCGATCAGGTCAGCAAGAAATTCGCGGATCATGTGTTAGGCTCCTTCGTCAGAAGGTTGTCCGTCATCGCCATTGTCACACCGCGCAAGGGCGTCACGTATTCATCCGCGATGCTGTGCTCAGTGGCGTAGTCAATCGCGCTGGCGATCTTGCCGAGATATTCGCGGGTCACGGCTTCCTCGGGCGAGGGCAGGGCGGCGATAGCCTTGAACACGGACGCAAAAGCCTCCTCTGGCGTGTCGCGCCGTTCGCCAGCAAATCGGCTTCTCATGTCGCTTTCAAGATACGCAGAACCGACTTCCCATACCCCAGTGTCAAACAGTGCCAAATCAAGGCGGATGTAGGGCTGTTTTCCAATGCGCTCCACCAGTGCGCCATTTGCACGGTCAAGGGCGAATTTCATTTCTTCGTTGGTCATAGTTCAAAACTCCGGTTGATTATTCACCACAACGGCAATCGGGCCGGTGGCTGGTTTCGGTTTCGGTTTCGGGGCAGGCTTGGCGCGGGGGATCACGCCAAGCTCGTTAAGGGCAGCGGCGAGCGTTGGGGTCATGCGGCGACGACGCGAATTTCATCGGCGGAGTAAAACATGCTCCACGAACGAGCCTCTGCATCGCACTTTGCCTTGTCGCCGTTGCAATCGGTTGCGACCCACTGACCGTCAAGATTGATCTGAACTGTAAACATCTCAGTATCTCCTATTATCCGGGCATCATCGCCCATGCAAAAACCTTACACACCAGACAAACGACGCGCAAGCCCTTGCGTGAAAAATCTTTGCACAGTACAAATCACCCATGAACACCGCAAAAGACATCTCCGACAAGATCGGACGGGACACAATCATGGCAGCAATGGGCGTCAAAAAACGTGTCGTACAACTCTATGAGCAAGAGGGCGCTTTTCCGGCGTCGTGGTATCTCAAACTGTGCAAGCTGGCCGGTCAAAGCCTGCCCCATTGCGCATTCAAGTTTCAGTAGCCGCCAACACCTCCAGCCAATCGGACAGGGCGTCCCAAGCGCCCTGCCAGCCCAGCGCCACGCACGCGAACGCGCCCGCCTCATGCGCAGTCGTAAGGTATTCCACCTGCCCCGGTTGCCACTTGCTTTGAGTATGATCGAGGCGCTTGATCTCGCACACAAACGCAATCCGTCCAGGTATCACAACATCAGAAGCGCCGGGGGTCATGCCCTCGGCCTTTTGCTTTATCATGCCGCAATGCTGACCACCGCGCAGCTGCTGCTCATTGCGAGGATGCAGCGCCAGCGCACCCCAAGTCTCGGGATACGCCTTGCGCAACTGATTGAAAAACGTGATCTGTTCGGCGCTTTCAAGCGGGCATTTGCCGCGAAACGTCTGGTTTCCGTAGATGGGGAGCGGCAGTTTCTGCAGGTTCACGGTCGGGTTCCTCGTTCAAATTGAGCAGGCGGTAAAAGCCGCTGTCAGGGTCTTTGCGATAGGTGACGGTCGCGGGCTGAGTGGTCAGGGCTTGTGTCGCGGCGTGGAATTTTGCCCATTCATCGCGCTGTTTCCAGCCCTTGCTTTCCGGCACAAACCAAATCGAAAACGACCGATACGGCGTGACAAAATCAACGCGCACCGTCTTGTTGCCGTTGGCCGATACGCCCTCACGAATATCCATGCTGAGGACAGTATCCGTCTGGCGCTGCGTTGGGTCGCGCTTGAGCTGTTTGAACTCCACCCGCAATTTTTCGTTCGGGTCAACGATCTCGGTTTTGCACCGGCAGCAATACCGCGCCGCAATATCGTTCGGCTCTTCGCACTCAGGGCATGGCTTGAACGTCCACCGATAGCCGCAACGCTCATACGTCCCTCCGGGGCCGGTTCGATCCATGCCAAAGCACCGCCGCCCGTAATGCGCAGGCAATGGGCCAAATTCGGTCATGACGCGATTGCCCGCCAAATCAAGGATATAGCCGTTGGCGTCAAACGGCATATCGAGATAGTCCCGATGCGCGGTAAAGCTGTTCTCATATCCGCACTCTGGACACTCGGCGCTGATACCGTCGCCCTTTTCCTTTGCCGTCTTGGCCTCAATCTTCGGATCGAACAAGTCACCATCGGGGAAGTGATCGTCAATATTCGTGGTGTAATCGAGGATTAGGCAGTCTTTCTTTCCGTCATCCAGCCGCAGGCCGCGCCCGATGATCTGCGTGAAAAGACCGGCGCTTTCCGTCTTGCGCAGGATAGCAATGCAATCAACATGAGGCGCGTCGAAGCCGGTTGTGAGCACAGCCACGTTGACTAGGTACTTAATCTGGCGATCTTTGAAGCGCCGCAATATGCTGTCACGTTCGCGCTTTGGCGTGTCGCCCGTCACCAGCGCCGATATCTCAGGCGGCAGGCTTTCCATGACCTCCTTGGCGTGCTGGACGGTCGCGGCGAAGAACATCACGCCTTGCCTGTCGCGGCACTGGTTTACCACATCCGCCACGATCTGCGAGGTAAGCCGACCCTTGCCGTGGTACGCGCGGTCAACATCCGCCTTGTCAAATTTGCCCATCGCGTTCGGCTTCATTGCGCCTGTGTCGTATCCGGTTGCGCCCGGTGATCCGACAAGCGGCGGCGTTAGAAACCCCATTTCGATCAGCGTCGGGGCCGTGATCCGGTCGACCAGCCGCGTGAAATACGGCTCTTTCGTGGCGCTATCGTCGTTCACACGATCATCGGGCCACATCCTGAAAATATACCCGTCCCCCATGCGATACGGCGTTGCTGTGGTGCCGATGACGCGCAGGTTAGGGTTTCCCTCTCGCATGGCGTCAATGATGCTCTTGAGCGTTGGCGTAAGCCCGTGGGCCTCATCTACGATCACGGCGGCATAACCCGCTTTGAAACTGCTGATCCGGTTCTTTACCGTCAACGGAGATCCGAACACGACCTTGTGTCGCAACTCTTTCGCGCCCGCGCTGGCGCTAAACATGCTGGCATTGTTGCCCGTCGCAAGGAACTTCTCGCGGTTCTGGACCACCAATTCCGCAGAAGGCGCAAGGCAAAGCACGCGCTTGCCCGTGGCGCTGTGGATGGTATCGGCAAGCGCCGCGATGATATGGCTCTTGCCCGCTCCGGTGGCGGCTTCAATCAAACAAGGATCTATGCTCGTCTTGACGTGCCGCCACGCGGCGTCGTGGGCGTTTTGTTGATATGGTCTTAGGGGCATTGGCAAACTCCTGTTTTTTGACCTCGGCCAGGTTTACAATATGGATTGCCCGAACGGGGTGGACTTCCTGCAATCGATCAAAGGCCTTGGCGTATTTCGCTGATATGGCCGCGCATTGGGCCGGGGTGGAAGCCGCGCGCAATTCCGCCAGTATCGCATTGGCGTAATCATTCGCGCGGGATTCCTGTTCTGGGGTCACTTCACCTGCCAGCTTTCGCTATCCTTGCCACGGAACGGCTCAAGATCGGCATCAGGGGCATACTTCGCCAGCGCCTTGGCATAGGCAATTGATCCTTTGCGCTTCACCAGCGTGAGATTGCGACCGGCCACACTGGCATCCTTGCCCCCAGACATTTCGACCATGCGAGCAATGATGTCTTTCTTGCGCCCGTTCGCGTTCTCGATAGCCTCTTGCAATTCGTCGTATTCGGCAACAAGTCGCGCGGCTTCCGGCGTGTCGATGATCTTGCGCTTTGGGCCTTCATATTCGGCAGGATCGGCGTCTTTGGCTTTCCACCAAAACGCCATTAGCTTCGGCAGGTTCTCGGTGATCCAGTCACGGTCATATTCAACCGCCTCAAGCAAATGACCACGCGGAGACCATTGAAAGAAATGACACCACTTGCGCCCGGTGACGTATAGTTGCATCTGGACCTGAGCATAGTAATGATGCTGATCAAAAATCGACTTGAATACCGGATCCTCATTCTTGCGCAGGCCAAACGGACACTTGAACTCAACAAGGCTATGATCACCAATGTATCCGTCCGGGCTAACGCCGCTCCAATTCTCGAACGGCACAAACCCGGCTTCAATCACGGTATTGCCGGTCAACATCTCATAAGCGACCTTGGCTTGCGGCTCCATGTTCGTGCCGTATTCCGTCGCCATGTTGCCCTCGAACTCTGACGGCATCCCGTGCATGTCGCGCACGAGAGACCGCAAGCAATCATCCTTGGACTGGTACGGAGCAAGCCC
>NZ_DASYOK010000047.1:0-9988 GCF_036007805.1 Yoonia sp.
CTATCTGGCGCACCACAACGCCAAGCCGAAGCCCTTCAAATGGACCAAATCGGCGGAGGACATCCTCGCCCGAGAGCGCCGCGCGCTGAACGCCCTCAATGAAATTCGCGGGAACCGGTAGCATGCGTCAGACTCGGAACACTCTAGATCACCTCAGCGATATACTGAATGCGTTGCCCACCGAACACTTTCCCATGACGCTAAGTGAGCTCAATGGGTATGTAACAGGCATTCTGGCTTGCCCTGAGATGATCCCACCCTCGGAATGGCTCCGGGGGGTTTGGGGCGAAACTGGCGAGGCAGAATTCCCTGACCAGAAGACCGCCGAAAAAACGATCGGCGCCGTCATGGAACATTACAACTCAGTTGCCGAGGCCTTGACCCGGACGCTCAGCATCGAACCCGTCTACGAAATTGACGCAAATAGCGACGAAATCCTATGGGAGCCTTGGGTGGATGGGTTCATCCGAGCGATGGGCCTACGACCTGATGCTTGGTCAGGGCTGCTTGATCGGGCCGATGAAGATACTCGTTCGACAATGATTTTTCTGATGGCGCTGCAAGACATTTACACTGGCAATAGCAAACTCACGGATGAAGAGATCGATGAACAAGCGCCCGACCTGATCCCGATGGCTTGAACGCACAAAACTGGCTCTCAAGGTGGATTCTTGAGTGGTTTAGTCAAGAATCCACCAAGTCAAAAGCGAGCCAGTTTAGGCAGCCAGGGAAGCAAACCGCAACACAGCATTTTGCGTCCAAATAAGAGCGCCCACTTGAGACAGGCTGATCGGATGTCAGATCCTTGAAATAGACGCCCGCGATTTCACTGCAAAAATTGAATCGCTAAGCAAGCGGTACGCTGTCTTGGAACCAGATGAACCCGGCGCTGAAAAGGGGTTTGGGTGCGTCGCTCACATGTCCCAAGGTGCCGGGGAGCCGACCGTCACAGGATAAGCACGAATAAAGCAGGCATCACTACAAGTCAGATCCAGCGCAAAGAGGGATGCCTTCTGCTCGACCACGCCGATCAAGACCGTCGCCTCTCCAAAATCTGCTCGGGCGTGGCCGAGGGCCGCGCTACCCTTTGAACTCAAGGTAACTGCCCGCAGGTTTCTGCGCGCAGAGATTGTCGCGGCCGAAAGCGAGGACCAGCTCTTGATTATGTGTCAACGTAAATTAAAGGTGACCAGCATAAACATTTAAAAATGACTCGTTACGGCGGCCCTTATCCAATTCCCTCGGGCTGGACGGGGAGTGAAGCGCCGCCGGGCGAATGGCGGCGACACCTAGGAGGATCGGGAGATGCAGGCAGAGCTGGCCCTGGCCCTTTGGGCCTTGTTCGAGGAGAACGATCTGAAGGTCTGCCTTGACGGTGGCTGGGCCGTGGATGCCGCGCTTGGCCAGCAGACCCGTCCGCATGGCGACCTGGATATAGCCCTGCCGGCATCGCGGGTGCCCGCGCTCAGGCGGCTCCTGTCGGGCCTAGGGTTCGAAGAAATCCCGCAACCAGATTCGTCGGAACACAACTTCGTCTTGCAGGACCGCGACGGCGCGCAGCTTGACGTGCATTCCTACGAACTGAACCCTGACGGCAGCAATCGGTCGGGTGTCGCATACATCGCCGATCACCTGTCCGGCGAGGGCTGGATCCTCGGTCACTGGGTGCGTTGCGTGCCCCCGGAATGGCTTGTCCGGTTTCATTCGGGATACGACCTCGATGACGACGACTGGCACGATGTCCGGCTGCTATGCGAGAGATTCGCTATCCAAGTTCCTGATGATTTCGCGCCTTTCCTCGACAGGCATTCCAAGGGGTGAAACCTGCCTGACATGGCGTCGCTCCCCCTTGTGTCAGTGCGATCCAAGCCCCCCGAAGGTTGGCGCGGGGTGAAATAAAACTGTCATGTAAGTCTGTTACCTCCACGATGTGCACGGCAATGACGTCGTGCAGAGAAAGGTTCTTACAAACTGTGGGAATCAAGGGATCGTTTTTGCACACGTGTGCACAAGACACGTGAACTTATGCAGAGGAGAATGAGATATGGCGAACCTGATGCGGACTTCCGCTCTTGTCGGTGTGTTGGTGGGGTCGGCTGTGCCGGCATTTGCCGAGGACATCAATATCACGATCTGGGCCGGCGGCTCGAATGACAGCGACAGCTACAGGATCGAGGCAATCGAGATGGCTGCTGACATCCTAGAACGCGAATACGCGATTTTGGGTGAAGAGGTGAACATCACCGTAGAGGGCCGGCGCGATTTCACCGGTTGGGACGAGTTTAAGCAGGGCGTCACCCTTGGTGCCGAGGCAGGGACCGCTGCAAACATCGTCGTGACGTCGCACCTCGACATCGCACCGTGGAGCCAGGCAGGATATATAGTTCCGGTCGAGGATTATGTAGACCTTGATGCCTGGCCACTTTCCAACGTTTATCCGAACCTGATGGAAATCGCGTCCTATGCAGGCACCCAGTGGGGCATCCCGCAGGATTCCGAGTCGCGCCCCTTCTTCTTCTGGCGCGAGACGATGGCCGCGCTGGGCTATAGCGAAGACCAGATCGACGCTCTGCCCGACATGGTAGCAAGCGGCGAATACACGCTTGCCAACGTGCTCGAGGACGCGACCCGCGCCGTCGAGATGGGCCTCGTCGAAGAGGGCTATGGCTTCTATCCGCGTGTGTCGAATGGCCCGGATTACGCGCAGTTCTATCAGTCCTTCGGCGGCGAGCTGGTCGATCCCGAGACCGGCAAGCTGGTTCTTGATACGCAAGCAATGACCGAGTTCTATCAGTTCTTCGTAGATGCGGTTGATGCGGGCGTGACCCGTAAGAACCATATCGGCACGGATTGGAACGTCTGGTATAACGAAGTGGCTAGCGGCAAGGCCGCCTTCTGGCACGGCGGAACCTGGCATTTCGGCCGGTATGCGTCTGAAGGCAACGACGACTTCTGGGGCACGATCCAGTTCTCGCTGATCCCGGCAGGCGACGAAGACGGCCGCGCGAACACGATCACGCATCCGCTGGTCTACCTGATCATGGACCAAAAAGATGACCGGATCGAGGAAGTCGCGGCCCAACTGATCGCCATCGCGACCGAACCGCGGCTGAACACCCTGCATGCGATCCAGTCCAACCACTTGGCCGTTGCAGAGGCACAGACCGACCTGGATCTCTATCGGGGCAACCGATGGGCGTCCGAGGCGACCGAGGTCCTTCTGGCCGCGGCCAATGCGCAGCCCAACCACCTGGATTACGGTGCGTATTCCGAGGCGATGTTCAGTGGTCTTGAAGCGGCTTGGACCGGTGTCCAAACCCCCGAGGAGGCCATCGCCGAAGTCGAGGCCCAGATGCGGGCCACCATCGGCGATGACCTGATAGTCCGCTGATCGACACATCAAAGGCAGGGTGCGTTTTTTCGCGCCCTGCCACCAAGACTAGGGGGCCCGAGCCATGAAAACACGTCTGCTGGCACTGGGGTTTCTGTCACCCGCGCTTATCGCGGTGTTCTTCTTCTTCCTTCTTCCGGTCTTGTTAACGGTTGTGTTCGCCTTCACGAACATGTCCACCTCGACAGGGATCATGGGCGGCGCCTACCAGATTAACTCGACCCAGATGGGGAACCTTCACGATGCCGAGGTGAGCTCGGAAACGATCGAAAAGCTCGAGTCGGCGGGCTACAGGATTACCGAGGCAGGGCTTGCGGCACTGGCCGAGGAATTCAGCGAAGATACCGCCGAGCAGTTGCGCGAAGATTTCATGGCAGAAACCTTCGAGGCGCGACGCGACCTTGAAAGCGTGCTGCGCAATCTTGATACGCCCATACGAAACACCCGTGACCGAAAGGCCGCCGCAGACCTGTTCGTCTCGACCGTGCTGGGCACAAGATTCGCGACCGCAGAAGCATTTCGCGCATCGCTGGAAGAGACGAGGATCGACCCGGCCGACCACGACGCCCTGACCGAATTCGCCTATACTGGTTGGATCTGGACGTCTGGTAACTTCTCGCTTCTGATGGAGCTGCCATCAACCCTGCGCTATGCGGCGAACACGGCCTTTTACGTGGTCTGCACGCTGGCTTTCAACATCCTGTTCGGCCTGTTCCTCGCGATCTCGACCTTTTACCTGCCGGGAAAATTGGCCAATACATTCCGTGCAATCTGGTTCCTGCCGCGCATCCTGCCGCCTGTCCTTTATGTGCTGATGTGGAACTGGTTCACTTGGGACCAGGGTTTCATCGCGACGGTGACTGGCTGGTTCGGTGTGCCGCAGCAGAATTGGATGCTTCACACCTCGACCCATGCCTGGACCGCGGTGATCCTGATCAACGGATTTGTTGGCGCCTCGCTGGGGATGATCCTGTTCTCTTCGGCGATCAAGGCGATCCCGACCTCGATGCTCTATGCCTCTGAGGTGGATGGCGCCAATCGCTGGCAACAGGTGCGCTACATCATCCTGCCGCAGATGCGCTGGCCGATCCTGTTCATGACATCTTACCAGACGCTCAGCCTTCTGACGTCCTTCGAATACATCCTTCTGGCCACAGATGGCGGGCCCGGACGGTCGACTGAGGTCTGGGCACTGGCCGCCTATCACACGGCGCTGAACAATTATGCCGGCAACCTACAATACGGGCTGGGTGCGGCCTATGCGCTGGCACTAGTGTTCATCGGGATTGCCTTGTCGATCCTCTATCTGAAGTTCTTCAACTTCAAGGAATTGCTGTCCAAGCCGAGGATTGAACAATGACCGGAACACCGCGCATCTGGCCCATTGTCTTGATCCTTGCGATCTTTTCTACTCCACTCGTTATCATGTATCTCTACCAGGTTATCGACAGCGTGGCCTCGCCCGACCCAGGCTCACTTATCCCCGGCAGGATCGACATGTCGAACTGGCGCTTCCTTTGGGAAAGGATCGACACAGGCCGACCCACGATCTGGGCGGTAACATTTAACACCTTCGTCTTTGCCAGCACCACGGCCTTTCTCGTGACCCTTCTTTCGACGACCGCGGGCTATGCACTGTCACGGCTGAACATGCCGGGGCGACCCTATTTTCTCGGTGGGCTGATCATCTTGCACGCCTTTCCGACGATAACGCTGATCATCGCGATCTTTATTATCCTCCAAGCGATGGGTCTTTTCGACACGCTTCTGGGCATCATTCTCGTCAAGGCCGCGCTTGAGCTGCCATTCGGCGTCTGGATCATGAAGGGCTTCTACGACACTGTACCATGGGAGATCGAGATAGCCGGCGTTCAGGATGGCGCCTCGCGGTTCCGCGTCTGGTGGGAACTGGTGATTCCGCAGGTGAAACCGGGTCTCGCGGCGCTTCTGATCATCTCGTTCCTGTCGGGCTGGTCGGAATTCGTGCTGCCCCTCGTGCTGGCACCTGGGTCAAGCACACAGGTGCTATCCACATTCATGAATGCTGTGATCCAAGATGACGCGACCGCGGATTTCGGCCTCTTCAAGGCGATCGGGATGTATTACTCGATCCCAGTCATCGTCATCTATCTGATCTTTCAGAAACAGCTGATGAACATCTACGGCGGAGGGACAAAAGGTTAATGGAACTGAGGCTCACGAAATTCACCAAGGCCTTTGGGCCGGTCACTGTCATTGAAAACATGGATCTGACCGTTGGTAGCGGCGAGATGCTAGCCCTGCTGGGACCATCAGGGTGCGGCAAGTCTACAACGCTTTTTGCGATCTGCGGCATTCACAAGATGACCAGCGGCAAGCTTCATTTCGGGGATCGGGACGTGACCGCTGTTCCGGCGCAGCAGCGGTCTGTCGGCGTGGTGTTCCAGAACTATGCGCTTTATCCGCACATGACCGCCGAACAGAATATCGGCTTTCCCCTCAAGGTCATGCGCCACCCCAAAGCTGAGATCGCGGCCGAAGTCCGGCGCCTTGCAGATCTCGTCCAAATCGGAGAACTGCTTGACCGGCGACCGGCCCAGCTTTCGGGCGGGCAGCAGCAACGCGTGGCTCTGGCCCGCGCGATGATCAGGAAACCGGATGTTCTCTTGCTTGACGAGCCGTTGGCCAATCTTGACGCCAAGCTCAGGCTCGAGATGCGGGCTGAGATCCGGCGGATCCAGCGCGAGACTGGCATCACCGCGATCCTCGTCACCCATGATCAGGTCGAGGCGATGTCGATGTGCGACCGGATCGCCCTGATGAAGGATGGCGAGATTGTCCAGCTTGACACACCCAAGCAGATGTATGCCAATCCGCAATCGCAATTCGTTGCGGGATTCCTCGGCAATCCACCGATCTCCTTCCTGCCTGCCCAGGCGGAAGAGCAACTGGTAATCGGTCGGGGACAGGCGATTAAACGTCCCGACGGGCTTGAAGCGCGGGGCGAGGTGGTTCTGGGTATCCGGCCAGAATATTTTGGGCCCCAGCACGGGACTGGTCTTTCCGGCGAGGTGATTTTCGTCGAGCCGCAAGGCCGCGAAGAACTGGTCGATGTGCGTCTGGAAACCGGCGGCATGCTGCGCGCTATCCTGCCGGCCGGCGATCCCGTGCGTCTGGGCGACCGTGTGAACTGGGGCGTATCGTCCCGCAACATCCTGGCCTTTTCGACGGACGGAGATCGACTATGACGACCGCTGAACTGCCTGCGAGGCCCTGGTCAATCGCCCATCGCGGCGCCTCGGCCTACGCGCCGGCGAACACTCTGGCCGCCTTTCGCAAGGCGGCCGAACTTGGCGCTGATATGTGGGAAATCGACATCCGGACCACCGCAGACGGCGTGCCAGTTGTTCACCATGACGCCACTCTCGACGACGGGACCCGGCTCGACAGCCTCACGCGGTCTGCCTTGCGCGACCAGATGCCCGATTGTCCCGACCTTTCCGAGGTGGTGACCCTTGCCAGCGAACTGGGCGCGGGGCTTTATGCCGACATCAAGGACGAGGAGGCAGCGCTGCCGACGCTGTACCTGCTTCAGAATGCGGCAATCGAGCCCGTCATTCTCGGCGCTTTCAGCACGGCCATTGTCGATGCTCTCCGCTCCGCGGGCAGCCGTTACCCTGTGGCCGCGCTGGTGCCGCTGGGGGCTGATCCGCACGATCATGCGGCGGGGGCCGACGTGATCCACCTGTGCTGGGAGCGTCTGCCAGCCCCTCAGGACACCCTCACACCCGCTTTTTTTACCCGTGCCTTTGCCGATGGTAAACGCGTTGTCTTGTGGCATGAAGAGGATCCAGCTCGCATGGCCGCAATCCGCACAAAACCGGTGACGGGGATCTGCTCAGACATGCCTGAACTAGTCAACCCGTTTCGCCCACCTTCCAATTACCCCTTCGGTGTGGTCTGTCACCGGGGCGCCAACCGGATCGCACCGGAAAACACGCTGCCTGCACTGGAATGCGCGCTGGCAGCGGGATTCAGCCATGTGGAGGTCGATTTGCACAGCACCGCCGATGGTGAGATTGTAGTGATCCACGACCCCAATCTTGACCGAACCACCAACGGCATCGGCCCCGTCACCGCAAGAACGTTGGATGAGTTGCGCACCCTTGACGCAGGGTCATGGTTCGACCCTTTCTTCGCTGGTACACGCATCCCCACCTTGGAGGAAACCATGGCTCTTGTGGCGCGCTACGACGCTCGGGCGTATCTCGAACTGAAATCAGCTCCTCCCGGCCCAGTTCTGGAACGGGTCAAACAGACAGGAATGCTCGACCGCGTCTTCTTTTGGTCTTTCAACCGCGATTCTCTGCGAGAGTTGCGCGGCTTGAGTGCCGATGCCCGGATCATGGCGCGGCGCGAGGATTACGGCTCCCTGTCCGAGACTCTGTTGGATTACCACGCCGATATTATCGAGTTCCGTCCCGATGCCGATCCTCTCGACATCGCTACCCTGCGCGGCAGCGCAATCATGTCAATGGTGGCCTATATGGGCAGCGACATCGACATGTTCGACCGGATACTTGCAATGCGGCCCGACAAGTTCAACCTCGACCACCCGTTCACCTTTGCGCGTCATGCGCTCCGGGCCAGCCGCAATGGTTAGGGACCTGCCCCGAAAGCCCACCTCCTTTGACGTGGCGCGCCTTGCCGGTGTATCACGATCGGCTGTTTCGCGGGCCTTTACGCCGGGAGCGTGCATCTTGCCTCAGACCAAGGAAAAAGTCACGAAGGCCGCGACCGAACTGGGCTACCGAGTCAATTCGTTGGCCCGCAGCCTGCAGCAGGACCATTCCGGCATTGTCGGTCTGGTTGCCTCGCGGCTTGATACGCCGCTGCGATCGCATCAGGTCGCCAGGCTGAGCGAACAGTTAATCCGTGAAGGGTTGAAGCCGATGCTGATAACGGCTGAGCGGCCGGATCACGTGGGCAAGCTGATCGAATCCCTTCTGGGCTACAACGTCGCCGGCATGATCTTCACCTCCGACACGCCGCCGCCCGCCCTGATAGATGATTGTGCCCGCTTCGGATTGCCGGTGGTGCTCGTCAACCGGCCTGGAAATTCTGGCTGGGGTGACCGGGTCGTGGCCGACAACGAGACAGGCGGATTCATGGCCGCGCGTCTGCTGATCGAATGTGGCGCCACACATCTGGGATGCCTGATGCCCAGGACTAAGACCTATTCGGTCTCGGGCCGGGCCCGCGCCTTCATCAGCTATGCCCGGTCACAGGGCTTTCCAATCGAAACATTTCTTGCCGAAGACCAGAGCCATGCCCGGTCGCGCGCCAATATCGCCGCGATCGACCGGGTGGTTCTCGACCGGATCGACGGTCTCTTTTGCGCCACCGACCTGATGGCGATGGGCGCACTCGATGCCTTGCGAATCGACCACGGCATTGCCGTGCCGGACCGGATTCAAGTACTGGGCTTTGACGATATCGAACAAGCAGGCTGGGGCGCCTACGACCTGTCGACCATCAGCCAGGACATCGAGGCGCAGGCAGCAACTGTGGTTCGCCTCCTGATTGAGCGGTTGTCGGGCGATGTCTCCGGCAACAAGCTCATCAAAGAGCCACTCAAAGCAACACTTCGAGGAACGACGCGACATGCGCGATGATCGCCTTAACTCAATGCTGGACATGGCCCGCGAGGCCGGCATCATCGCACAGGAGATGCGGACCCGTCCCGACAGTCTCAAGATCCAGGAAAAAGGCCCGATGGATCTGCTGACGGCAGCCGACCTCGCCGTCGAGGCCCTGTTGCGCGATCGCATCCAGGCACTGGAGCCCGGTGTCGCGATCCTTGGTGAGGAAGGCGGCCTGACCGGCACAGGGGGCGAGATTTGGATTCTCGATCCCATCGATGGTACGGTGAACTTCTCCCGCGGGACGCCGAACTGGGCCATCTCAATCGGCAGGTTCGACGGGATTGCGCTGACCCACGGGGTCATTCATGCACCCGATCTAGGAATGACGGCCTGGGCGCGGCGCGGGCTGGGCTGCTACCTCAATGACAGGTTAGTCACCTTCGACCCGGCTGTCGTCGACAATCCGATCATGGCGCTGGGATATTCGCCGCGCACACCGTTGCAAGACTATTTCGACGAGATCGGTGCACTTCTGGATGCGGGGATCGAACATCGGCGCTATGGTGCGGCGACGATCTGTTTTTTGGGTATTCTGGCCGGTTGGTTCGACGCCTTTCACGAAGGGGAGCTAAACATCTGGGACGCGGCAGCGGGTTTGCTTCTGGTCGAGGAAGCGGGCGGCGTGACGACCCATGATCCGTTTGAGGCCTTCATTACCGGACCCTCGAGGGTCACCGCGCGCAATGCGGGTTTTCCGAAGGGCATTACCGGCATCAGCTGAGGCGGGCCACCTAGACTGAACCGTATCCCATTTGGGTCAATGCGTTGCAAGGGACACGTGGGGGACGGGCCGCTGAGCCGGTCAGCAAGTTGAAGGAGGACTATGCTACAGCTGGAAACAAGTCCCTTCCTTTTCGTACTCAACATCACAGCTGCGGCCGGGTTGTTGGTCAGGGCGATCAGGGCCGTTCGC
>NZ_DASYOK010000048.1:0-3300 GCF_036007805.1 Yoonia sp.
CTCAGTCATTCATCTCGGGTGCGATTTCCAAGACAATCAACATGCCGAACGATGCGACAATCGAGGACTGCCAGAAGGCCTATGAATTGTCGTGGTCACTGGGTGTAAAGGCAAATGCGCTTTACCGTGACGGCTCCAAACGGTCACAGCCACTGGCCGCCGCGCTTGTCGAAGACGATGAGGACGCGCAAGAGATCCTTGAAAGCGGCAACCACCACGAGAAAGCCGCTGTTCTGGCCGAAAAGATCGTTGAGAAGATCATCATCCAGGAGGTGCGCAACCGCGAGCGTGAAAAGATGCCTCAGCGCCGCAAGGGCTACACCCAAAAGGCGATCGTCGGCGGGCACAAGGTGTATCTGCGCACCGGTGAGTATGAAGACGGCCAGCTTGGTGAAATCTTCATCGACATGCACAAGGAAGGTGCCGGCTTCCGCGCCATGATGAACAACTTTGCCATCGCGGTATCGGTTGGTCTTCAGTACGGTGTGCCGCTTGAGGAATTTGTGGATGCCTTCACATTTACCAAGTTCGAGCCCGCAGGCATGGTTCAGGGCAACGACAGCATCAAGAATGCAACGTCGATCCTTGACTACATCTTCCGCGAACTGGCTGTCAGCTATCTTGACCGCACCGATCTGGCGCACGTCAAGCCAGAGGGCGCGTCCTTCGACAGCATCGGCCGTGGTGAGGAAGAGGGTGTCTCGAACGTGAAAGCGCCAACTGAAAGTGCGGCTTCACGGTCTTTGGAAGTGCTCAAGCAGATTTCGTCGACTGGGTACCTGCGCAAGCGGATGCCGCAGGACCTGGTGGCTTTGCAGGGGGGCATGCGTCTGGCACCGGTGGATAGCGATGCTGATCCGGTGGCAACGCTGCAAACCATCGTCAGCGAAAGCGTGACGTCAACAACGGCCACAGCAACAATCTCGGCCCGCGATAAGGCCAAGATGCAGGGCTATGAGGGTGATCCTTGCGGCGAATGCGGCAACTACACGCTGGTCCGCAATGGTACCTGCATGAAGTGCAACACATGCGGCGGGACAAGCGGTTGTAGCTAAGATTTTTCGGCGAAAAATCTTATGCGCGCAGAAGGAATTTCGCCGAAATTCCTTCGCTGATAAAGAGCTTCGGAGCGGGTGCGCTCGCTCCGGCGCGGATTGGGCCGCAGGCAAACAAACCGAGCGGTATAATGAGTGAGCCTGATCAGCGAAACTATGGGGGAGCATCCGCTCCCCCTTTTTTATGCGCGGGGATCGCGCGGGATATCCACATCGGGTGCGGCCAGCGTGAAGCCCGCAAATTCGAAACCGGGTGACACGGTGCAGCCAACCAGCGTCCACGCACCTGTGGTGGCCGCCATTTGCCAATGGCCCTCGGGCACGATCGCTTGCGGTAGCTGCCCTGCGGCAAGGTCCGGTCCCAGCGTGTGATCGGTCGCAGGCCCGTCGAGGCCGGGGGCCAATGACAGAACCAGCGGCGCGCCGGCGTAGTAATGCCAGATTTCGACCGCATCCACTGCGTGCCAATGGCTGGCCTGTCCGGCTTTTAGCAGGAAATAGATGCAAGTGCCCGTGGCGCGACCCTTATTCTCCGCGACCCATGTTTGGCGGTAGTACCCCCCTTCAGGATGCGGGGCGAGGTCGAGTTGGGCGATGATATCGTCAGCTGTCATGTCAGGCATGGGACGTGTGGTGCTGTCTCTGGAGAGTGATGGCCGTGCAGACGCGGATCAGGGAAAACCTCGACTGCGGTTTGGTAGGGGGTAAATCCTGCTTTTTGGTAAAAACCCAAGGCACGAGGATCATCCCAATTGCAGGTATGCACAAAGAAACGGCCAATATCGCGGGCAAAGGCGCGGGCTTGCGCCAGTGCCATCATCGGGCCACCAAGCCCTTGGCCTGTCGCCTCTTTCACGATACCGAAATAGGCCAGCTCACATTCATTCTCGGGGCGGAAATCAAGCTCGGCGAGGCCAATAGCCGTGCCGTTCTTGCGGATGACCCACGTCTCGGTCCTGTCGTCGCTCAGGATCGCCGCCAATGCGTCATCATCCATCACGAGGCGCAGGGTCCAAAGCCAAGGCGCGCCGACCGCGCGAAACAATGCGCGGTAGCTGGCGTTGTCCATTTGCTCGCGCGTGGCAGTCACCCCATCGGGAAAGGGCCTTGGCGTCATCGCGGGGGCTGTCATCTGCAAGTAGGTGACAACCGCCGCGACATGGCCGGCAGGGACGGGGTGCATCCCTGTCGTGATCATCCTTTCAGGATGCTCCGCCCCGCGTAGACAGCGGTTTCGCCGAGCATTTCTTCGATGCGGATCAACTGGTTATACTTTGCCAGACGGTCCGAACGGGACAATGAGCCGGTTTTGATCTGCCCGCAGTTGGTGGCAACCGCAAGGTCGGCAATGGTCGCATCCTCGGTCTCACCCGAGCGGTGTGACATCACATTGGTGAACTTTGCACGGTGCGCCATATCGACGGCCTGCAATGTCTCGGTCAGCGTCCCGATCTGGTTGACCTTGACCAGCATGGAATTGGCAGAGCCTTTGGCGATACCGTCGGCCAGACGCGCAGGGTTGGTGACGAAAAGGTCGTCGCCCACAAGCTGGATCTTATCGCCGATCATATCGGTGAGGGTTTTCCAGCCGTCCCAGTCATCCTCGGACATCCCGTCTTCAATGCTGATGATGGGGTAATCTTCGACCAGTTTTGCAAGATAGGCCGCGTTTTCGGCAGATGTCAGGGATACACCTTCGCCGACCATCTCGTATTTGCCGCCCTTGTAGTACTCGGTCGCGGCGCAATCGAGCGCGAGGTAGATGTCCTTGCCGGGCTCATAGCCTGCCTTCTTGATCGACGTCATGATGAAATCAAGCGCGACGCGTGTGCTGGCAAGGTTGGGGGCAAAGCCGCCTTCGTCGCCGATGCCTGTGTTGTGGCCCGCGGCAGAGAGTTCTTTCTTCAGCGTATGGAACACTTCGGACCCCATGCGCACCGCCTCGCGGATGTTTTCCGCAGCGACCGGCATGATCATGAATTCCTGAATATCAATAGGGTTATCAGCATGTTCGCCGCCATTGATGATGTTCATCATGGGCACGGGCAGGGTGCGAGCAGAGGTGCCGCCGATGTAGCGGAAAAGCGGCTGTGCGGTAAAATCTGCCGCAGCTTTGGCCACCGCCATGGACACGCCAAGGATCGCATTCGCGCCAAGGCGGGCTTTGTTCGGGGTGCCGTCCAGTTCGATCATCGCCATGTCGATGGCGACTTGCTCGGTCGCGTCAAAGCCAAGGATCGCTTGG
>NZ_DASYOK010000049.1:0-26315 GCF_036007805.1 Yoonia sp.
GGGGCAAGCGTATTGACGCAATCCCAGAGACGAAAAGAACCCTCAAGGGACTTGGGGGGGAAGAATTCGAAGGAAACGTTCGGCTTGGACATGATGCACCTCTTGCTTGCCTTGATCTTTTGTCATCAGTATGAAGTTGACGCAATTTCATAAACTTCACCAAGGTCATGAGGACGCCTCATATATGCATATCGAGTTTCGGCACCTTCGGACAATCAAGGCGATCCATGACACTGGCGGTCTCGCGCGTGCTGCGGACCAGTTGAACATTACCCAATCGGCCCTGTCGCATCAAATCAAGGGGATCGAGGATCAGGCGGGTGTCGAGCTTTTTGTCCGGCGATCAAAGCCGTTGAAATTATCTGCAGCAGGAATGAAGATGCTCGCTGCGGCCGAGCAGATCCTGCCGCAAGTGGCGGCGCTGGAGGCTGAATTCTCTGGTCTGGTGGCTGGCAGTGCGGGCAGGTTGCACATCGCGATCGAGTGTCACGCCTGTTTCGAATGGCTGTTCCCTGTGTTGGAACAGTTCCGCAAAGCATGGCCCGAGGTTGATGTGGATATTCGGCCCGGCCTCGCGTTTGACGCTTTGCCGGCTTTGCGCAAGGAAGAGGTTGATCTGGTCGTCTCTTCCGATCCCGAGGATTTGCCAGAGACGGATTTTACCCCGCTTTTTGATTATGAGCCCGTGTTCGTGGCGGCGGCCAGTCACCCCTTGGCCCAAAAGGACGTGATCGAGGCCGAGGATTTTCGTGGTGAGACATTGATTACTTATCCTGTTGATCGCGCACGGCTCGATATCTTTTCGCAGCTTTTGACGCCCGCCAAAGTTGAACCCGCAGCAGTACGGCAGGTGGAACTGACCGCCGTCATCTTGCTTTTGGTGGCCTCTAACCGCGGTGTTGCGGTTCTGCCGGACTGGGTTGTCAGGCAGGTGCGCTATAATTCGGATTACGTCACGCGGCCTTTGACGAAACAGGGTATCACGCGCCGTCTTTATGCCGCGACGCGGGCAGAGGATACAAGCCGCCCTTTCATGGCGCATTTGATCCGGCTTGCCCGGCAGGAAGCGGTGAAACTGCAGCGCCCCTAGGCCACCGATGTGATGCCTTGTGGCGCCGCGGTGCCCGTTTTGCGCGCATGCAGTCGCAGACAGGTTTCACGAAAGGGCATTGCAGCACCGTAGTAGTAGCCTTGGACGTATTTGCACCCCATATCGCGTAGCATATTGCGCTGTTGTTCGGTCTCGACCCCTTCGGCAATCAAGTCGACGTTCAGCCCTTTGCTGATGGTCACAAGTCCTTCGATCAGCACTCTGGCGGCAGGGTCAAATCCTAGATCGCGCACAAAGCCCGTGTCGAGTTTGAGTTCATCAAACTCCATCTCCTTGAGATGCTGTAGCGAGGCATAGCCAGTCCCAAAATCATCCAGTGAAATGCGCACACCTGCATTGCGGAAAAGCTGGATCGAGCGACGTATGATTTCGCCCGCGCGGGCGATGAAAATGTCTTCGGTAATCTCGAACGTTAGATGATGGCGCAGTTCGGGATAACGGTCGAGTATCGCGAAAAGTTCCTTGCGCCCCAGAAGCGTGGCAAGTGTGACCTCAGACATATTGATCGCCACCTGCCCGGGATCAAGCCCTTCTTGCTTCATCTGGGCAAGGTCTCGTAGCACGAGGTCAGCCGTACATGCCATAAAGCTGCCTTGTAGCGCCAACTCGTTGATCAGGGGCAAAAAATGGGACGGCGGCAGTAGGCCGCGCTGCGGGTGTTCCCATCGCGACAATGCCTCAAACCCGATGATTTCGCCGGTATCGATCCGCACTTTCGGCTGATAGTAAGGCAGGATCTCTCCGTTGTGCATCGCGGCCAACAAAATTTCGCGGTCCTTCAATGTGGGGCGTACAGGAAACGCGTTCTTGTCATAAATCATGATATTTGTGTTTGAATCCTGTTTGGCCCGATACATGGCCTGATCCGCACCCGAGAGCAGTTCCGGCGGTGTACTTGCATCCGGTCCCTGCCGCGCGATGCCAATGCTGACGCCCACATCAAGCTGCTTTTGCTCGAATGGAATGGTTTCTCGTAGCTTGTCGACAAGGTGGCCTGCAAAGGATTTGGCTTGTTGCAAGGACGTGATATTCGCCGATAGCACGGCGAATTCGTCACCTCCCACGCGCGCGACACGATCACCGCGCATGGCAAGCTCGTTTAGCCTGAACGCAACCGCACGTAGGACGGCATCACCGGCTTTATGCCCGTAGCTATCGTTGATCGGTTTGAAACCGTCCAAATCAATAAGAAAAACGGTCACACCCTGTTTATTGGCATGCTGGGACATCATGCTTTGCACAACTTCATCAAAGGCGCGACGGTTCATCAACCCAGTCAGGCTGTCGCTGCGCGACAGTTTTTCAAGATCGGCAAGCCGCGCGTTGGCATCTTGTCGCGCTCTTTCAAGCGCTTGATGTGTATCCTTTTGCAGGTTCATCGTGTCAAAGGTGTTCATGATATACACAAATGTCGAAATTGACGTGAGCAACCACGCGACCGGTTCATGCGTAAATGCAGGATTGCCCACCAGGTTCCAGTGCATCAGGAACATGGTGGCAAACGCGATGAGCATCTGGCTCCAGTTATAAAACGGAAGCAGACCGAAGGCGTTGCTCACGTGGACGTACACTCCGAAAATCCACAGATATCCGGTGATTACATAGGGCAAACTGCCGCTTTGTGACAGAATCAGCCCCAGCCCTAGATATGGGAACATGGCGAACCAATTGAAGAAGAACACAGCAATCCCCGACGGGAGCTTCAAAGGGGGGTCAAATTTGGAGGCCCGTCTATTCAGCGGATAGGAGATGATTTCCAAAATGCTGATGACGGTCAAAACAGTGAGTGCCTGTATCCCGAACCCGGCATTAAAGCAGATGCCAGACATCAATACGGCCGCACCCACACGTTTTACCACATCCCGACCAGAAATATGGCCAACGATCTGTGTTTCATGCAGGAAATGATTAATCAGGTGTGGTTGCATACTGTCCTACTCGTCACTGCGGGCGAATATGCAAGCAAGCGGCAAACAAGCCGTTAAAATCTCTAAATTAGGTGAAAGCAGCGAAGCGTGTCTTGCCTCTTGTTCCGCCTAGCCCGAGGGCCTATACGCCGCGTTTGATCCCCTATGAAGGACCTCGCAGATGGCTGGCAGCGCAAACCTAAACGTGATGATGAAAACCGCCCGCAAGGCAGGCCGCGGTTTGCTGAAGGATTTTGGCGAAGTCGAGAACCTGCAAGTCAGCACAAAAGGCCCCGGCGATTTTGTCAGCCGCGCTGACAAGGCCGCAGAAGCAATGATCATGGAAGAGCTGATGCATGCCCGCCCAACCTACGGTTTTCTGGGAGAAGAGGGCAAAGAGATTGAGGGCGAGGACCCCACCCGCCGCTGGATCGTTGATCCGCTGGATGGGACGACAAACTTCCTGCACGGACTGCCGCATTGGGCAGTCTCCATTGCGCTTGAGCATAAAGGCCAGATTGTGGCTGGCGTTATCTATGATCCCGTCAAGGACGAAATGTTCTATGCTGAAAAAGGCGGCGGTGCCTGGATGAACGAAAGCCGGATGCGCGTGTCCGGCCGGCACCGCATGATTGAGAGCATTTTCGCAACGGGACTGCCTTTTGCCGGCCGCGCCGATCTCCCAGAAACGATCCAAGACCTTGCGCGGATTCTGCCTGCTTGTGCGGGTGTGCGCCGCTTTGGTGCTGCGGCGCTGGATTTGGCCTATGTTGCCGCCGGCCGCTACGAAGGGTTCTGGGAACGTGGGCTGAATGCGTGGGATATCGCTGCGGGTATCGTGATTGTACGCGAAGCAGGCGGTATTTTAGAGCCGATTAATCCCGAAGGCGATGTGATCGCTGATGGTCAGTTAATTTGCGCCAACGAGCCTATCTTCGAGACTTTCGCGAAAGTCATTCGTCGGGCCTAACGCCGGACAATCGGAATATTGCTGCGGGTATATTCCGCCTCGGGGTGGGGTGGGTGCCCGTGTGTTTGCCGCCAAAACAGGGTCGCCCCCAGTTTGATCCACAGCGGTACCGTGAGGATTGCCCCAATGACAAAACCACCCGCATGCGCCCAATAGGCCACGCCGCCGTTTGAGGTGTCGACATTGATGCCACTGAAAAGCTGAATGAAGAACCAGAGGCCCAGCATGATCCACGCGGGGATCGGTAAAATGCGGAAAAAGACGATAAAGAAGATAAAGATATCGACCCGTGCTTTCGGGAACAGCAACAGATAGCCGCCCATGACGCCTGCGATCGCACCTGATGCACCGACCGTCGGGATGGTGGAAAACGGATCGGCCCCGTATTGCGCCAAGGATGCGCCGATGCCGCAGACAAGATAGAAGATCAGGAACGGGATATGCCCCATTTCGTCTTCGAGGTTATCGCCGAAGATCCATAGAAAGAGCATATTTCCTGCCAGATGCATAAAACCGCCGTGCAGGAAAATCGACGTCACAAGCGCGGCGTAGTTTTCCCCGTTCGACAGACGGATCGGCAGCAAGGCATAGTCATAATAAAGCTGTGAAAGCGCCCGCTGATCCTGAAACAAGGCAAGGCCTGCCAGAAAGATCGCGACATTCGCCGCGATCAAGGCCAGGGTCACATAAGGCGTGCGCTCAGAGGGGTTGTGATCGCGAATTGGAAACATGGCGCGACCGTCCCCGAAGCCGCCCCAGCGGTCAAGAGAAAGCTGGGGTGGCGACCTCTGCAACTTCGGCCAAAAGTGCGGCATTTCCGCCCGCTGCTGTCGTGTCGATGCAGACATGGCGTTCATGCAGCACATGGGCCGCGTCAGGCATGCCTGTGATCAGCGCTGTGATCGGTCCCTGACGTGTGCTCAGAGCCGTCTCGAGCGCCCGCCCGGTCTGGGCGTCGCCCCACCAGATCACGGCACCCAGATCAGCAATCTCGCTCAGCTGTGACGCCGTCAAAGCGCCCTCGGTGCTGATCCCGATGCCACCGAGTGCCTTCACGGCTGCCACCTGCTCTTGCGCGACATCCGCACCCGGACCCATGCAAAGGATCGGACCACGGGCCTGCGTGCTGTGGCGGTTGGATTCGCCGGTTGGGCCGGGCAGGTCGGTCGGTTTGGCCGGCGTGGGGGCCTTTGCCTCTGCGATCCGCTTTTTCAGCGCCTTCATGTCGGCAGCCTCAGGCCAGTTCGCCTCTGTCCGTGGTGCGGGCCGTGCGGCAAAGCGGGGCAGATAGTGTGGTCCGCCCGCCTTTGGACCCGTCCCTGACAGGCCTTCGCCGCCAAAGGGCTGGCTGCCCACAATCGCACCGATCTGGTCGCGGTTGACATAGATGTTTCCGGCGTGGACCTTCTCGACAATCGTCTGCACGCGGTCGTCGATGCGTGTGTGCAGACCAAACGTCAGACCATAGCCCGTGGCATTGATGGCATTGATGACGTCATCCAGCTCGGATGATTTGAAAGTAGCGACATGCAGAACTGGACCGAAGATCTCTTTGGTCATGTCCGCAATACCATTAATCCGTATCGCTGTGGGCGCAATGAAATAGCCTGTGGAGGGCACCTTGATCTGATGCAGGATACGGCCTTCGCTTGCGGCTTGCGTGATATGGTTAGCAATGCCGGTATAGGCGGCCTCATCAATGACGGGGCCCACATCTGTGGACAGATGCCAGGGGTCACCGACATTGAGTTCGTTCATCGCACCTTTGAGCATTTTCAGCAGGTTATCGGCGATATCCTCTTGCACATAAAGGCAGCGCAGCGCCGAACACCGCTGACCGGCGGATTGGAACGCCCCATTGATGATGTCACGCACGGCGTGTTCGGGCAGGGCGGTGCTATCCACGATCATCGCGTTCAAACCGCCTGTTTCCGCAATCAGTGGTGTGCCTGGGGCGCAATTTGCCGCCATCGTGCTGCGAATTTTCAGGGCTGTCGCTGTCGAGCCGGTGAAGGCCACACCATTGATGCGCGCATCCGCTGTCAGAGCCGCGCCGACGTCACCCCCACCTGGCAGCAGTTGCAACGCGCTGGGCGGTACACCTGCGTCATGGAGCAAAGCTGTTGCACGGGTTGCGATCAGCGGGGTTTGCTCGGCCGGTTTTGCCAGCACAGCGTTGCCCGCAGCAAGTGCTGCTGCGATCTGTCCTGTGAAAATAGCCAGAGGGAAGTTCCAGGGGCTGATGCACGTCCAGACGCCGCGTGCCTGTTGTTGGCTGGTGGCTTGCGCTGCGTAGTAGCGCAGGAAATCCACGGCTTCGCGCAATTCTGCCACCGCATCCGGCAGCGATTTGCCAGCTTCACGTGTCAGGATCGCAAAAAGCTCGCCTGCATTGGCCTCATAGGCATCCGCAGCGGCGTTCAGGATTTCAGCACGAGTGGTGACATCCGCGTGCCAAGGGGTGGCGGTATCCAGTGCTGTTGCGATCTCTTTTTCGGTCGCGATCTGAACCTGACCAACGATATCACCCGGCATGGCGGGGTTCTTGACGGGTTGCGCATTTAGCAGTTTTGCCTTGGGGTATTTGAAGGCCGCTGTGGTCAATGCATGACCTTTGAACTTGGCTTTTTGCAGTACAGTGCGGCTGTTGAAAATTTCGGCAAGCGTGGGCGTATGGGTCAAGTCCCACCCCTTTGAGTTCACACGCTCGGTTTCATAAAGTTCTGGGCCGGTCTTCAACGCAGGCCGTTGTCCCGCATAGTCGAACGGACAGGCCGCGACGACCTCGGCAGGGACGTCTTCATCGACGATCTGGTTCACAAAGCTCGAGTTTGCGCCGTTTTCCAGCAAGCGGCGGACGAGATAGGCCAGCAGGTCCTCATGCGCGCCAACGGGCGCGTAGATGCGGCAGCGGGTTTTCTCGGCGTTCAGCACGATGGAATGCAATGTCTCGCCCATGCCATGCAGACGCTGGAATTCATAGTCGTTGCTGCTGCGCTCTAATTGCTGGGCAAGGTCAAGGATAGCGGCGACAGTGTGCGCGTTATGCGTGGCGAACTGCGGATAGATCCGGTCTGTCATGCGCAGCAGTTTACGTGCGTTGCTGATATAGCTGATGTCCGTGTGCTGTTTGGCGGTGAAGACAGGGAAACCGTCGATGCCTTCGACCTGCGCGCGCTTGATCTCGGCGTCCCAATAGGCGCCTTTGACCAGCCGGACCATGATCTTGCGGTCAAGCCGCGTGGCCATCTCATATAGGCAATCGATCACCAGAGGCGCGCGCTGGCCGTAAGCCTGCACAACCACGCCAAAACCGTCCCATCCCGCCAATGCAGGTTCGGACAGCACGGCAGAGATTACATCGAGCGAAAGCGAGAGCCTGTCAGCCTCTTCAGCATCAATGTTAAAGCCCATGCCGGCCGATTTCGCCAGCAACGCCAGCGCACGAACGCGCGGCACCAGTTCTTCCATGACGCGCGCCTCTTGCGCGACTTCATAACGCGGATGCAGTGCAGATAGTTTTACCGAAATGCCGGGGTTCTCCGCGACGCTATTGTATTTGCAGTGCTCGGCAATTGCGCTGATCGCACGGGAATAGGACAGGTGATAGCCTTTGGCGTCCGCATCCGTGCGCGCGGCCTCGCCCAGCATATCATAGCTGTAGGTAAAGCCCTTCGCCTGCATGCCTTCGGCGCGTTTCATGGCTTTGCCGATATCCTCGCCAAGCACAAACTGACGGCCCATTTCGCGCATCGCGCGGGCAACGGCTGTGCGGATCACGGGTTCGCCCAGACGTTTCATCGCGCTGCGCAGATGGCGGGTCATGCCGGGCTTTTCATCATCCAGCACGCGGCCTGTCAGCATCAAGGCCCAAGTCGAGGCATTGACCAGTGAGGACGCAGAGTGGCCCAGATGTTTGCCCCAGTCAGAGGGGGCGATCTTGTCCTCGATCAACTCGTCCATTGTGTCGGCATCCGGCACGCGCAAGAGCGCCTCGGCCAGACACATCAGCGCGATGCCTTCATCGGTGGACAGGCCGTACTCGGCCAGAAAGACTTCCATAAGTCCCGGATCAGAGCTGTTACGGATTTGGGTGACAAGCTCTGCTGCACGCTTACAAATCCGCGCGCGGTCTTGCGGCGTCAGTTGGGCTGCCGCAACAAGCGCCTCAACAGCGCTGTCTTCGTCCTGATACATGGACAAGTCAATCTGGTGGCGGACGTCTGTTGAATGATCGCGGGGCATGGCAGGCTCCTTTCAGAATTTCTCCTACTCTAGCAAGAAATACATGGCCATTCTAACTGCAATGTGCCAATCTTGCGGGCGGTTTAACTTATTAACTGGATGAATCATGGCTGAAACGCCTGTTGGGCTGGATCGGTTTGATCTTAAGATACTTGATATCCTTACGGTTGAGGGCCGGATCAGCGTTACCGAGCTTGCCCGCCGGATCGGTTTGTCGAAATCGCCCACGCAGGCACGGCTGAAAAGGCTGGAAGATCACGGTATTATCCGCGGTTACCGCGCGCTTTATGATCCGATCCGGCTGCGCCGAGACCATGTTGCCTTCGTCGAGGTCAAGCTGTCGGATACGCGCGAACGCGCATTAGCCGCATTCAATAGTGCGGTGATGCTGGTACCGGAAGTCGAGCAGTGTCATTTGATCGCAGGGGCATTTGATTATCTGCTCAAGGTCCGCACCGCAGGCATGCCAGGCTACCGTGCTGTTCTGGCTGAGAAAATATCGACCTTGCCGCATGTCGCAAGCACCTCGACCTATGTCGCGATGCAGGCGGTCAAGGAAGAAGGGCTGTTGCCTGTCGCCCCCGGTGCGGGCGGTGGTGCTTGACGCAACCGCGCGATGCCGCAGATAAATTACGTATGAAATGGATGCCCCCCTTTTTTCTGTTAGCCGCGCCTGTGCTCGCGGAAACCTGTCCTGATGCGCCAGATCACAGCGGACGCATGTCCGAGATTTTGTCCGAACTCGGGGATGCACAGAACGAAATGGCGGGCCGCGAACTTTCGAATAGTCTTTGGGAGCTTTGGACCGATGCGCCGGACGCCACGGCACAAGCGATGCTGGATGAGGGCATGTCACGGCGCGCCGTTTATGATCTTCTGGGCGCGCGCACTGTCTTTTCGCGGTTGATCGCATACTGCCCCGATTATGCCGAAGGCTACAATCAACGCGCATTCGCCAGTTTCCTCAGCGAGGATTATGAGGGCGCATTGGCCGACCTTGACCGCACCCTGGAGATTATTCCCAACCACGTTGGCGCGTTATCCGGCAAGGCGCTGACCCTGATTGCCATGGGGCGCAACGAAGAAGGGCAGGCGGTTCTGCGCGCGGCGGTTGCACTGAACCCGTGGCTGTCGGAACGTGCGCTCCTTGATCCGCCGTTGGGCACAGAACTCTGATCACGGCTTGCCCAGCGCGGCAGAGCGTCATAGGAATAGCGCCGTGCCCGCGTGGTGGAATGGTAGACATCGGAGACTTAAAATCTCTTGGCCGTAAGGCCGTGCCGGTTCGAGTCCGGCCGCGGGCACCATTTCATGAGATAAACATCGGAAATCATACGCGCTGACCGTGATGATTGCTGTTGTCAGCGGGCACGTGGTAACCCTTAGCCAAGATAAAGCCTTGCAGGGATAGACCGCCATGACGCTACGACCACGCAACATCGACCCCCGTAAATGTTTTATCGCAGGCAAGTGGGTTAACGCGCTTTCAGGCGAGACCCTGCCACTGATCAATCCCTCCGATGGCAGCACGCTGTGCCAGATCGCCCGTGGCGAGGCTGATGACATCGCCGCGGCGGTCGCGGCGGCAGAAGCGGCGCTATCGGGCCCTTGGGGCAAAGCGACAGCGGCAGAACGGGGGCGCATGCTGGCCAAGATCGGCCAAGCGGTGCTGGCGCATGTGGATGAGCTGGCGCAACTGGAAGCGATGGATGTGGGCAAGCCGCTGAGACAGGCGCGCGCCGACGTATTGGCGCTTGCACGCTATCTGGAGTTTTATGGCGGGGCTGCCGACAAGGTCCATGGCGAGACGATCCCATATCTGGATGGCTACACCGTCTACACCCTGCGCGAACCGCATGGTGTGACCGGCCATATCATCCCATGGAACTATCCGATGCAGATCATCGGGCGCTCGGTGGGGGCTGCTTTGGCGATGGGCAATGCCTGTGTCCTCAAACCCGCCGAAGAAGCTTGCTTGACCGCCTTGGCATTCGCCGAAATCGCCCGTGCGGCGGGACTGCCAGATGGCGCGCTGAATGTGGTGCCGGGATTGGGTGCCGAGGCGGGCGCTGCTTTGTCTGCCCATAAGGGCGTGCATCATATCTCGTTCACCGGCTCTGTCGGCGTGGGAAAACTGATCCAGCAGAGTGCCGGTGCAAATGTTGTGCCGGTGACACTGGAGCTTGGGGGGAAATCACCGCAGGTGGTGTTTGATGACGCCGATATCGCGGCCGCTTTGCCGTTCTTGGTGAATGCAGGCATCCAGAACGCGGGACAGACCTGTTCTGCCGCATCGCGGATATTGGTGCAGCGTGGTGTCTATGATCAGGTGGTCACCGAAATGGCCGCCCGCTACGCACAACTGCGGGCGGGGCCTGCCTTGGCGGATCTGGATGTGGGGCCCTTGGTGTCGCTGCGGCAAAAAGAGATCGTTGAGGGCTTTCTGGCGCAGGGTGGCGATCTGGAGGTGGCAGCGCGAGGGCAGATCGTTGATGACGCACCTGTAGGTGGAGCCTATGTCGCTCCTACTCTTTTTGCAGATGTCGCGCCTGATCATACGCTGGCGCAGGATGAAATCTTTGGGCCTGTGCAGGTCATCATCCCGTTCGAGGATGAGGCAGAGGCAATCGCCATCGCCAATGGCACCGGGTTTGGCCTTGTCGCGTCTTGTTGGTCCGAAAACGGAGCGCGGCAGATGCGTATGGCGCGTGCCCTGCGGGTGGGGCAGGTGTTTATCAACAACTACGGCGCAGGTGGCGGGGTGGAACTGCCCTTTGGCGGTCGGGGCCTGTCCGGTCATGGGCGCGAAAAGGGCTTCGAGGCGCTTTACGGCTTCTCGGTGCTCAAGACCGTCGCGGCACTGCATCATTAGCGCGACGATGGGAAAACCTGTCATTGTCTTGCCTGACGAAAACCGCGACGATAACTGGCAGTGACAAGACGATCCTGCCCCTTTGATCCGATGGACCCCTTTAATGAACACCCTTGGCATTGATCTTGGCGGGACAAAGATAGAGGCGCGTGTCTTTGATGCCGCGTGGCAAGAGATCGCCCGCCACCGTGTCCCGACCCCCGAAGGTTATGACCAACTCGTAAATGCGGTCGTTGATCAGATCGCCTGGGCCTCGGACGCTGCGGGCACGGTTGCCGCGGTTGGCGTCGGGGCCGCGGGTCTTGTGAACCCGCAAACCGGCCTAACGCTGGCGAACAATCTGCCTGCTTCCGGGCGGCCCTTCCCTGCCGATCTAGAACAGCGGGCAGGGCGCAAAATTACGTTCCTGAATGATTGCCGCGCGCTGGCCTTGTCCGAGGCGGTGTTCGGTGCGGGGCAGGGAAAATCCGTGGTGATGGCGCTGATCCTTGGCACAGGTGTGAGCGGTGGTCTGGTCATCGACCAAAAATGGCGCACTGGGCCGACGGCCACAGGAGGTGAGATCGGCCACATTGCGGCCCCTGCGCATATCATCGCTGCACATGGCCTGCCGGTTTATGACTGCGGTTGCGGGCGGAAAGGATGTATCGAGGGGTATATCTCGGGGCTGGGTCTGCAACGCCTGGCTGCTTTCGTTACCGGTATGCACCTGACCACGCATGAGATTGCCGCCCGGCGCACCTCAGATATGGCGCAGGTCTGGGCGATTTGGTGCGCGCTTGTGGCTGAGGTGCTGCATCACCTCACGCTCACAATTGATCCTGATGTGATCGTTCTGGGCGGCGGGCTCACGGCTATCCCTGATGTGATTGCCGATTTGCGGGTTGCCGCCAAGAACGCGCAGATTGACGGTTTCGCTGCCGCCCCGCTTGCCTTGGCGCAAGGGGGTGACGCCAGCGGTGCACGTGGTGCTGCCTATGCGGCGTGGATGGATCATCGCAATGGTGCAGGGATCACGCCATGACGGACGGCTGGTTCAAACCCGACCGTGTCTTTGACGGTCAGGACATCGTGTACGATATGGCCGTGCACGTTGCAGATGGTTTTATTGTCGAGACATCGCGCGCGCCGGTTCCGGCCACGGCACTTTCCGGCCTGTTGACCCCCGGCTTTGTCGATTTGCAGGTCAATGGCGGTGGTGGTGTCCTTCTGAACAACACCCCGACAGCGGATGGCATGGCACGGATCGCGGCCGCGCACCGCCGCTTCGGGACGGTCGCGATTTTGCCAACGGTCATCACTGACCATCCCGATGTGCTTGCGCAAGCGGCAGCCGCCGCGATTGCCGCAAAAGAGAACCCGGATATTCTGGGCCTCCACATCGAAGGCCCGCATATAAGCGACGCAAAGCGGGGGACGCATCGTGCGGAGTGTATCCGCCCCTTGGATCAAGACACGCTGACCATCGTGTCCGATCTGCGCAAAGCAGGCGTCGCCGTGATGATCACCCTCGCACCAGAGGCCGCAACACCCGCGCAGATCACCGCACTCTCCGAAATGGGCGCTATCGTCTCGCTCGGGCATACGGATGCCACCGCCGAAGAGATTGAGGTTGCGATAAAAGCAGGTGCCCGCTGTGGCACGCATCTGTTCAATGCCATGTCACCTATGACGAGCCGGGCACCGGGGGCAGTGGGTGCGATTTTGAATGCGGGGATTGCTTTTGGCATGATCTGTGACGGTGCCCATGTGGATGACCGCATGTTCCGCCTCGCTTTGCGGGCCTGTGCCGCCGGCTCTGCGCCGTTTCTGGTATCGGATGCGATGGCAACAGTTGGCGGAGAGACGCAATTCACGCTCTATGGCCGGACGATCCGCCTGCAAGAGGGGCGGTTGGTCAACGCCGAAGGCAATCTGGCGGGCGCGCATATTACCCAGGCCGAAGGTATGCGGCGGTTGGTGCTGCATGCCGGGATCCCGCTATCGGACGCTTTGCGCATGGTCGTGACGACACCTGCCACGCTCATCGGACAACCCCGTTTGGCGCATGTCTTAGGGCGGTCTTCTGATGACCTGTTGTTGCTTGATGCCGCGAGCAAGGTTCTAGGGACGATGACGCAATCTCTGGCCCCGTCAAAAACCTGAGGAATGCTGCCCGCCTGCGATC
This sequence comes from Yoonia sp., assembly GCF_036007805.1. Taxonomy (GTDB): domain Bacteria; phylum Pseudomonadota; class Alphaproteobacteria; order Rhodobacterales; family Rhodobacteraceae; genus Yoonia. The sequence continues at coordinate 13,273 of NZ_DASYOK010000049.1, forward strand.
CCTTCCGACAGAGCTGCGATAGCTTCATCGGAATCATCGCGAAGTTGGCCCCCAAATTCATTTCACGTTCACGTCAGGGCGCAAGAAGTGATAGAAAATCAGGCGAATTAGCGGCTACTGCTAATTTTATAGGCGCCAAGGCGTGAGGCGATAGGTTCAATACGAAATCGCTAGCATATTTCTGCAGTGCAGCACCACTTTGGGGCGTCCGAGGAAAACTTCGGCGTCGCGCAAAGGGCTATCCTGCAAGATCGTTCCCTTCACGCGACTACAACATCACTGTTGCGGGTCCTTCCTATTAGGTTGGTCCAAGGTTGCAAAGGGAATTGGTTTCCTGACGCAGCATCCCGCAACGACAACGGGGACCAAAGAACTATGACCTTTAGAAATTCTGCATTTGTTTTGACTGCCTTGCTGGGCACGACATCTATGGCTGCCGCGCAATGCGCCGATCCGATCAAAGTGGGTGTCCTTCACTCGCTCTCTGGCACGATGGCGATTTCGGAAACGACCCTCAAAGACACGATGGAATTGCTGATCGAGAACCAGAACGCCGCTGGCGGGTTGCTCGGGTGTGAAATCGAAGCTGTCGTTGTCGATCCGGCATCTGACTGGCCGCTCTTTGCGGAAAAAGCGCGCGAACTGCTGACCGTCAGCGAAGTTGACGTGATCTTTGGCAGCTGGACGTCAGTGAGCCGCAAATCTGCGTTGCCTGTATTGGAAGAACTCAACGGGCTGATGTTCTATCCGGTGCAGTATGAAGGCGAAGAAAGCTCGCGCAATGTCTTCTACACCGGTGCCGCGCCAAACCAGCAGGCGATCCCTGCAACGGATTACTTCCTCGAAGAGCTCGGGGTCGAGAAATTCGCGCTCTTGGGCACAGACTATGTCTACCCACGGACAACCAACAACATCCTTGAGGCCTATCTGCAGTCCAAGGGTATTCCCGCCGAGGATATCTTTGTGAACTACACCCCCTTCGGTCATTCCGACTGGGCCACAATCGTTGCTGATGTCGTAGCCTTGGGTGCAGACGGCAAACAGGTTGGGGTGATTTCCACGATCAATGGTGATGCGAACATCGGGTTCTACAAGGAACTCGCGGCTGCAGGCGTCTCTGCCGATGACCTGCCTGTTATTGCGTTCTCTGTTGGCGAAGAAGAGCTTTCCGGCCTCGATACATCGGACCTCGTCGGTCACCTGGCCGCCTGGAACTACTTCCAGTCCGCAGAATCCGAGCTGAACGACGAATGGGTCGCAGCGTGGAAAGCCAAAATGGGTGAAGACCGTGTGACCAACGACCCGATGGAAGCCCACTATATTGGCTTCAACATGTGGGTGAACGCGGTAACCGAGGCAGGCACAACAGACGTTGATGCGGTGCGTGAAGCCATGTACGGGCAGGAATTCCCGAACCTGACAGGCGGTACAGCAGTCATGCTGCCGAACCACCACCTCGCCAAGCCTGTCTTGATCGGTGAGATCACCGCCGACGGACAGTTCGATATCATCAGCCAGACTGCTGAGGTCCCGGGCGATGCATGGACCGATTATCTGCCGGAATCTGCGGTGCTTGTGTCCGATTGGCAAACCTTGGGTTGCGGTATGTATAACACCGAAACCGAAACCTGTGTGCAGCTGACCTCTAACTACTAAAGCGGCTGATCAGGGACGCATGACGCAATGCGCCCCTGATCCCAACCCCTCACAATATCGGCTTGAGTACACATGATGCGATTGCTCTCATTGGCGCTCTCCTTGTGCCTGATCCTGCCTGCATCTTTGCAAGCGCAAACCCTACAAGACATCCTGCAAACCCATCAGGACGAGGTGTTGAGCCCCGGTCGTCAAAGTGTCGGTGTGGTGCTCGATGATCTGGTCGCTAGCGGCCTGACACAGGCGCTGCCCTTTCTGGAGGCATGGCGTGACCGCGAGATCGTGCAGCGTGGCACTGACGGTCTTTTCTTTCGTGCTATTGAAGAGGGCGGTGCGATCACGCTTGAAGACCTCGACACAGGCGCGACAACCACAGTGGCAAATGACGATGGCCTGACCGAGGCACGCCCAAATGGCGGTGTGCGCCGTGCTATCGGCGATGCGCTGGTACAGTTCCAGCTCTCTGATCCTGACATCACCAGACGCCAAGCCGCCGTTGATGCCATCGCCCGCAGCATGGACGCCAGCCAGCTTGGCCCGTTGCAGGCCTCGATCGCAAGCGAGCCTGACCCTTCTCTGAAAGAAACCAAAGAGCGGCTGGCCGGAATGCTGGCGGTCCTGTTTGGTGACACGCAAGAGGTACGGATCGCTGCCATCGCAGGTATGGCCGATGATCTATCTGTTGACGTGCGTGCGGTGCTGAATAACGTTTTGTCGACCCAGCCACAGGTCGCCTTAGCCCTTCCTGATGACGCCAATATCGCGCAGGTGCTGACCGTTGGTGCCGAGCTAACCGCGCAGGAGGCTTATGAGCGGCTGGTCGCAGCAGAGCTTGCGCCAGCGCTTGTGACTAGCGCCCAAATCCGTGCAGCGCTCCTCGCAAATATCGAAGGCGGCATGGTCGGTGGGGTCGCGGTCCGTTCCCTGAACACCGATGCCGCACGTGCGGCAGCCTATGATGCCCTTACGGCCGAGGGGCTGGTCGCCCCGCGTGTCACGCCCGAGGCGCAAGAGGCCGCCATCGCGGCACATGTCTTTTATCTGCAATACGATGAACCTGATCCAGTCATCACTGATGCCGCCGAGCAGGCTCTGGCAGCCGTTGAAACCCGCGTTGCCGTGAGCCAGGGCATTGATCTGGGGCTGGATGCGCTGTCACTCGCCTCGATCTATTTTCTCGCGGCTATTGGTCTTGCCATCACCTTTGGCGTCATGGGCGTCATCAACATGGCCCATGGCGAATTCATCATGATGGGTGCTTATACCGGCTTTGTCGTGCAGCAATTCGTGCCTGACTATACGCTGTCGATCATTATCGCGCTGCCTTTGGCCTTTGCCATCACTTTCGGGGCCGGTGTCGCGATGGAGCGTCTGGTGATCCGCCATCTCTATCACCGCCCGCTTGAAACCTTGCTGGCAACCTTCGGCATCTCGATTGCGTTGCAGCAGTTGGCCAAGAATATCTTTGGCACCCAAGCACGTCCGCTGACTTCACCCGAATGGCTCAGCGGAGCGCTGGTGTTCAATGATGTGATTGCCATCAGCTATATTCGCGTCGCGATTTTCGTTATGGCGTTGTTGTTTCTATGCCTGATCCTGTTTGTCCTCAAACGCACGCGGCTGGGGCTCGAAGTACGCGCCGTGACGCAAAACCCCGGTATGGCGGCCTCAATGGGGATCAACCCTGACAAGATCAACATGCTGACCTTCGGGCTGGGGTCCGGTATCGCAGGCATCGCCGGTGTCGCAATCGGGCTATATGCCAAAGTTACCTCCGAGATGGGCGCAGATTACATCGTGCAAAGCTTTATGACCGTGGTCGTGGGCGGTGTCGGCAATGTCTGGGGCACGCTGGCTGGTGCGTCGCTGATCGGGTTCCTGCAAAAAGGGATCGAGTGGCTGAACCCCTCCAACACGCTGGCCGCACAGACCTATATGATCCTGTTCATCATCCTGTTCATTCAATTCCGGCCAAAGGGCATCGTCGCTCTCAAGGGCCGCGCGGCGGCGGATTAAGTCATGCGGAAATCATTCCTTGCCGAAAACCCGTCGGTCTTGTGGTTCATCGCGATCCTTGCGGTGTTCACTGTCGTCGTCACACTTCTGTCCGAGGTCACGGGCGTAGATCTGATCTCGACTTCATTCGTCAAAACACTGGGCAAGACGCTTTGCCTCTGCCTTGTTGCCATCGCGATGGACGTGGTCTGGGGCTATTGCGGGATCCTATCGCTGGGGCATTTCGCCTTCTTCGGCATAGGCGGCTATGCCATAGGCATGTGGTTGATGTACGCCCGCACCGAAGGGATCGTCATTGAAAGCTTCGCAGGCCAGCCGATCCCGCCGACCCCGCAGGAAGTGTCTGACGCGATTGGCAACCAGATTTTCGGGGTCGTGGGCAGTTCCGAATTCCCGCTGATATGGGGCTTTGCAGATAGTCTGTTTTTGCAATTGCTGATGGTCGTGCTTGTACCGGGTCTCTTGGCGCTGGTCTTTGGCTGGCTGGCGTTCCGTTCACGGGTGACAGGGGTCTATCTGTCGATCCTGACCCAAGCGATGACGCTGGCCTTGGCGCTCTATCTGTTCCAGAACGACAGCGGCTTGCGCGGCAATAACGGGTTGTCGGGCCTGCAAAATATCCCTGGGTTTGAAGATACATCGCAGGCGACAATCTCAATTGTCTTCTTCATCGCCTCGGCCGTGGCACTGGCTGCCGGATATGTTTTCTTTGCGTGGATCGTGTCGGGCAAGATGGGCAGCGTCATCAAGGGTATCCGCGATAACGAAGCGCGGGTGCGCTTTCTGGGCTACCATGTGGAAAGCTACAAACTCTTTGTGTTTACGACAACGGCGGTCGTCGCGGGCATCGCAGGCGCGCTCTATTACCCGCAGGCAGGCATCATTAACCCCGGTGAAATCGCGCCGATTGCGTCGATCTATCTGGCGGTCTGGGTCGCCATCGGCGGGCGCGGGCGGCTTTATGGCGCGGTGATCGGGGCGGCTTTTGTGTCGCTTTTGTCGAGCTGGTTTACCGGCGGCGGTGCGCCCAATATCAACCTTGGATTTTACGTCATCCAATGGACCGATTGGTGGCTGGTGCTCTTGGGCTTCTCCTTTGTTGCGGTCACGCTGTTCTTCCCCAAAGGGATTGGCGGCCTCTTTGACCTGCTGGTGAGGAAGCAATCGTGAGCATGCTTTTGGAAGTGTCGGGCGTAACAGTCACCTTTGACGGGTTCCGTGCCATCAATAACCTGTCGATCAATTTCGCCCCGACCGAGCTGCGCGCGATCATCGGCCCGAACGGTGCTGGCAAAACGACCTTCATGGATATCGTGACCGGCAAGACAAAGCCGGACACGGGGCATGTGATCTGGGGGGATAGAAATATCTCGCTTCTGGGTATGTCCGAGAGCCAGATTGCCCGCGAAGGGATCGGGCGGAAATTCCAGAAACCGACCGTGTTCGAGGCGCAGACCGTTCGTCAGAATTTGGCCATGGCGCTCAAGAACCCCCGTGGGCCTTTTGCGGTGCTGATGCACAAGAAAACCAAATCCAACGCGGAACGGATCGAAGACATCGCGGGACAGGTCGGCCTGTCTGACAGCCTGACGCGTGTGGCGGGTGAGCTGAGCCATGGCCAGAAACAATGGCTCGAAATCGGGATGCTTCTGGCGCAAGAGCCGCGCTTGATGCTGGTCGATGAACCTGCTGCCGGCATGACGCCCGAAGAGCGTGAAAAGACCACCGATATCCTGAAAGAGGCGGCCAAGACGCGGGCCGTCGTCGTGGTGGAACATGACATGGAATTTGTGCGCAGGCTCGATTGCAAGGTCACTGTCCTGCACGAGGGCGCGGTTCTGGCCGAAGGCAGCCTCGATCATGTGACCTCAAACCAAACCGTGATTGATGTCTATCTGGGGCGCGCCCATGCTTGATGTGCAGAACTTTGATCTGAAATACGGGCAGAGCCAGATCCTGTTTGATATCTCGCTGCAAGCGGAAACGGGCAAGATCACTGCCGTCATGGGTAACAACGGCGTTGGTAAAACCAGTTTGCTCAAGGCGATTTCGGGGCGGCATCCGATTGCAGCCGGGATTGCGACGGTGGCCGGAGCGCCGGTACAACTGACCTCGGCCTATCACGCGGCACGGGCAGGCATCGCCTATGTTCCGCAAGGGCGTGAGGTTTTTGCGATGATGAGCGTTCTGGAAAATCTAGAGACAGGTTTTGCCTGTCTGCCGAAGGCCGAACATGCCATTCCCGATTATATTTTTGAGCTCTTTCCTGTGCTGCGGGATATGCAAACGCGGCGTGGCGGTGATCTTTCGGGCGGGCAGCAACAGCAGCTTGCCATTGCCCGCGCGCTGATTACCAAACCAAAGGTGCTTTTGCTGGATGAACCGACCGAAGGCATCCAGCCCAATGTGATCCAGCAGATCGGCGACGCGCTGGAAACACTGCGTGATGAGGGCCGGATGGCCATCGTTCTGGTCGAGCAGAACGCTGATTTTGCCTACCGGATTGCGGATACATTCACCGTGATTGAACAGGGCAGGGTCAAGCGGAGAGCGGCAAAAGAGGACTACACGAAAGAGGCTCTTATGGCGGACCTTGCGCTATAGCGGCAGGTATCTGACAACATTGGAAGCAGAGGGCAGGGGGCTGAAAAGGGCGCGGCGCGCCAAAGCGCTCTGCGGACGCGTAGTCTGCCCCTGACGAGCAGTCGCCTGCTCTCCGCTGCGCACGTTGCCACAGTGACACATTGCTTGTAGGGCTGTTCTCCGATTGGGCAAAGCGCCGCGACTGCCGGGCTTTGTTGGGATTGATTGGGGGACGGATATGAAACGTCGGTCACTGCTGCGTTCTGGAAAGCTTGTGTCTGCAATCGGCCTCGGCTGTATGAGCTTTTCCGGTTTCTATGGACCTGCAGACGAGCAAGAGGCCCATGACACTCTCGCGGCTGCCCAACGTCTGGGGATTGATTTGTTGGATACCGCGAATGTCTACGGTTTGGGTTCGTCCGAAGAAATCATCGGCCGTTACCTCAAACGCAATCCTTCGGACTTCACGATCGCGACCAAGGCAGGTATTTGGCGTGATCGCGAGCACGGCAATCGTGGCTTCCGGAACGATGCGGCCTATCTGAGAACCGAGCTGGAAGGGTCACTCCGCCGGCTTGGGGTTGAACATATCGACCTGTTTTACGTGCATCGTCGTGACCGCAGCTTGGAAATTGAAGAGGTTATGGGCACGCTGCTTGACCTCAAGGCCGAGGGAAAGGTCTCGGGCATCGGGTTCTCTGAAATTTCGCCCGCCAGCCTGAGGCGCGCCGTAGCCGTTGGGCCCGTGGATGCGGTACAGAGCGAGTATTCGCTTTGGACACGACAACCGGAACTCGGGCTTGTGCAGGCCTGCAAAGAGTTGGGGGTCACTCTGGTAGCCTATTCGCCGCTGGGGCGCGGTATGTTTGCAGACCGTTCACCTGATCCTGTCAGTTTCGGAGATGCGGATTTCCGCAAGAACAATCCGCGGTTCCTGCCACCGAACTTTGAATTTAACCTTGGAAAACTGGCCGCCTTCAAGGCCTATGCAGCCGATCATGGGTTCACAACTGCTGCGCTTGCGCTGGCATGGTGTCTGGCCCGGGGCGAGCATGTGATCCCAATTCCCGGTACGCGCACCGCCGATCATCTCGCAGAATGTGCCGCCGGTGCTTCCATCAATCTCACCGAAGAAATGATGGCCAAGATCGAGGGCATGCTGCCAGTCGGCTGGGCATGCGGTGATCGCTATGCAGAAGCCCAATGGAACGGGCCGGAAGGCTATTGCTAGGACACCTCAGAGACCGAGCGATCACCCCGCTCAGTCAGCCCCGCGCACTGGAATGGTGGCGTCCGGATCAGGTTGGAAAATCTTCTGGATAAAGAAGATAGCAACCGCCGTACCGACGCCGACCAGATCGCTTAGCCATCCACCCTCGATCATAAAGAGGGCAGCGAGGATCAGACCAACCCGCAAGAACCATACGGGACGCGAACCCATGAACCAGCCTTGCACACCGGATGACAACAGGAACACGCCGAATGTGGCCGTGATGCCAGACCGGATGACCTCTGGCCAGCTGCCTTCCATCAGGATGGCGCTGTTGTAGAAGAACATGAATGGCACGATGAAGGCCGCAATCCCGATCTTGAACGACGCAACAGATGTCTCCATCGGGTTGGCCCCCGAAATACCCGCAGCGGCATAACTGGCCAAAGCCACAGGCGGGGTGATCGCCGAGACAACCGCAAAGTAGAAGACGAAGAAATGCGCGGTCAGCTGCGGAATACCCAGCTGGATCAAGCCCGGTGCCACGACAGATGCAGCGACAGCATAGGCGGCAGTTGTCGGCATCCCCATCCCTAGCAGGATCGCGATGCACATGGCGAAGAAGAGCGCCAGAAGCTGGCTGACACCCGCAAGGTCAAGCAAGACTGCAGAAAAGCGTGCGCCGACGCCTGTCAGGCTGATGACGCCCACGATGATGCCCGCACAGGCACAGACGGTGATGATCTGGATGGACATCACACCCGCAAGCTCGAACGCCTTGAGGATCGACCGCAGACCCATCCGATGCGGCGTTAACCAAGACACAACAGCCGCTGCGACTGTAGCCAGGGTGCCGGCACGAATAACCGAGTACCCGAGGAACAGCGCAAAGATCAGAATGATGATCGGGATGAAGAGATAAATCTGGCGGATCAGTTTCGCGAATTTGGGCAGTTCGTCTTCGCGCATCCCGCGCATGTTCAGCTTTGCCGCCTCGAAATCGACCATGAAGTAAATCGAGGCAAAGTAAAGGATCGCGGGGATGATGGCCGCAATCGCGATTTCCTGATAGGGAATACCCGTGATTTCGGCCATAATGAAGGCGCCCGCACCCATGATCGGGGGCATGATCTGGCCACCGGTCGAGGCTGCCGCCTCGATCGCGCCCGCGGTTTTCTTGTGGTATCCGACTTTCTTCATCAGCGGGATCGTCAATGATCCCGTGGCCACAACGTTGCCCGCCGATGTGCCATTGATCATCCCCATCAGCCCCGATGCGAAGATCGCGACTTTCGCGGGTCCACCGCGCGCACGACCGGCGGCAGCGAAGGCAAAGTTCACGAAGTAGTCGCCCACTTTGGAGGCTTGCAGGAAGGCTGCGAAGATAATGAAAAGGATGATGTAGGTCGATGACACAGCAGTGGTTGGCCCAAGGATGCCCGCGTCGGAATAGACATGACCAAAGAAGCGCTGCCAGCTATAGGCGCTTTGCACCGCAAGGATACCCGGCAGCAGGTGCGCGGTGAAAGTATAGAGCAGAAACACCCCGGTGATGATGACCAAGGCGAGGCCCGCCACGCGGCGCGTCAGCTCCAGGATCAGTGCCGCACCGGCTGTTGCTGCGAAGGCCACGCCAATCGGTACGAATGGCGTGCCGACCGAGTTGCGGGCTGCTGTACCGTAGATCGCAACAAGGTAAATCGCGACGACCACGCCACAAAGCGCCAGTACGATGTCAGAGGCAGCGAACAGTTCGCGTCCGCGCCGTTCGAACCACCCGAGCAGGATTGCGCCAAACGTGGCGATCAACAGCGGGATACCGAACCAGCGGACCTCGGTTTCATAGATGTCGGTGCCGGGGAAAGCGGCCCAGGTGGTCAGTCCGCCCATTTGCGGCAAGGTGCCGGAACTGATTGTATTCGCAAACCCGACTGCTGTCGCACCGGCAATCAGAGCCGGTATCGCAAGGAAGAGCGTGATCCATGAAAGGATTGATACGCCTTTATGCTCTTTGTCGGGTTGGAAGCTGTGCGCCGAGAACAGCAGGAAGCCCAGCGCCAGCGCGCCCGCGATGTGAATGATGCGGAAATTCCACGTCTCCATCGGGAACTGCGGAAGGTACGGTATTTCGATGCCGGTCCAGTCGGAAATCGACACACCGTTCAACGCGATCATGTGGAACGCGGCATAAATCGTTGAGAGCGTTGCAATGAACAGATAGCCATTGCCGGTAAACAGTCGGCGATTGCCCTCAATCGGCTCTTCGTCCACCCCCTCGGCCAAGACTGTCGTTCTGTCGTCCAAAGCTGCGGAAACTTTGATCTCGTTGTTGTTCGCTTGCTCTGCCATGGTTCCCCTCCCGTCGGCCAGCAATCCCTCGCGTTGCACATGATAACGAAGGTTTGGTTCTATCGGAACCATTGTTATCAGCAGCAGGGCATTGTCCGTCCTGTTATGAAAACGCATCGGCCAGCCAAGTACTGGCCGATGCGTAACTGGTGTGCATCAGTTGCTGTGGATCATGTCGTCTGCAATGTCCGCGCCTGCGTTCTCTTCGAACCAACGCGCGGCACCTGCATGCCAGGCCATGACTGTGTTGCGATCCCAGAACTCCGGCAGAGTGGAGAGGGCCGCACGGTGTGTATTCACCATACGATCATTGTCGGACATCACCGCGTCAACAACAGCATAGACAAAGGACTCTGGCAGATCGCAGTTTGCGATTGCGAAGTTCCACATTGATACGGACCGTGCCGGCGCTTCCAGCGTGGTGTATGTGTCGGCCGCAATGTCGAAGTTTGCCACAGGGAAGGCCGTTGTAATCTGAGCTTGCTCTTCTTCTGTAAACTCGATGATGTTCACTGCGACCTGTGCCTCAAGCTGGGACACCGCAGGAACCGGAACACCGGCTGCGAAAGCGACGACATCCAGCAGACCGTCCTGCAGCTGGCTGCCAAGATCGGACCAGCCGCCGTTGCGACGCTCAAAGTTGACGCCCAGTTCTTCCATCATAAGCGGGAAGTAGGTGTCTGAGGTTGAACCTGCGGGGCCAAAACCGATGCGCGCACCGTCTGGAATGTCCGCGACAGATGTGATGCCCGACGACGCCAATGCCGTGATCGAGAATGGCGTTTGATACATCGGGAACATTGCGCAGGCGTTGTCCATCGGTAGGCCAGGTGCGATCGGATTGGCGCCGGCGATGGATTCAGCGGCCGGACCCATTGTGGTCATACCAAAGGGCAGTTCGCCAGTGTGGACAAGCGCCATGTTCTGCATTGGGCCACCGGTGACTTCCGCGCCACCAGACAAGCCAAGTGAGTCCGCAACGATACCGGCCCAACCGGAACCGTAGCCGAAATAAGTACCACCCTGAGAGCCGGTACCAACGGTAAAGCTATCGGGCCAACCGGTTTTGTCGATGTCAGACTGTGCGACTGCCGCGCCCGTGGTCAGTGCGGTGGCAGCAAGTACGGCCGTTAGCCGCGTGATCGCTGTTTTGTGCATAATTATCCTCCATGTTGTTTTGCCGTGTTCTGACAATGCGGTCTCCTACCCGCATTACCCGGCATGCGCCCCTCCAGGCGCAGTGTGGAGAACGGTACATTTAGGAAAATAGCGAACTCAAGAAAAAAGCGGGGAGTGAAGGGCATTCCTAAATATACAAAAAATATGAATAATCATTAGGCACTCCGCGACAAGGCCGCCACATTGGCGTCGAGCACGTCCAAGAACGCATCGCGGCCCGGGTGCCGCGTGTCCCGCAGCCAGACCACAGAAAGCGCAAGCTTGTCGCGGGCGATGCCCGGCGGGATCGCCAGTGGAATAAAGCGCACCCCGCCAACAGCAAGACGCGATGCCCATTTTGGCACGATCGCCAACCCAACGCCGGTCGACACCAAGCTGACAATAGTCTGTTTTTCTTCGGCAATCTGTGCGACGCGCGCCGTATAGCCAGAATCCAGAAAAAGTTTCATGGTGAGGTCGTGGCTATGGGGCCGCGAGCGACGTTCCGGCACGATCAGTGGCTCGTCCGCCATCTCTGCCACTGTGATCTCGGATTTTGTCGCCAGCTTATGCTGTTCTGGCACTGCGACCACCGCGGTCTCGTTAAAGAGTTTGCGGAAAGTCAGTCTTGGATCCTTTATTTCTGGCGGTCGGACAATGGCTGCATCAAGCCGACCAGACAGCACGCGCGGCAATAAACGAAATGACTTTTGTTCTAGCAATTCGATGTCGATATCCGGATGGAGCTCTCGAAACTTAGGAAGGAATTGCGGCATCAACCCTGCCGCCGCGCTGTCGATGGCGCCGATGCGCAGGGTGGGCAACTGGTCCTGAAGCCCGTCTCGGAACTCGGACTCCAACCGATCTGCCCGTTCCACAAGGTCGCGGGCAGCATCGACAAAGTTACGCCCGGCATCAGTAAGTGACACATGTCGCGTTGTACGGAACAGCAAGCGGCTTCCCAAACGTTCTTCCAGCATTTTGATCTGCCGCCCAAGCGATGCAGGCAACATATCCATCTGCTGGGCTGCCTTTCCAAAGTGCAAAGTGTCGGCGACAGCGATGAGGCAGCGAAGTTGGCGAAGTTCCATAGGACCAGTAGATTATTGCGAATATTTATATGATCTAATCATCATTGCCGTGTCACCGTCAAGTTGCGAGTGTGCCGGCTGAACGATGCAGTCAAACGGTCTGGCACATGTTGCGCAGGCCGAGATAATTCAACGCTGGGGACACATCATGCGTACATACAACATCGCCGCCATTCCTGCCGACGGAATTGGCCCAGAAGTCATTGAGGCCGGAGCAGAAGTACTCTCTGCGCTCGAGAAGCGCGATGGCACGATCAAGTTCGACATTACGACCTTTGACTGGGGTTCGGACTACTACAAAAAGCATGGCGTTATGATGCCAGAGGACGGGCTTGAGCAACTGAAGCCGTTTGATGCGATCTACTTCGGGGCGGTTGGTGCGCCAGACGTACCTGATCATATCACATTGTGGGGGCTTCGTTTGCCGATCTGCCAAGGCTTTGACCAATACGCCAATGTGCGCCCCACCAAGATCATTCCCGGTGTTTCGTCGCCCTTGCGCGATGTGGGCGTCGGTGATCTTGATTGGGTTATTGTGCGCGAAAATTCGGAAGGCGAATATTCAGGGCATGGCGGGCGCGCACATAGGGGGATGCCAGAAGAAGTTGGCACAGAGGTGGCTATCTTCACCCGCGTCGGTGTCACCCGCATTATGCGCTATGCCTTCGCTTTGGCCCAATCACGCCCACGCAAGAAACTGACCGTTGTAACAAAATCCAACGCGCAACGCTTTGGAATGGTGATGTGGGACGAAATCGCGGCAGAAGTCGCATCCGAGTTTCCGGATGTCTCATGGGACAAGATGCTGGTCGACGCGATGACCGTGCGTATGGTCAAAAACCCCAAGTCCATCGACACGATCGTTGCCACTAACCTTCACGCAGACATCCTGTCGGATCTTGCAGGTGCTTTGGCAGGGTCGCTGGGCGTTGCACCCACTGCCAATATCGATCCGGAAAGGCGTTTCCCGTCGATGTTCG
>NZ_DASYOK010000050.1:0-27193 GCF_036007805.1 Yoonia sp.
TTATTCCCCATCAGATTTTGTGCTGCAAGGTGCCCCGTTTCGTCCTGACCAACCGCGCAAATGCCCAGATAGATCGGCACAAGCATCAGCCCCGCACCATGCGCCATCGCAGCAAGGAATGACCAAAGCGCAAGCCGCGCAGGATGCACCCGTGCGAGAATTTTCGGATGTCTGCGATTGATCAGCAGGTAACACCCCATTGCGATCACCAGCAGACCCGCGCCAATGCGAATTTCGACTTCCCACTGGATCAGGACGATCATCATGGAAAAAGGCAGCAAAATCCCGATCATCGCCAGAAAATGACCCAAGGCAAGCATCGCCAGCGCCTTTGGCATGGCCTTGTGCCGTCGCTCCATCAGGGCGGCAGAGACGGCGAGTGGCCAGCCCATTCCGGGATTGATCCCGTGGTATAGACCAGACACAATGACGGCCCCCCAAAGGGCCGCCACCGATGTCATTTCACCCAGCACTTAGACGGAAGGATAGCAGAAACTATCTGTCGAGCAGTCTCCGCCCTCAAGCCGTATCTGGTGCGCGCGCAAGCCCTTGGGGAAATCGATGTAGAAATCCTTGTTCAACGTCAGACCGCCGTTTTCGCCTACGTCGGCCATGACCATCTGCCCGCCTTCATCATCCGGGTAGAACTGATCGTCCCATGTCGAATAAAGCGAGTTTGTCCAATAGACGCGTTTGCCGTCACGGCTGATCTCGACCATTTGCGGGCCAAAGGCAAAACCTTTGCCGTTGGGGTGCTTGTGACCCTTGGCGATCCCGCCAAGTTCGACCTTGCCCGCCAAGACGGGGTTCATTGGGTCCGAGACGTCATATTGGTGCATCTCGCCCATGCCCCAACACGCGACATAGAGATACTTGTCATCAAGGCTCAGGTCGATGTCAGTGACAAGGGGCGGTACCGCGCCAAAGCCCTGCAAAAGTGGCGGCAGGTTGGCCGGATCTTCGGGGCGAGGGTCAATCGTGATCGTCTTCTTGGCCTGCCAGACACCGTCATCGTCGCGCCACCATGTAAAGATAGCGCCCTGCAGGTTGGTGGTATCAACGACAACGCCGCAGAACCCATAAGATTTGGTCGGGTCATGTGCCGGCCGGATTTCCAGAGCCATCTGGTAGTTTTCGCCAAAGTCGATTGTCTGAATATTCTTGCGCGCCCGCAGGTCCCAAAAATGGATCGAGTGACCGTATTTGTTGGATAAGAGATCCTCGGGTACGATGCCGTTCTCGAACTGTGGCGGCAGACCCCATTCCGAACTGACCATATAGTCCTGCGGCAGGTTCCACCAAAAATCATAGTGCTTGTCCTGCTTGCCGCGATCCATCTCGTATTGACCGATGATCTCAAAGGTTTCGCAGTCCATAATAAAGATACCCGGCGGTCCGTCGGTGCCGTCTTTACCAGCGCCGCCAAGGCAGGACACATAGATGCCTTCCGGTCCGCAATGGATCGTATGCGGCCGCGAATAGCCGGTCTTGGCAAAGAGTTCCTCTGGCTCGATTGTCTTGTGGATATGAGCCTTCAGGGGCTCTTTGACGTCGATCACGTAAATACGCGAAGAGCGGATACCCGGGACGATCAGGTACCGGCGTTCGAGAAAGGCGTGCCCTGATAGTGGCGAGAGCGAGGACGAACAGGCGTTCCAGCCAAAGTGGTGAAATTCGTCGCCTTTGTTGGGAACAATCACCTGATGGACAATCTGGCCATAGGTCTCCGAACCTTGTTTGAGGTCTACGACCGCGATACCATCAGACTGCGATCCATCAGGGCTCAGCATGACGGTAAAGGCATAATTCTCGATCGGGGCTTCCATCGCCAGTTTGGGTGATGCGTGGAATGTCGGGTCAGGTCTCAGGTTCATATCGTTCCTCCCAGTTTGAAATGAATGTCTCGTTTTGCCTCTTTCGGTTATTTCTTAAGAGCGGCGGTGCGCACAGCGACTGCAACTCTCCAGACGCTAACACCAGAGTGGCCCTAACGCCGAGTCAAATTGTTGGCGCGGTCAGGGGCGCAAAATGGCGCTATCCGTCGACAGTTGGGTTTGGTCCTGAAATTACGCGCGCGCGAGACCTGCGCATCTTGACCTCAATTACGCGGTGCAATAGATGCCTAGCTGTACGCGGGCGTTGTGTAATGGTAAGACCCTTGCCTTCCAAGCAAGAGACGCGGGTTCGATTCCCGCCGCCCGCTCCAACCCCTTCCTGAGAACCAAAATATCGCAGATGCGCAGGGTTGCCTTGTGAAACGGTTGGTTCAGTTTTATGTCATCCCCATAACCTGAGGACAGTGCATGGCTGAGACCCAAAAATCCACCGCCGAAGATCGGCCCGTCGGCAAACGTGTCAGCGCGCTCAAAGCCCTTTGGCCTTTCATGAGAACATATCGCTACAACATGATCGCGGCAGGCTTTGCGCTTGTCTTTACGGCCATGGTCGCGCTGAGCTTGCCAATCGCGGCGGGGCAGGTTGTCGATACCTTCGGGCTGGCCAGCGGTGAGATCAGCCAGCATTTTGTGACGATGCTCATCATCGCGGTGCTGCTCGCCTTCGGGACAGCGCTGCGCTATTACTTAGTCACGCGGCTAGGTGAACGGGTTGTGGCAGATATTCGCAAGGCCGTGTTCAACCGCATGATCAGCATGAGCCCTGCCTTTTACGAAAAAATCATGACAGGCGAGGTGCTTAGCCGGATTACCACAGACACCACATTGATCCTTTCGGTCATCGGCAGCTCGGTTTCGATCGCATTGCGCAACATCCTGATCTTCATCGGTGGCGTGATCCTGATGCTGCTGACCTCTGTCAAGATGAGCGTGATGGTGCTTTGGCCGATCCCCGTGGTCCTGTTCCCGATCCTGTTCCTGGGGCGCCGTGTGCGCAGCCTGTCCAAGGAAAACCAGGATCTGATTGCTGAATCCAGTGGCGATGCGTCCGAACAGCTCTTGTCTGCACAAACCGTGCAGGCCTTTACACACGAAGAACTCAGCCGCGCCAAATTCGACGAAGTGACCGAGCAAAGCTACCGCTCTGCCCGCCGCCGGATCATGACGCGCGCGGCGCTGACGGCCATTGTGATCTTCATGGTCTTCGCCGCGATCGTGCTGTTTTTGCAAATGGGTTCGCAAGACGTGGTCGCTGGCGAAATCACCGAAGGCGGGTTGGTGCAGTTCATGATCTACACCATCATGGTCGGCGGCGCTGTCGCGGCCTTGTCCGAGGTCTGGGGTGAATTGCAACGCGCCGCTGGTGCCACGGAACGTCTGGTCGAGCTTCTGACCGCCGAAGATACCGTGCAGGATCCCGCAGAGCCCAAGACATTGCACCAGCCCGTCAAAGGCACGCTGCAATTCGAGAACGTGCAGTTCCACTATCCGTCCCGGCCGCAGGTTTCTGCCCTTGATGGCATCAATCTTGAGATCAAGGCGGGTGAGACCGTTGCACTTGTCGGTCCGTCGGGTGCGGGCAAAAGCACAATCATTCAGATGGTGCAGCGGTTCTATGACCCGCAGTCCGGTGCTGTCAAAATTGATGGCATGGATCTGCGTGATCTGATGCGGTCCGAGTTCCGCCAGCACATCGCGCTTGTCCCGCAAGATCCTGTTATCTTTGCAGATACAGCGCGCGAAAATATCCGCTTTGGCAGGCCCACGGCGACCGACGCCGAAGTTGAAGAGGCCGCAAAGGCCGCCGCCGCCTATGACTTCCTCAAAGCCCTGCCTGACGGTTTTGAAAGCTACGTCGGCGAACGCGGCGTGATGCTCTCGGGCGGGCAGAAACAGCGGATCGCGATTGCCCGCGCCATTCTGCGCGATGCGCCGATCCTGCTCTTGGACGAGGCCACGAGCGCGCTGGATGCCGAAAGCGAATATGCTGTGCAGCGCGCTGTCGAGGAACTGGCGCGGACCCGTACGACATTGATTGTCGCGCATAGGCTCGCCACTGTCAAAAAGGCCGACCGTATTATCGTTCTGGAAGACGGCAAAATCGCAGCCCAAGGCACCCATGATGCGCTTGTGGCCCAAGGCGGGCTCTACGCGCGGCTGGCGCGGTTGCAGTTCACAGAAGGTGTCGCGGCGGAATAGCCGCGTTTTTCGTAGCGTCAGACTTGTGATTATTTTTGTTTTTCACCACCCTGTCTGCTCAGGGAGGCAGCGTCGCGCTGCGTGAAGAGAAAACAGGGAGGAGACGACATGGCTTTTGCAACTGTCGCGGATCGGGACGCCATCGAGAACGAAAAGCCGTGGGAGGCCCGCAACACGGCCACGACCACCTTTGAACTGCTCAGCCGGACTGCCGCAAAACATGGGTCAAGAAAGGCCGTCACCTTCAGCCTGTTCTCTGACCCCGATGCGAAATGCGAAACGCTCGACTGGAACACGTTGCGCGACAAGACGGCGCAAGCCGCCAATATGTTCCGCAGTCTGGGCGTCGGCGAAGATGATGTCGTGGCCTATCTGATGCCCAATGCGACCGAAACCGTCCTGACATATCTGGGCGGGCAGGTGGCGGGCATCGTGAACCCGATCAATCCCCTGCTTGACGCCGAACAAATCGCCGCCATCTTGCGGGAAACCAACGCCAAAGTGCTGGTCACCCTGAAGGCCTTTCCGAAAACCGATGTCGCCCAAAAGGCCGCCGAGGCTGTACGCCTGGCCCCCAATATCACCCATGTGCTGGAAGTCGACCTGCACCGTTATCTGACAGGGCTGAAGCGTCTGATCGTACCGCTGATCCGCCCCAAGAACCCGGTGGCCCACAAGGCCACGGTGCTTGATTTCAACGCCGAGATGAACAAACTCCCCAAGACTTTGAATTTCGAGGATAGCAAGACCGACAGGGTCGCCGCCTATTTCCACACCGGCGGTACGACAGGCATGCCCAAGGTCGTGCAGCACCGCTATTCCGGTATCATCTACAATGCTTGGCTCGGGGATCGTTTGCTCTTTACCGAAAAGGACGTCCAAATCTGCCCGCTCCCGCTGTTTCATGTCTTTGCGACAATCGTGTCATTGGGGGCCTCGCTGGGGTCCGGTGCGCAAATCGTACTTCCCACGCCGCAGGGGTATCGTGGGGAGGGCGTGTTCGATAACTTCTGGAAGCTGATCGAAAAGCACAAGGTGACCTTCATGATCACCGTACCCACGGCCATGTCGGCACTGATGCAGCGCAAGGTCGACGCGGATATTTCCACACTGCGTCTGGCCTTTTGCGGCTCGGCGCCTCTGCCGCTCGAACTTTACCGCCGCTTTGAAAAGGCCGCAGGTGTCACGATCTGCGAAGGCTACGGGTTGACCGAGGCGACCTGCCTTGTCTCGATCAATCCGCCAGCAGGTGAAAAACGCGTGGGCTCCATCGGTTTGCCTTTCCCCTACACGGACATCAAGATCGTGAACGCCGCCGACGGCGAAATCCGTGACGTGGATGAAATCGGTGAAATCTGTGTTTCTAACCCCGGGGTCTTTGGTGGGCAAACCTATACCGACGCCGACAAGAACAAGAACCTCTTCTATCCGGGCGAAAAATCCGACCAGCAATATCTGCGGACAGGTGACTTGGGACGGTTTGACAGCGACGGCTATCTCTGGATCACAGGGCGCGCCAAAGACCTGATCATCCGCGGCGGCCATAACATCGACCCCGCCGAGATCGAGGAAGCCTTGGCCGGGCATGAGGCCGTGGCCTTTGCAGGTGCCATTGGTCAGCCCGATGAACACGCCGGTGAAGTACCTTGTGTCTATGTCGAACTTGTCGCTGGGGCAGAGGTGACAGAAGAAGACCTGATGGCTTATGCCAAGGAACATGTGCACGAACGTGCGGCGCATCCCAAGTATCTGGGAATATTGGATGAGTTGCCGAAAACGGCGGTCGGGAAAATCTTTAAGCCTGATCTGCGCAGATTGGCGATTGCCCGAGTCTTCAACGCCGCTCTCAAGGATGTGGGTGCAGAGGTCCATGACGTCAGCGAAGATAAAAAGCGTGGCTTGGTTGCCCATATCGTCAAGACAGGTGATGCGTCTGACGCAGAAATCGGCAAGGCGTTGAACGCCTACACTATACCTTGGGAGCTGGTGGGCTAAGTATTGCCCGAAGCACACGAATTATAAGGACAACTGTGATGACGAAACTTGCGTTTTTGGGCCTCGGGGTCATGGGCTATCCTATGGCCGGCCACCTTCAGGCGGCGGGTCACGATGTGACGGTTTATAACCGCACAGCGGCCAAGGCAGAAAAATGGGTGGCACAGCATGGTGGCGCAATGGCTGAAACGCCGCGCGCCGCAGCGGAAGGTGCCGTGTTGGTCATGGCATGCGTGGGCAACGATGATGACCTGCGCTCGGTATGTTTGGGCGAGGACGGGGCCTTTGCGGCCATGCCGGAGGGTGCGATTTTTGTCGACCACACGACAGTTTCTGCGGCCGTCACGCGCGAGTTGCATGATCTGGCGGCCGAAAAAGGCATCGCCTTTGTCGATGCACCCGTATCGGGCGGGCAGGCGGGTGCCGAAAACGGCGCGCTTTCGGTCATGTGTGGCGGCGCCGAAGAAAGCTATGCCAGCGCCGAGGCTGTGATTGGTGCCTATGCCAAGCTTTGCCGCCGGATCGGAGACAGCGGTGCCGGACAAATGACGAAGATGTGCAACCAGATTGCGATTGCAGGGTTGGTGCAGGGTCTGTCCGAGGCGCTTCACTTTGCGCAGAAAGCAGGCCTTGATGGTGAGGCCGTCGTCGAAGTGATCAGCCAAGGTGCTGCAGGCAGTTGGCAGATGTCGAACCGCTATCAAACGATGCTGGGCGATAAATGGGATCACGGGTTTGCGGTGGATTGGATGCGCAAGGATCTGGGGATCTGCCTTGATGCCGCTGATGAAAACGGGGCAAGTCTTCCGGTGACCGCACTTGTCGATCAATTCTATAAGGACGTGCAAAAACTGGGCGGTGGGCGCTGGGATACCTCATCTTTGCTGAAACGCCTGCAGGCGATCGGT
Source organism: Yoonia sp. (assembly GCF_036007805.1). Classification (GTDB taxonomy): domain Bacteria; phylum Pseudomonadota; class Alphaproteobacteria; order Rhodobacterales; family Rhodobacteraceae; genus Yoonia. The sequence goes on from NZ_DASYOK010000050.1 coordinate 6,998, forward strand.
GAACAAGCCAGCTGACACTAGAAGAGCGTAATGTCCGGTGGAGGCGGTGGCGCCGGCTTTTCGGGAATGATCTCGGGCGCGACACCTGCAATTTGCAATTGGCGTGCAGCACCAGTAGCCGGAGTAAACTGCACGCGGCGCGCCTGATCACCGCCAAGGCTCTGGGATAGGCAGGGGATTCCCTCTTGTGTCAGGAAATCAGACGCAAACTGCGCATTGGATTGACCGATGTCGCGGGAATGGTCCGTCATGCGCGCGCCACCAAAGAGTTTCGCCGTCAGTTTATGGCGGTCCGCACCGGCACGCAGCAGTTCATTGATTAAAAGCTCCATGGCATTGACGCCGTAGCGCAGATCATTCCCGCGCGCAGCACCGGTTCCGGCCAGTAAAAAGTGGTTCATACCGCCCACACCGGCCCGTGCGTCATACAGACAAACCGCAACACAAGACCCCAGCACCGTTGACATGACAACGGCTGGATCGCTGGAAACGGCATAGTCGCCTTGAATGATCGTGATCAGTTTTTGTGTGGAGTTCATGCGCGCACCTTTGTTGCAGATGCAGCCAGCAGCGCCGGCCCGATCGCACCGAGTGGGAGTTGCTGACCTACTCCACCCATTTCCATCGCAACGCGCGGCATTCCGTAGACAACACTCGTCCGCTGATCTTGCCCGATCGTTTGCGCACCGGCCCTGCGCAATTCGGTCAGACCCGCAGCACCATCTTTCCCCATCCCAGTGAGAAGGGCGGCAGTGACATGCGGGGCCATTGGCAAGGCCGACATGAACAGCGCGTCAATCGAAGGCCGATGCCCCGATATCAAACCGCCGGACTGAAGGTGAATATATGGGCTCCTGCGCTGGGCAAGCGTGAGGTGGAATCTGTCATCAGGTGCCAGATAGATATGCCCCGTTCTGGCGGCGATCCCTTCCTCGGCAGGTGTCACAGTGGCGCGGCATGCACTATTCAACAGGCGGATCAGGCTTTTGGCAAAGCTGCCGCCGGTATGCTGTACAATCAAGACTGGTGGACAGTTTTCTGCGAAGTGCTGGACGATGGTGATCAACGCATCAATCCCGCCGGTCGATGCGCCGATAAGGATAAACCTGTTCGGATCATATTCGGTGACGGTGCTTTCCCTTTTCTGGTCAACCTGTGCTGCGGGAACGGTTTGGCCCGCAGCCTGGACTATCTTGCCAATATGCAGTTCTAAATCTGCTTCCGGTACTTTTGGAGTGGCTGCTGGAAATGCATGATCGTCAGCTTTGGTGCTGCCTTCAGTTAAGATGACGCAAGTAATCTTGAGGATGCCAAGTAATGATAGGAGCAGCTCGCATTCCGGAAGATTGGCCAGTGTTTCGGAGATGAAGACGCAGTTAGGTTCATGGTGTTCTGACAAATTGTAGGCGTCGGTCAGCGACGTGGCCGTCAGAAACTGGGCCTCGGGATGCGCAGCAGTTATGGCACGCCGGACACGCGCCAAAGAGAGTTGAGATTGATGTGCAATCAGTAATTTCATGTGTGGTCCGGACAGGGTGATAGACGGTCGTTCCAAAAGACTGAGGTCGACTGGCTTAGGAGTGCGGTCAAACGATGCACGAACTGTAGTGTTCATGTCGTGCGTCGTGATGGTTATGGAAAGCAGAACGCCGAAAGTGCAACAAAGAGCAGGCTTGGCGTCACTGCGAAGATATTAGAACAATTCCACCTCCTCGTGTTTCGTGCGTTGGTAGGATGTTTTCAGGGTATTTGCATTGGTGCTCACTATTTGGCGCAAAGTTTCGAGCTTCATGGGGGCGATGACATCAAATTCGCTTACACTCAGCGCAGGCGGGACAGAATCCCCCAACCTTTCAAGCAACGCTGCCAGGTCATCGGTGGCCTGTTTCAAAAAATCGAGAGCCTGCAATGCATTGGCCTGCACCGCAGGTTCGCCAATCGGAGTCTGCGCTCCCCAAATTTCATGTTCCATAGCAAGAATTTTCCCGCTTAGCTGTGTCAGACAGGTCCCCGTTTGCTGCAAGACCCGGCTCAGCGGCACCTCTGCATTCTGGCAATCACGCGGTAGGATGCTCATAATCGACCCACCACGCTTTCGATGCATTGTTTCATATTCGCCGTTGTGAAGGGTTTTTTTATGATATTGTTCAGGCCAAGCGCTTTGCCCTTACTTACAAGATCTGGGGTCGGGTTGCCTGTTACCAGAATAAAGCCGATCCGCGCCGTTGATCTGTTTTGGCGCAGCGCCTGCAAAAGCTGTAGCCCGTCCATACCGGGCATATTGTAATCCGATAGGACAAGGTGCACCGGATCAGCGATCAGCTTTTGAAGTGCTGCGCGCCCATCGTTCTCGGCCTGATTTTTCCAGATACCCATCTCTTCGATTGCTTGTACCAAAAGGCCGCGGCTGACGCCCATGTCGTCAACGATCATCACCCGCAAGGAGTCTTTCAGGCTCAATTTCTGTCTCCTTTATCCGATACGTTTACAGGGGCGAACGGCCCTGTCAGTTTTTGGTACGTCGTAATGCCGACGCTTTTGAAAGCTGACTGCGCTGGGCCGCTCAGCCGTTCTGAGTGACCAATCATCAGATGCCCCCCATCAAGCATCACATCGGCGAAACGCCCCCAAAGGCGTGCTTGCGTGCCTTTATCAAAGTATATTGCTGCGTTTCGGCAAAATATGACATCAAATCTGCCCTTCATCGGCCAGTCAGCAATCAAATTGAGTTCGCCAAAGGAGATGAGCTTTTGCAACGCCGGGTCAATTCTGAATTCGCCGGATTGCGGTCGCCTGGAGCCAGTTAGCAGGTCGCGCCAAAAGGGCGGGATTGTCGCTATCTGCTCGTCTGGATAGATTGCGCGCTTTGCGGTCTGCACCACTTGTGGGTCGATATCTGTGGCAAGAATCTTGATATCATATTGCGACAGTTTAGGGGCGGCGGCGACAAGTGCCGCTGCAATCGAATATGCCTCTTGTCCAGTGGAACAGGCCGAAGACCAAAGCCGCACAGGATGGCCCGCCTGGGACTTCTCAATCAATTGCGGCATCAAAACGTCTTTGAGAAAATCAAAATGATGCATTTCGCGAAAAAAGTGGGTCACGTTTGTGGTCAGTGCCGATAGCAGATGCATGCGCTCCGCATCGCCCTCAGTTTTGTTGAGGAGGTTGCAATAGTCCTCGAAACTGGCGAGTTTGAGGATACGCAAGCGTTTTGCAAGGCGCGAGTGAACAAGCGCCTTTTTGGATGGCTGCAAGAACAGGCCGTAGCGTGCGTTCGCGAGTTCTGAGATCATCTGAAAATCATGATCCGAGAACGTGAATTCGTTGGATGTTTCTGCAAGCGAGGGCTGATTATACGCCATTATGCGGCCGTCGCGAGTTTTGCGGGCAAGAGTGCCTCAAGGCTGAGAATTTTGATCATATCGTCTCCCGTCGGGATGATCCCGTTAATCGCGCGGGTGGATTCATCTTCTTCTGTGCGAGGCGTTTCGCGCACCATGTCTGAGCTGACCCCCAAAATTTCTGAGACAGACTCGACCAGCAGGCCGACGATGCGTTCTTCGACCGAGATGATGATAATAACGTGACGCTCGGTCGGCTCGATTGCTCGAAAGCCAAGCTTGGCCGCAAGGTCAAGGATCGGAATGACGGCACCACGCAAGTTGATCACACCGAGAACATAGGGTGGTGAATGCGGCAATAGGGTAACCGGCGTCCAACGCCGGATTTCGCGAATTTGTGTGATTTCGATACAAAAGCTTTGCCCGCCTGCAACCAGCGTCACAAATTCTATCTGTTTTGCGGCTTTGGGATCTTCATGTTGCTGCATGTGCGACCTCTCTTTGGGCTTGGATTTGCATCTTCAATTCGGTGGTAGGCGCTGCGGCAATGGCGTCGGGGTCGATGATCAGGGCGATCTTGCCATCGCCCAATATCGTGGCCCCCGAAATGCCAGCGATTTCTCCGTAGCTGCCTTGCATGCTTTTCACGACAACCTGGCGCTGGTCGAAAATATCATCGACGGCCAAGGCGCATTGTGTCACTGATTCCGTTTGTATGAGCAGCAGTACCCGATCGGTCATGGTTTCTGACGATGATCGCACCCCAAGCCGATCTGCCAGATCAATAATCGGAACATAATCGCCCCGGATGCGGAGCAACTGGCTATGCAGGCCAATTCGCGAAAGATCTGTTTTGGTTGGGCGGATGGTTTCGAGGATGCTGGAAATTGGCACCACCATTGTCTGACCACCCACGTTAATGATCATCCCGTCCATAACCGCGAGCGTGAGCGGCAAGGTGATCGAAAATGTGGTTCCTTGGCCGGTGATGCTGCTGATTGCAATCCGGCCACCCAAGGCGGTGATCGCCGTTTTCACCACGTCCATGCCCACACCGCGACCCGATAGATTGGTCACCTCGGCCGCAGTCGAGAACCCTGGCGCGAACAACAGATGGTCAATCTCTTGTTCGGTGAGCTGCATATCTGCAGAAATAAGCCCCTTGCTGATCGCAATCTCTTTGATGCGCTTGCGATTAAGGCCTGCCCCGTCATCAATAATCTCGATCACGATACTGCCGGATCTCTGGCTGGCCGTCAGGCGCAACGTGCCGGTCGCGAGTTTTCCAGCACTGATCCGATCTTGCGGTTTTTCAATGCCGTGATCAATGGCGTTGCGGATCATATGGGTGAGCGGATCAGCCAGTCGTTCGACAACGATCTTATCCACCTCGGTCCCGTCGCCTTCCGTCACGAGGTTGACGTCTTTGCCTGTCGCATCGGCCGCTTCGCGTGCGATGCGCAACATCCGTTGAAACAGCGGTTTTACAGGCTGGGCGCGGATCGCCATTACGCCCTCCTGGATTTCGCGGGCGAGGAGTTTGTAGTCGTCAAGATCGCCGTGCAGTTCCGCACTATTGGGCAGACCTGCTTCATCGATCCGCTGTGAAATCACGGATTGATTGATAATCAACTCACCAACCGCATTGATCAACCGGTCAACTCGTTCGGGATCAACGCGCAAGGTGCTCGCAGGCCGCTTGGCTGGTTTGTCAGCCTTCACCAGCGTGTCCTCCACATCGCAGATCTCTGCTGCGGGCTCTTGTGCGGTTTGCTGTGTTTGCCGTTCGGTTTCCGGAGCGGGGACGATCACGGGCGCAATTTCTTCGGCCAATGGGTCTGTCTCGTCATCAAATTGCTCTGTGATATGCAGATCGCAGAGGTCGTCAACGAATTGGAAGACCTCTCTGGCGGCCAGATCATTCTGCTGATCCGCCACATCAACCAGCCAGGTCAGATAACCTTCATCCCATTGGAAATCGGCAAAATCCTCAGGAAGATCCCCGATCAGGGCGCGCACCGAACAGGGTCCCAAGTCCTGCAAGGCTGCAATCATCAGAGCTGGATCGTTGCCTGTTGCATAAAATTCGCGACTGGGCCGGAATTGCACCTGATAGGTGGCTGTGGTCGGGGCACTGTCCAAGGCCAAAGTGAGGGCTTCGAACACGAACTCCTCTTCGACAAGGCTGTCAGCGCCCAAAAAAGATTGCAGCTCTGTGACAACCGGATCCACCTGCTCGGCATCGGCCGGAAGCCCGTCACGGGCGGCATCGACCAGATCAGCGAGAATATCACCCGCGCGTTGCAGCACCCGCAAGAGTGTATCATCTGTGCTCAGCTTGCCGGCGCGCACCTCATCCAGAACCGTCTCAAAAATATGAGCAAAGCCCACCAGATCTTCGAGCGAGAAGGCACCAGCCGCACCTTTGATCGAGTGGACGGAACGAAACACCGCATTCACGGTTTCATTGTCCGCCTTGCCGTCCCGCATGTCTTCCAGGCCGTCCGAGAGGGCGACCAGAAGGTCCTCACATTCCTCAAAAAAGGCGTCAAGAATTGCACTGTCTGTCATGGTTCAGGTCCCCGTCAGCCGCTTGATGACGGATACCAGGGCATCGTCGTCAAAAGGCTTTACAATCCAGCCTGTCGCCCCTGCCTTGCGCGCGCGCTCTTTGAGAGCAGCGCCGCTTTCGGTGGTGAGAACAAGGACCGGAACGGCGCGATTCACGGCCCCTTGGCGGATATCCTCGATCACGCCAAAGCCGTCCTTGTTCGGCATATTCACATCCGTAATCACCAGATCGGCGTTGGCGCTCTGGAATTTTTCGACACCGTCCACTCCGTCCACCGCGGTGGTCACGGCAAAGCCCGCTTTTTCCAGCGTTGCGGTCAGCAAGGCACGGATCGTGCGCGAATCGTCAATGGCAAGGATATGTGCGCTCATGCTGCCACCTGATGCGGCAGAAGCAGATCACTCAGGCCAAGGATGGCGAGGCTTTGTGCAAAGCCATCCGACGGACTGGCAAATGTGACTTCAAGCGACTGGCTGCGCCACACGGTTGCCGCCATTACCAGCATTTGCGCCGATAAACCACTTAGTCTTTCGACGGATGAACAATCAAACGCGATGTGCTTGCTTTGGGCGCTGGCCAGAAACCCATGCAAGGTTTCACAATCCTCAACCTTCATGATCTTGGGAAGTTCAAAACTTGCCGTGTCGTCAGTCATTCTGGGACTACTCCTTTTCAAAGTGCCAAAGTCGCTGTTGTTGCCCAGAATGCGTATGACGGTGGCTGGCTTAATTTCACGTAAATGCAGAACAATATTTTTCAGGACCTCTGCACAAACCGGGCAAATGGCTCGACATTGCCCTCGGTCCTTGGCTAGGTTGCCCTGAATGTTGCGGATCAGTTACCGAAGGGTTGAAAGAACCACATGAGCCATAAACCCCACGGGATCGCCCTTTCGTTGGTTCTGTCATCCCTGCTTGCCGCAGGCGCTGCGGCAGAAGGCATCGGCGGGCTGTCGCAAGCCATTGATACCCCCCGCGCCGCCAGTGGCGTTGCCGATAGTTTCGTTATTCATTTTGATTTCCGTGACGACTACCGTGCGTTGTCATTCGGGCTACAGCCAAGCGACTGGCTCGAAATCGGGATCAGCTTTCCGACCTATGATGACGATGCAGGCAGTTCGAGCGGTAATGAGCTGAGCTTTGGTCTGCGGTTGTTGAAAGAGGGCACGTACACCCCCGGTCTGACCGTCGGGATCGTGGGTTTCGGCAGCGATGATCGGGGGTCAGGTGAGTACGTGCTGGCCAGCAAGACCTTTGGCGCGTTTTCGGCTTCCGTAGGCTTGGGGTGGGGGCGTTACGCACTTGCTGTACCGGAAGATCGCGGCACCGATGACGGGGTCATCCGCACGGATCACCTGTTTGAGGGCGATGCCGCGCCTTTCGCAAACATCGTCTGGGATACCGGCGTGGCCGGCCTTGTGGCTGCGGCGGAATATAGCGGTATTGAGGGTGCAGAGGCCGATGAAACCTTTGCAGCCAGCCTGTCTTATGAGCTTCTGGATGGTTTGACCGTCACTGGTCTGGTGAACAATCAGGGCAACGCGGGCCTGCGGTTGCAGTTCGCGGCAAACCCCGCGCAGTCTCTGGCGCAGGAGAATATAGGGCGGGGTCCGCATCCTTACGTCCCGAACACGCCCGCGCGCGCCAGCCAGCTACAACCGACCGCCGCGCAGGTCTTGGCGCTCTTGAACGAGCGCGCCGAGAAAGAAGACATCCGCATCAGCCGCTTTGCGATGGAGGGCGACACGATTGATGTGACGGCGTCATCCGCCAAGGATGTTGTCTTTGCGCGTACAGCAGGCCGGATTGCGCGTATCCTTTCGGCAATCGCACCTGCCAACATCACGACATTCCGTGTGACACAGAACACAGGCGCCTTTGACAGCAATGTCGCGGTGCTGGATCGGGCAGGGCTTGATCGGGCGGTTGGTGCGCCCAATGCCGCAGAATTGGCATGGGACGCGACGTCGTTTGAGGCAAGCCCGCGCAATCGGCCCGAGGGACTGATCGCGGATCGTTTTGAGCCGCGCTTCACCTATGGCATTGCGCCATCGTTCCGCGCCGATTTTATTACGTCGGATACGCTGGAACTGACCGGTACGCTCAACGCAAATGCCCGCTATACGTTTTCACCACAGACATTCGCTGCGGCTTCTGTCGGCTACCGCTTCCTGAACCAATGGACGCAGCAAGATCCGCCCGCCGAGCCGCAACCGCGGTCCGACTTTACGTCCTACGCACCTGACATCGTATACCTGCAATCGCTGTCTGTCCGGCACCGTTTCCGGATCACCCCGGAGCTTTACAGCAGGGTGTCTGCGGGGTTGTTTGAACGCGCCTATGGCGGTGTGAGCGGCGAGGTGATCTGGCGTGATCCCGAACAGAACTTTGCCTTGGGGCTTGAAGCAACCTACGTGCAAAAACGCGCCTACCAAGGCTGGTTCGGGTTTGAAGATGCGGATGCCTCGACGCTGATTGGCAGCCTTTATGCCAATGTCGGCACAAACGGCAATTTCGTCATCCTCGACGCGGGCCAGCATCTGGCCGATGATTTTGCGGTCGGCCTGACCATTGGCCGCAATTACCGCAACGGCTGGCGGATCGCCGCATCGACGACATGGAGCGAAGAGAAAACAGCACCGCTGAAATTCGGTGCCGAGGTCTCCATTCCGCTGTCCTGGACGTCGGTTGAGGGCGGTGTCGGGGCGACCAATCTGTTTGTGGGTGGTCAATCGGGGGATTTCGGGTCGCGCGTGTCCGGCACCGGACTGCTTTATGATGAACTGCGCGCGTCGGACAAAAGACGCATCGAAGACGGCTTTGGGGAGTTCTGGAATTGATCAAAGGTGTTGTTTTCGCAGGTCTGATTGTCTCGCTCTCGGGCTGTCTTGGAACCTTGGGGCAGATGCGTGATGCAATCCTAAACCCCAACCCCGAGGTTGAAATGCGGGTGCCGCGCGTCAATCGTGCCGCCATCGAAGCGGCCGATCTTGCGGCTGTGCTGGTGTTAAGTCCGACAATCGGGTTGGGGTCGGTCGGGGTTGCGATCCAGATGCGGGACGGGCGGATTATCTATAACGCGAACGATAACCGTGGCATCACGCTTGAGGGCGGGTTGGTATTTGCCACCCTTGGGTTTGGTACCAACCTGCAGGCGGTGACGACACAGAGTGATGATCCGCTTGTGCGAGAGACGCGCGCGGGGGCATGGCCTGCTGAGGTGACACGCACCTACTACATCGCGCAGCGTGGTACGGAATTTGCACAGATTACAGCGACCTGCCGCAATCAGGTGGGGCGTAGTCTTGCCATCGAGGTGGCAGAGGCCACGCGGCAGGTGGTGGAAGTTGTCGAGATCTGCACCACGCAGGCTGGAGAGGATTTCAACAACGTCCACTATCTTGATGCAGATACCGGCCGCATCTGGCGCACGAGCCAATGGACAGGCCCTGTGCAAACCAACATTCAGGTGGACGTGATCGAGCAATTCGACCCGGACGCATGATAAATCCGCCTATCGTGTCCTTCGCTATGCCGATCTGTCGCTGAACCTGCCGCGCGTCCTGTTCGCAAAGGCCACCAGCGACAGCATCACAGGCACTTCGACCAGAACCCCAACCACGGTCGCCAAAGCCGCACCGGAGTTGAGCCCGAACAGGCTGATCGCTACTGCTACGGCCAGTTCAAAAAAGTTCGACGTGCCAATTAATGCGCATGGCGCCGCAACGCGGTGTGGCACCCGCAAGGCAAAGGCCGCCGCATAGGCCAGCGCGAAAATGCCATAGGATTGCAGCAGGATCGGGACCGCGATCAGGGCAATCACCTGCGGGCGGTCAAGGATGACCTGCCCCTGCAGACCGAAAAGGATCACAACGGTCACGACCAACCCGATTACAGACCACGGTTTGATGCGTGCCTGAAACGCCGCGATCCGTGCCGCAGAACCGAGCCGCGCCCGTGTGAGAAGGCCCGCGGCCAGCGGCAGCGCGACAAACAGGACAACCGACAATACAAGCGTTTCCCACGGCACGATGATGTCCGTGACACCCAGCAGGAAAGCCACGATTGGCGCGAAGGCAAAGACCATCACCACATCGTTGACCGAGACCTGCAAGAGCGTGTAGCTCTCGTCGCCCTTGGTCAGTTGCGACCAGACAAAAACCATCGCCGTGCAGGGCGCGGCACCCAGCAGGATCAAACCCGCCAGATATTGCTGCGCATCTTCCGGTGCGATGAGATCGGCAAAGACAACCTCGAAAAAGAGCACGCCCAAGGCGGCCATTGAAAACGGTTTGATCAGCCAGTTGACCACCAGCGTGATGGCAAGGCCCTTGGGCTGCTTGAGCACATCTTTCAGACTGGCCGGATCAACACCCACCATCATCGGATAGACCATGGCCCAGATCAGAACGGCAACGACAAGGTTGACGCTGGCAAACTCGGCCGCCGCAACAAGATTGACGAGGCCGGGTGCGACACTGCCAAGCGCAATGCCCGCAACCATCGCCAACCCGATCCAGATGGAAAGATATCGCTCGAACAAGCCCATGATATTGCCGCTCTTTCAGTTCCTGACACGCCTCAATAGGGGGAGCCTAGCTTGACGGTTATGCCTTGAACACCCTTGTCTGACTTGCACGGACGCGCCTCAGGTAACGGGTTTGACCCGCCGCGCGGTCCGTGCCGGATGGATCAGGTTGATCAGGTGGTCAATGCCGGACGCAGGGCCTTGGTGGCTTCAAACTGGGACAAGAACACCTGACCGGTCATTTCCGACAGGAAGTGTTCCCGCTTCAAACGGTCCATCACGGGGCCTTTGACCTCGGACAGATGCAACTTCACATCCATCTCCCTCAGCCTTTCGTTGATGGCTTCCAGTGATTCAAGCGCGCTGAGATCAATTTCGTTGATTGCTGCACATTGCAGGATCACATGACGAATATCTTTGTCTTTCGCAACGCGGCTCTGGATCTTGTCCTCAAGGTAGCGGGCGTTGGCGAAATAGAGGCTCTCATCCACGCGCAGGGTGACGATGGACGGGTCGGTGATCACGTCATGGCGCAGGATATTGCGGAAGTGCTCGGTGCCGGGCACCTGACCGACCTCCGCGATATGCGGTTTGGAGGATTTATAAAGATGCAGCAGGATCGACAGCCCGACGCCCGCGGAGACACCTGCCTCGACACCCAGAACAAGGGTCAGCAGGATGGTTGCAAGAACGGCGGCAAAATCCGCCTTGGAGTAGTTCCAGCTGCGTTTGAGGATCGAGAAATCCACCAGACTGAGCACGGCCACAATGATTGTCGCAGCCAAGGTCGCCTTGGGCAGGAAATAGATCAGTGGCGTCAGGGCAAGCGCGGCGATGGCCAGACCAATCGCGGTAAAGGCACCGGCAGCGGGGGTTTCGGCACCTGCATCAAAGTTCACGACAGAGCGTGAAAATCCGCCCGTGACCGGAAAACCACCTGTCAGCGACGCACCGATATTGGCCGCACCAAGACCGATCAATTCCTGATCTGGATCAATACGCTGGCGTTTCTTTGCGGCAAGGGTCTGTGCGACGGAAATCGATTCCACAAAGCCGATGATCGAGATCAGAAAGGCCGGCAGCAAAAGCTGCCACAGCAGGTCCGGCGAGAATGACGGCAACGTCAGCGGTGGCAGGCTCTGCGGAACCTCACCCACGATGCTGACACCTTTGTCCGCGAGCCCAAGGCCCCAAACGGCGGCCGTTGTTGCGACAACAACAACCACAGGGCCGGTTTTCACAAAAACACCGGTCAGACTGTCTGACAGGCCAAACCGCTTGAGCAAGGGTTTCAGACCCTTGCGCACCCAGAACAAGAATCCTGTAGCAAGGATGCCGATGATCGCAGTGATCCAGTTGGTCTCGCCCAGATGCGTGACAAGCGAGACGACCAGTTCCAGAAGGTTATGACCTTCGGCATTGATCCCGAGGATATGCTTGAGCTGGCTGGCCGCGATGATGATGCCTGATGCGGTGATAAAGCCCGCAATCACCGGGTGGGACAGGAAATTCGCGATGAAACCAAGGCGGAACAGACCCATCGCCAAAAGGATCGCACCTGAAAGTGCGGCAAGCGACAAGGCCGCAACAGCATAGCCCATCGTGCCTTGTTCAACGATATTGCTGAGTGCTGCAGCCGTCATCAGGGACACAACGGCCACAGGTCCGACCGCCAGCGCACGGCTGGTGCCAAAGACCGCATAAAGCATGATCGGCACGATCGACGCATAAAGGCCGGCCTCGGCCGGCAGCCCCGCAAGCAACGCATAAGCCAGCGATTGCGGGATCAGCATGATTGTCACGATCAACGCGGCAACTAGATCGTTGGACAGGGCAGTGCGGTTATACGTCCGACCCCATGTCAGGATGGGCAGGTAGCGCGTCATATCGGTTTTCATGGTCTTCTCTGGCAGTTCGAGTGTCCCCGCATCGGATGGTGCGAGGGTCTTTGTTGTCTATTTCACGGTCACTTTTTCAGGCTTTGCCATCCATTCGCGGCCCTTGAGCATGCCTTTCCAATAGATCGGCGGCAGCAGTTTTTCTTTCAGGAACCATGCCGCACGGGATGGCTTTGTGCCGTCAATGACCGCTTTGGGGAAGCTGGGCAACAGTGTCCCGCCATAACCGAACTCGGCCAGAACGATCTTGCCGCGCTCGACCGTCAGCGGGCAGGACCCGTAGCCGTTATATTGCGCCACCGGAGATCTCCCCGCCATGTCAGCCACCATATTTTCGACCACAACAGGGGCTTGAATACGTGCCGCGGCCATTGTCTTGGCGTTGGGTGCGTTCATGACATCACCCAAGGCCCAGATATTATCATAGGTCTTGTGGCGCAAAGTGGATTGATCGACATCAACCCAGCCCGCCGCGTCGGCAAGCGGCGAGACGCGGATGAAATCGGGTGCGGTCTGTGGCGGGCAGACATGCATCATGTCAAACTCCATCTCGACCCGTTCCACCGGCGTGTCGGGCTTGGCCACATCGAACCATGCCTTTTTGGCAGGACCGTCGACCGCAACAAGGTTATGGAAGAAATTCAGATGCGCGTTGTATTTCTTGACGTAGTCCATCAGGGCAGGGACGTATTCCTTGACACCGAAAAGCACACCGCCTGCGTTGTTGAACTGGATATCAATGTTCTTCAGCACGCCGCGCCGAAGCCACGCATCCCCTGACAGATACATCGCCTTTTGCGGCGCACCGGCGCATTTGATGGGCATGGGGGGCTGGGTGAAAATCGCATGGCCCTCTTTCATGCCGTTCACCAGTTCCCACGTATAAGGCGCAAGATCATAGCGGTAATTTGACGTCACCCCATTCTGGCCTAGCGTCTGAACCAGACCTTCGATCTTGTTCCAATCCAGTTTGATACCGGGGCAGACGATCAGGCGGGTGTATTTCACAACACGACACCCGTCGAGGATCACGGCATTGTTCTGCGGCTCAAACGCGGCAACGGCCGATTTGATCCAGTGTACGCCCTTGGGGATCAACGACGCCATTGTGCGCGCGGTCTCTTCAGCGTCGAACACGCCACCGCCCACCATGGTCCAGCCAGGCTGGTAATAATGGATATCGGCCGGATCAATGATCGCGATTTCAAGGCCGGGTTTGCGCGCTTTCAGGCTGGCCGCCGCCGCAATACCACCGGCGCCCGCACCGACGATGACGACTTCGTAACTGGCGTCGCCAGTGTCGGTGGGCGTCTTGCCCCCGTTGACGATCCGGCGCACGACGCCCGCCATGTCATAGCCTGCGGCCTTGGTCGCCGCGAGGATATCAGCAAGGCTGCGCTGGCCTGCCTGCGCAAGCGACCACAGGGTCGCCGAGCGCGTGCCGGTGCGACAATAGGCCAGCACCGGGCCGGGCAATTCGGTCAGCGCCTTGCCGAATGCGCTTGCGTCTTCGTCCGTCACCTTGCCGGCGACGATCGGCAGATAGGTCGCCTCGAGGCCCGCTTTCTTGGCCGCAGCCGCAATCTCTTCGAACGTCGGCTGATCGGCGCCTTCGCCGTCGGGGCGGTTGCAGATAATGGCGCGAAAACCCGCGTCTTTGATGGCTTGCATATCGTCGGGCAAAATCTGTGGGCTAACACAGAGACCGGCGGTCAGTGGCTTGATATCCATAACAACTCTTTCTGATCAAAGGGCGTTGATCGGTACTTTCAGCATCGGATTGCCGTCTTTATCAGCGGGGATTTCTCCGGCGCGCATGTTCACTTGCAGCGACGGGATGATCAGCTTTGGCATGGCCAGCTGCGCATCACGTGCGGTGCGGAACTTGATGAATTCATCGCGGGTCTTGCCGCCGCCCACGTGGCGCAATCAGATCTTGCAGGTCTGGATGCCAAAGATGCGGTAAAGCGGGCAGAACTTCAGTGTCGAGGTGCCCAGCATTACAAGACCCACAATGACGGAAATGATGGTTGCAGTGCTGGACTGAAACATCGCCATGCCACTGACGAACGGTGCGAAAAGCAGGACGATGCCAAGCACGAGGCGGAAAATACGGTCGATTGTGCCAATATTCGTAGTCATTTTGCTGTCTCCTATGAAAGATACATTCCTCATAGAGCCTAGCGGCGGAAACTTCGGTGATATTGTCACAAAGTCCGAAAATCATTTACGCATGATGGTCGGCCAGTCTTTCGAGGTGCGCGCGATCAAGGATCGTCACGCTGCCGCGCGCCTGCTCGATCCAGCCGCGGCGCTGGAATTCTTGAAGCTGGCGCGAGATGACTTCGCGCGCCGTCCCCAATTCGACCGAAAGCTTCTGGTGGGTTGTTGCGACGACATCCTGCCCGTCACAGAGTTTGAGCAATTTGTCTGCAAGCCGGACGTCGATCCGCTGAAAGGCAACTTCGTCGATCATCAAAAACAGGTCTGTAATGCGTTTGGAAAATGCCGCGAAAACAAAATCCCGAAACGATTTGGACTGGGCCACAAGATCATCGAAGACTTCGCGCGGAACCGCAGCGGCTTGCACGGCAGTTTCCGATATCCCTTCGGCCGCATAGTTCTCATAAGCCAGCAGGCAGGCGGTTGTCAGAACGCAACTTTCGCCGGCATGGATGCGATAGAGCACAATTTCATGCCCCGTATCCGATACCTGCTGGACCCTGACGGTCCCGTCCAACAAGAACAGCATATTCTCGGGCGAGTTTCCGGGCCCAAAGAGCGTGACCCCACCGGGCACTTCGATGATGGCACTACGCGACAGCAAAAGTTGCTTGATATGGGGTTCCAGCCGCGAGAGCCCGGGGAACCGTTCGACCCATTCCTGTGTTTCGGTCATCGGGCTGCCGCCACGGTTCTGGGGAATTCCTGCAGGCCTGCGGTAATCCGCATCATATCGCCGCCAATAATTTCTTCTGGCGGACGGGACAGAGCAAAGCCGCCGCGTCCACAACGGGTTATCAGAGAACTGATTTTGCCCAACGCATACAGAATTTTCGTGATATGCGGAGCTGCGAACCCGTGAATTTTACCAACGTCATCAACGCCCATAAGGCCAGGCGCTTTCAAAGCCGCAAGCTGTATCGCGCACAGCGCATAGGTGGGATAACGGGTCAATTTCATGGTGCATCCTGTGTCGCTCCCAAAAGCTACATTCAAGGTGCTGCTTTTGCAAATAAACACGGCCACCCAGCCTGTATCACCACTCCTAAAAATGTAGGAAAAGACACCGAATACCTGATCGCTATCGCCATCGCCATTTTGCCCCCATCTGCTATCTTTTGGCCCAACATGCGCCGCGACCATGCAGAACACCGCAGGCAGCCACGGCAAAGGCCGCGACCACATGCGCGTTGCCCTGACCCTACTGTCACGCGCTGGCATCCTCGGCGGGGCGAAGATGCCTTTATTCCGGTGGCGCGCTGGTGGTCACACCGACGGTGCCGATCCCTTCGATCACGACTTCGACGACCATGCCGGGTTTGACGGGGCGCGCACCGATCGAGGTGCCGCAGGCAATCACATCACCGGGGTTGAGCGTCATATCCTGTGACAAGGCACTGACAATCTGCGCAGGCGGCAGGATCATATCGGCGGCCGGATAGGACTGCCGCTCGCGGCCATCGACAAGCACTTTGATTGTCAAGTCGCGCCAGTCGACCTCGGTCTCGATCACGGGGCCAACCACGCCGAACCCGTCAAAGCTCTTGGCGCGGGTCCACTGCGGAAATGACGGATCGGCGTTCAGAATGTCGAGCGAGGTAAAGTCATTGATGCAGGTATAGCCCAAAATCGCGTCTTCGGCGTCTTCGATGGGGATGTCTTTGCACGTCTTGCCGATCACGATCCCGAGTTCCCCCTCGAACAGGACGCGGCCTGCGGAAGTCGGCAAAACGACTCTGCTGTCCGGACCGGTCAGTGACGTATCTGCCTTGAAGAAATACAAAGGATGCGCGGGGTGTTCCATCCCGCCCTTCTCGGCGGCCGCTTTGAAGTTGTTCCAAAGCCCGATGAATTTGCCGGGTGCTACCGGCGCCAGCAAACTGACATCGGCCAGCAGGATCGGGTCGCCTGCGACCTGATCTGATCCGAGCGCCGCCCGCGGGTGCAACATGTCATCCACGATGACGCCTGTCAGTTCCGTGCCGTCGCCAGTTTTTCCACGTGCCCATTTCATCGTGAAGCCTCCCCTTTGCGCCTATACCTGCGCAATCTCGCAGGTCTTTGACCAAGGATAAAGCCCTGTCGCGCTTGTCATTCAACTAGTCCCACAAGCCACGTGTTTGGCAGTTGTCTGGGCTGACCAGCGCATTTTGCAACGGTTGTCAGACGCAGCGCAATGTCGGCAATTCTGTGTTTGCTTGCAACAGCATGGAAAAGGGGGCGGGATTGAGTTCCAATATGCGCAGGTCTATCACTGGGCGTACCTGCGATCATACTGGAGCAATCAGTGACTGACTTTGTTATCCCATGCCCACCCGTTGTCACCATTCCTGTCGCAGGGGGAGGGGCCTTTCCTGTCCGGCGCATCTATTGCATCGGTCGCAACTATGCAGCCCATGCTGTTGAGATGGGCCATGATCCTGATCGGGATCCGCCTTTCTTTTTTCAGAAGAATCCTGACAATCTGGATGCGAGCGGCACGTTCCCTTATCCAAGCCAAACGAATGACGTACATCACGAGGTCGAGTTGTTGGTCGCGCTCAAATCAGGCGGTACCAATATCGCCGTTGAAGACGCGCTGGGGCATGTGTGGGGCTATGCTCCCGCGCTTGATATGACGCGGCGCGATCTGCAGGGCATTGCCAAAAAGATGGGGCGCCCTTGGGAAATTGGCAAAGCCTTTGAACGCTCTGCGCCTGTAGGTCCATTACAGCCAGTTGCGGATGTCGGTCATCTGGACCACGGCACAATCGCATTGGCCGTCAATGGTGAGGTCCGCCAGACTGGTGATCTGAACCAGATGATCTGGAAAGTCCCGGAAATGATTTCCTATCTGTCCGACTACTTTGCCCTCGCGGCAGGTGACGTGATCATGTCAGGCACGCCATCCGGTGTCGGTCCGGTCGAAAAAGGCGACACAATGGTGGTGCGCATCGAGGGGTTGGATGATTTGACCGTAAAGGTCGTCTAGATGCGATGCGCTAGACCCAAAAGGCGCTGTTCGCAGATATTTCCCGCATATTTTGGCGTAAAAGCGCAAACGTGATGGGGTGAAGACGGCCACATCTGGAACCCTGTGTGGGGCGTAGCGATTGCCGTGGCACGACAAGCCCGTCTGCGGCTTTCCGCGCAAGCGATCCGAGAAGCGCAGCGAATTCGGTAAAGGCAAGAAATGGTGCCCAGGGGCGGTGTAACCTGTTGGTTTTATTATAATATGTTACAGGGCGGTGGGACTTTTTTCTTTCACCATGTTTATTGGATTTTTTCGGATTTGTGTCCCACTTTTCCGAAGGGGATTAGGGCCGGAAATAGCAGCTCCAGCAGGCACCGCATTGTCCTGACGCCTGGACATCCCAACGGCGATCCTTACCAATGGTCTCAGAAGAAAAGATCAAACTTGGACGAGTGTGACTGACCCACGCCTCACCTGCCCGATCTGCATGCACCGTGAGGCCGGATTGATCACCGCCCCTCGGCATGTGCCCGCGTGGGATGACCTGACCGGACCGGAACAGATGGCGATGTTGGCCGAAGTGGGCGCCGCACTCGGTCGCGGCACGGCTGGTTTCGTTGCCGCATCCGATCACGGCCATTTCCACCTGCGGGAGGCGAACGGCACACGTCTGACAACCGGCGGCCGCGATCCGCTCCTGCCCTTGCTCGCCGAACGGCTGGACACGGCGCGGTCTGTCGACCTGGCAATTGCCTTCGCCATGGACAGCGGCGTGGCCCTGCTTGAGCCCTGGTTTCGAGAGCTGCTGGCGCGCGGCGGACGGCTCAGGATCGTGGTGGGCGACTATCTGGATACGACCGATCCAACTGCGTTGGCGCGCCTTCTGGACCTGGAAGGCGCGGAGCTGTTCGTGTTCGAGACCGGCGGCTTGAGCTTTCATCCCAAGGCCTCGCTGTTCCGGGCCGCCGATGCGCGCGGGGCGGCGATTGTCGGTAGCTCGAACCTGTCACAATCGGCGCTGACCGATGGCGTGGAATGGAACCTGCATTCCGAGGATGCAGCGGACAGCGTGGCAGCCGCGTTCGATGACCTTCTGGCACGCCCCGAGGTGAAGCCCCTGACGGCCGCCTGGATCGATGCCTATGCGAAACGCCGCAGGGCCAGGCCGATGCCCGAGTTCACCGCCCGCGTCGTGGCCGATGAAGGCCCGCCACCTGAGCCGCACATGATCCAGCAGGAGGCTTTGGCAGCGCTCGCGCAGAGCCGATCCAACGGCCACCGCGCCGGGCTTGTCGTGCTGGCCACCGGCCTCGGCAAGACCTGGCTGGCCGCCTTTGACACGATCCGTGCCAGGGCGGGTCGGATCCTCTTCGTCGCCCATCGCGACGAAATCCTGACCCAAGCCATGGCAGCGTTTCGCAGGGTTCGGCCTGAAGCCAAGCTGGGCCGTTACACGGGCACCGACAAAGAAGCCGACTCGGAAATTTTGTTCGCCTCGGTCCAAACTTTGGGCCGCGTTGGGCATCTGCGCCAGTTCGACCGGGATCATTTCGATTACATCGTGGTCGATGAATTCCACCACGCCGCCGCCCGCACCTATCAGAAGCTGATCGAGCATTTTACACCCGGCTTCCTGCTGGGCCTGACCGCGACGCCCGATCGGACCGATGGCGCCGATCTGCTTGGCTTGTGTGGCGAAAACCTTGTCTATGAATGCGGCCTCTTTCGCGGGATCGACTCGGGTCACCTTGCGCCGTTTCACTACTTCGGCGTGCCCGACGATGTGGATTACGCGCAGATCCCCTGGCGCTCCGGCCAGTTCGATCCGACTGAGCTGGACGCAGCACTTGCCACCGAGGCGCGGGCGCTGAACGCGCTGGACCAATACCGCAAACGCGCAAGCGGCCCCGCGATCGGCTTTTGCTGTTCCATGCGTCACGCCGATTACATGGCGGAGTATTTCCGCGCCACCGGGCTAAAGGCTGTCGCCGTCCATTCGGGCCAAAGCTCCGCACCTCGAGCAAGTTCCCTGGCAGCGCTTGGTCGCAGCGAGATCGACATCCTCTTCGCGGTCGACATGTTCAACGAAGGCGTGGACGTGCCCGAGATCGGCACCGTCCTAATGCTGCGCCCCACCGAAAGCGCGATCATCTGGCTGCAGCAGCTTGGCCGTGGCTTGCGCCGCGTCGAAGGCAAGGTGCTGCAGGTGATCGACTATATCGGCAACCACCGCAGCTTTCTGACCAAGGTCGCGACCCTTCTGCAGGCCGGCGCAGGGGATCGCTCGATCTCGACCAAGCTGGAGGCGCTTCAGGTCGGTGAGTTCCAGATGCCGAAGGGCTGCGAGATCACTTATGAGCTCGAGGTCATCGACATCCTGCGGAATCTTCTCCGCCCGAAAGAAGGCGCGGCGGAGCTCGAAGCCTTCTACATCGACTTCCGGGACCGGAACGGCATCCGGCCCACGGCCGTCGAAGTCTTCCGCAACGGCTTCGATCCTCGCGCTTCCGGCCATGGCGGCTGGTTCGACTTCGTCCGGGACATGGGCGACCCCTTGGCTGAACGTCCTTTCGCTACTCACGGTCGTCTCTTACGCGAGTTGGAACGGCCCAGGGGTTTGTCCGGATCCGCCTTGACCGGCTTGCGCGACGTCGCAGCCGGGAGGCAACCGAGCAACGG
>NZ_DASYOK010000051.1:0-4478 GCF_036007805.1 Yoonia sp.
ACCACGCCGCATCCCTGCCTTCGCGCGCACTGATGCCGCTTTTGCCTCGGCGCGGGCGCGATCATGCGTCACGCGGGCATAGATGCGGTCCCGGTGCTCATGCGCGTCAATCGCGTCCAGATAGACCTCGGCCAAGGCTATTGGATCAATTTCGCCCGCGCCAATTGCACGGCCCAGATCCGCCGCAGTCATCCATCGCCATTCTTGCATGTCATTCTCCTGTTCGTCGTCACGGTAGCGGCCAAGCAGCGCATGGACAATCCCGTCCTGACACGCATATTGCGGGGTATGAAAACAGATCTCATCATTGTGGGCGGCGGGCTCAATGGGCCGGCCCTGGCACTGGCGACAGCGCAGGCGGGATTTACCGTCACCATTATCGACAGCCTGCCCTTGGACACCCGGAAACGGGTGGGTTTTGACGGGCGCAGCTATGCGCTGGCGTTGGCATCCAAACGGCTTTTGGGCGGCATCGGCATTTGGCCCCGGATCGCCGAGAACGCCCAGCCGATGCTGGAAATCAAAGTCACAGACGGGCGTGCCGGCGAAGGGCCATCCCCTTGGATGATGCATTTTGACCACGCGGAAATCGAAGAAGGCCCAATGGGCTTTATGGTCGAAGACCGCCACCTGCGGCGCGCGTTTCTTGATGCCATGGCAAAAGACGACCGGATTACGCATCTGTCCGGCGAAACCGTTGTCGCGCAATCGGTTGATGCAGGCGGCGTGCAGGTCACACTGGCCTCCGGCACGCAGATCAGCGGCAAGGTGCTTATCGGGTCGGACGGGCGCAAGAGCGGCACCGCCGAACGTGCAGGCATCAAGCGCACAGGCTGGGGTTATGGGCAGACGGCAGTTGTGTGTGCCGTCAAACATGACAAACCTCATGGCGGCATCGCGCATCAGTTCTTTATGCCCGCAGGCCCGCTTGCCATATTGCCCCTGACCAAAAACCGCAGTTCGATTGTCTGGAGCGAAAGCGACGCCCGCGCACAGGCGCTGATGGCGATGGACGACGCAGACTTTCTTAACGCCCTCCGCCCCGCGTTCGGCAGCTTTCTCGGGCAGATCAACCTAACCGGTGCACGTTTCAGCTATCCTTTGGGGCTGACGCTGGCGAATAGTTTCATCGCAGACCGCACCGCATTGATCGGCGACGCGGCACATGGTGTGCACCCGATTGCGGGCCAAGGCCTGAACGCCGGTCTGCGTGATGTGGCGGCTTTGGCCGAGGTGCTGGAAAGCGCGCGCGCACGTGGCGAAGACATCGGCGGCGCGCAAACGCTGGCGCGGTATCAGACATGGCGGCGGTTCGACACGGCAACGCTGGCGCTGGCCACCGACACGTTCAACAGGCTCTTTTCCAACGACAACCCGCTGCTTCGTGCCGCCCGCGATATCGGCATGGGTCTGGTCAATGCAGCACCGGGATTGCGGCGCAGTTTTATCCGCGAAGCAGCAGGCCTGACCGGTGATTTACCGCGACTGATGCGCTGATCTGGGGTAGGTGTTGCGCTAAACGGCGATGGTGAAGATCAAATGCAAGTAGAGTGGTTGCCAAATTCAAGCGCGCTGACGGACGAGGCCGCGAAAAAGGTTGCAGTCACGGTCCCCTCTATCGTCAGCCTGCTCGCCGATCTGAAAACCCGTTTTGAAAGGGGGCAAGGTTTTGCCCTCGCCACGCTAAATCTCGATCACGTTGTAAAATTGCGCGATGACCCCGCGTTTCGGACAGCATATCTTGCACACAGCCATGTCACGGCAGATGGCAACCCGATTGTTTGGATGTCGCGTATTGCGGGTGCGCCCGTCGACCTGATGCCAGGCGCAGACCTGATTGCACCTCTTTGCGACCTGGCTGCCGCCACGAAAGTGCGTGTGGCGCTTTTGGGCAGCACAGAGGAAACGCTGACAGCAGCGGCCCGCGCGCTGATGGCCCGCCACCACGGTCTAGAGGTTGTTCTATGCATGTCCCCCCCGATGGGTTTTGATCCGTCAGGCAGCCTTGCTGACAGCTACATTTCGCAACTCGCTGATGCCGACATCGGTTTGTGCTTCCTCGCCCTCGGCGCGCCCAAACAAGAGCTATTCGCCGCGCATGCGGTATCAAAAATTGACACCGTCGGGTTTGTGTCCATCGGCGCTGGATTGGATTTCATTGCAGGGACACAACATCGCGCGCCAAAAATCATTCGTCTTATTGCGGCCGAATGGGTGTGGCGGCTCTTAACCAACCCAAGGCGGCTTGGCCTGCGCTACGCGCGGTGCATTGCTGTGATGCCGCTACTGTTTTGGTCAGCGCTGATGGCGCGTTTGAGGTCTAGGCGCGCGTCGAGGTGAAAGTCCACAAATCGCTTGGAATGTTAGTTTCGCCTGAGCTTCCCGCAGAGGCTTCAAAGAACTGGAATGGTTTTTGCCTTCGAATGTTGGTTCTAGCCATTATTTGCAGTGATAACTACGTGCATTTAGCCAGAACTGCGCATGCGGCTTAGGGAGATGCCCAGCCGCTAATGTTTCTGTTGCGCAACGCCGCGCAGAAATAGTACTTCTTGGCCGTACTGAATTTGGTCTATTGTAGTCGCATCCTGTCCGAAGGTAGGTCAGCTTTTTCGCGATGCAAAAAACAGCAGCAAGGTATGAGCGCATCTAATGCTTACGGTCATCATCCCCAGCCACAATGAGGAGAGCAGTATTGCCGAGTGTCTCGATGCAATAATGGCTCAATCCGGGATACCCGACGGCCATGCCATTCAGATCATCGTTGCGGCCAACGGTTGCCACGATCGCACGGTCGCACTCGCCAAAGAAAAGGCTGCTGCCTTGCAGGAGCGGGGATTTGATCTTATCGTGCTGGATATCGCGCAAGGCAACAAGATGAATGCCCTGAACCAAGCTGAAAGAGTTGCCCACTATGAAACGCGCGCATACTTAGATGCGGACGTAATCTTGAGCAAACAAGTCCTCGTAGAGCTTATAGACATTCTATCGGCGGACGAGCCGCGCTATGCAAGCGGAACAGTCTGCATCCCACGCCCCACAAGCATGATCAGTCGTGCCTTTGCGAAAGTCTGGACAAAGCTTCCGTTCTTCCGAGAGGGTGTGCCAGGTATCGGGTTATATGCATTGAGTGCCAAAGGCCGTGCGCGTTGGGGAGAGTTTCCGGCAATCTACGCTGATGATCGTTTTGTGCGTCTGCAATTTGCGCCCCATGAGCGGTTCAAAACTGAAGCAACCTACGACTGGCCATTGCCCGAGGGGTTTGGCAATTTGGTGCATGTGCGACACCGCTGGCGCGAGGGAAATTTAGAGCTGGCCAAACAATATCCAGAATTGCTCGAGAATGACGGTCAACGCAACAAGACACTGAGCAATGTTTGGGGGCTTTTCACGACACCATTTTCATCGGCGATTTATGTACTGATCTTTATGGTGAGCAATTTCCGCGCCAAACGCTCTGCCAATAGTGAAGTCTTTGTCTGGCGCCGAGGTCGAGACTGATCTGTGCATTTGAACCAGCTTCAACGAACCTTTGATTGTTGACGCAGAAACAGAAGAGCATTTCCCGCAATCATCGCGATCCCACCAAGCTCCATGGCCCAGTTCATTCTTACGTTAGCTATTTCATATCCTATGAAACGATCAAAATGGTGAAAACCCGCTGCGCGGACGGCAATGAAGCTGCAGAGGAATCCAAGGCCAATCAGGGCGAGCCAATTTTGTGCAAGGTTGTGCCGCATTGTGACAGCAAAAACCATTGAAAGCACGAGACCGGCTGTCGCCACAAAGACAATAAAGATAAGCTGTACGGCCGCCCGATCTTCGTACCAACCTTGGGCCAATGCCAGACAACGCCCAGCCGCAGTCAAAGCTGATTGCAGATCAAGCTGCTTGTTAATTGATAGAGCGAACAAAAGAACACAGAGCACGGACCAGAACACGCGCATCCTACCCCTTTGGTTCGTCATCACGAGTAAAGACATTCCACCTGTTAAGACATAGGCCACAACGGTAAACCAACCCATCACTGTAGGATCACCTATCTCAGGCAACCAGCTTGTGTTGATGCAGGCTGCAAGCTCCGCAAGTGTCATCTGAGGCCAATCATATTGCGCGTTTCGGCAACAAAGCGTTACCAAAGACAGTCGGGGAATACCGGTTGATTAGTAGCTTGATTGGTTTTTGTTAGCTAGGGCAATACCGTGGCATTCACGACCAAATTTGTTGCGCTAGCGCTTAAAACAGTGCTGTATTGCGAATGACTGCTCCCCTGTGAGTCCCCGATTATGAGTTAGCTCTGTTCAGGTTTTGGTCTTTCTTTGACCGGTTAGCATATTCCCACGGTGTCATGCCAGCGAGGCTTGAGTGTGGGCGGTGGTGGTTGAAGTCGTCGCGCCATGCCGCCACCAAATTGCGGGCATGGCGCAAGCTGTCGAACAGGTGCTCGTTCAGCAGTTCATCGCGCATGCGACCGTTGAATG
>NZ_DASYOK010000052.1:0-11844 GCF_036007805.1 Yoonia sp.
TGTCGGGCAAGATGCATTTCGTCGGCCCCGATCAGATGCACGGGTTCGAGGAACGTCTGACCACCGACATCTACCCCGCTGATTTCGGTTGGACCCCTGACTACCGCAAACCCGGAGAGCGGATCGACTGGTGGTATCACAACATGGGTTCGGTCACCGGCGCGGGTGTGGCTGAGATCACCAACCAGATGGAGTATGATGACGAGGTTTGCTACAATGCCACGCGCAAGCTTTATGACCTGTCACGCGGGCATGACGCACGCCCATGGTGCCTGACCGTCAGCTTTACGCACCCGCACGATCCCTATGTGGCGCGCAAGAAATACTGGGACCTTTACGCAGACTGCGCCCAACTGATGCCACAGGTCGGACCAATCCCCTACGCCGATCAGGATGCGCATTCGCGGCGGATCCTTGATGCCAATGACCGCGACAACTTCAAGATCACGGATGACGATATCAGGCGCGCGCGCCGCGCCTATTTCGCCAATATCTCTTATCTGGACGACAAGATCGGTGAGATACTGCAAACGCTTCAGGACACGCGGCAGGAAGCGACAATTATCTTTGTGTCGGATCACGGCGATATGCTGGGCGAACGGGGTCTGTGGTTCAAAATGTCCTTCTTTGAAGGGTCTGCACGGGTACCCTTGATGATCGCGAGCCCTGATATGGCACCGGGCCTGAACACCACCCCTGTCAGCACAATCGACGTGACCCCGACGCTGTGTGCACTGGCAGGCGTCGATATGTCCGAAGTCGCCCCTTGGACCACGGGCGAAAGCCTCGTGCCGCTGGGCCAAGGCGGGAGCCGCGAGACACCTGTCGCCATGGAATACGCCGCCGAGGGCAGCGAGGCGCCGCTGGTATGCCTGCGCTATGGCAAATGGAAATACACCCGCTGCGCGCTGGACCCTGATCAACTCTTTGATCTGGAAGCAGACCCACAAGAGCTGGTGAACCTTGCCGAAGTCCCCGCCCATCAAGGTACCGTGACGCAGTTGCGTGCAAAATCCCAAACGCGGTGGGACCTCTCCGTCTTTGATGCCGCCGTGCGCCAATCGCAGGCCTGCCGCTGGGTCGTTTATGAGGCATTGCGCAACGGCAATTATTACCCATGGGACTACCAGCCGCTGCAAAAGGCCTCCGAACGCTACATGCGCAATCATATGGACCTCAACGTGCTCGAAGAGAACCAGCGCTTCCCGCGTGGTGAATAACCGCGTCTTTCCATGTCCCTTCAAACTTCCGCCGGAGGCTTCTGCCCTATGCGCCACTCTCCCAACACCCGCTCATCACGCGCTTGCGCGCATTCTTCGCCACGCGACGCGCGCCGTCAGGCGCAAGGAGCGCGCTGATGCAAGCTGATTATGTTATCGTCGGCGCAGGTTCTGCTGGCTGCGCCATCGCCTACCGTCTTGCCGAGGCAGGCAAACAGGTCCTCATCATCGAATATGGCGGCTCCGATGCAGGGCCGTTCATCCAGATGCCTGCCGCCTTGTCCTATCCGATGAATATGTCCCGCTATGACTGGGGTATGAAATCCGAGCCCGAACCACATTTGGGCGGGCGGCAGTTGGTCACGCCACGGGGCAAGGTGATCGGCGGATCTTCCTCGATCAACGGGATGATCTATGTGCGCGGCCATGCCTGCGATTATGACCATTGGGCGGAAAGCGGTGCGCACGGCTGGTCCTATGCCGATGTGCTGCCCTACTTCAAACGGATGGAGCATTGGCACGATGGTGGCCATGGCGGCGATCCGGCATGGCGCGGCAAGGATGGCCCGCTGCATGTCACGCGCGGCCCCCGCAAAAACCCCCTCACACGCGCTTTTGTCGAGGCGGGCCGCCTGGCGGGCTATCCTGTCACCGATGACTATAACGGCGCGCAGCAAGAAGGGTTCGGACCGTTCGACGCCACAATCTACAAGGGCAAACGCTGGTCGGCGGCAACGGCCTACCTGCGCCCTGCGCTCAAGCGCCCCAACTGCAACATCACCCATGCCCTTGCGCGGCGCATCGTGATCGAGAACGGTCGCGCCGTGGGGGTTGAAGTCAGCCGTGGCAAGAAGATCGAGGTGATCAAAGCCAACAAAGAGGTCATCATCGCGGCCTCTTCCCTGAATTCACCAAAGCTTTTGATGCTTTCGGGCATTGGCCCCGCCGCACATCTGGCGGAACACGGGATTGAGGTCGTCGCCGACCGCCCCGGTGTGGGCCAGAACCTGCAGGACCATCTGGAACTTTACATCCAGCAGGCTGCCACAAAACCGGTCTCGCTGTTTTCCCACTGGAACATCCGTGGCAAAGCCAGGATCGGGCTGGAGTGGCTTTTGTGGAAAACGGGTCTTGGCAGCTCAAACCAGTTCGAGAGCGCAGGCTTTATCCGGTCCAAAGCAGGTGTCAAATACCCAGATATCCAATACCATTTCCTGCCGATTGCTGTCAGCTATGACGGCAAGATTGCCCCGGAAGGCCATGGATTTCAGGCGCATGTCGGCCCGATGCGCTCACAGTCGCGCGGGCAGGTCACCTTGCGCTCGGCCGACCCGAATGATCACCCGAAAATCGAATTCAACTACATGTCCCATCCGCAGGACTGGGAAGATTTCCGCACCTGCATCCGGCTGACCCGCGAAATCTTTGCGCAACCTGCCTTTGATGAATTCCGTGGTCATGAAATCCAGCCGGGCGATGCGGCCCAAACCGATGACGCGCTCGATGCCGTGATCCGTGAACATGCTGAAAGCGCCTATCACCCCTGCGGCACCTGCAAGATGGGCGATGTAAACGATCCAATGGCGGTCGTTGATCCTGAAACCCGTGTTATCGGGGTCGCGGGCCTGCGGGTTGCGGACAGTTCGATCTTTCCGCGTGTGACGAACGGCAACACCAACGGTCCCTCGATTATGGTTGGCGAGAAAGCGGCAGATCATATCCTGCAGCGGCACCCTCTGGCGCCTTCAAACGATCAGCCGTGGATTCATCCTGATTGGGAAACACAGCAGCGGTGAACGACCTGTGACATGTTAACACTTTTTTAACCTTTATACCCATTCGGGCTTGAAGCAGGGCTTAACACTTCTCTAACTCAGAGGATGTTACGCATTCTGACCCTTCTTGTGGCGCTCTTTGCTACCCCTGCGCTTGCGGCGCCGAATGGCACGGTCCGCGTGATTGATGCTGACACGATTGATGTGGGCGGCACGCGGGTGCGGCTGTTCGGGATAGACGCGCCCGAAATGGGCCAACCCTGTGCGGCGGACGGGCGGCAGTGGGATTGCGGGGCCTGGACCCGCGATGCCGTGCGCAATCGTTTTGAAGGCACTTACGCCCGCTGCCAACAACGCGACATCGACCGCTACGGGCGGGTTGTGGCGCAGTGTAGCGTTGACGGGCAGGATATGGGCCAGTTGATTGTCTATTCCGGCATGGCCTGGGCATTCCGGCGCTATTCCGAAACCTATGACCTTGAAGAAAAGGCCGCCGCGATTGCTGAACGCGGGCTTTGGGCCGTGGACGTGCAGATGCCATCCGATTTTCGCGCCACGCAATTCGCGGATGATCCGGTGCCGAACCGGAATTGCGCGATCAAAGGCAATATCTCGTCCTCGGGTCGTATCTATCACATGCCCGGACAGGAACATTACGACCGCACCCGCATTAATCCGGCCAATGGCGAGCGCTGGTTCTGTACGCGGGCCGAGGCTGAGGCCGCAGGTTGGCGCGCGGCACGCCGGTAGTTGATCCGGATCAATGAAAGCTGTGCTTGGGGACACTAGGATCACAGTGACCAATCAACAAAGGACCACTGTGATGTCGCATACCCCGCATGAACTTATCGAAGAGTTTCCAGACCAGATCGCAGCAATGCAATCGCTCAAGGAAAACGACGCGCATTTCGCCAGAATCTATGAGGAATACCACGCGCTCAACCGCGCAATCCACCGGGCCGAGACTGATGTCGAACCCACGGACGACCTGCACATGAGCGAGATGCGCAAAAAGCGCATGGTACTGAAAGATCAGGTTGCGGCGGCGCTGCGGGCGGCCTGATCAGGCCGCTTCACCCTCCTCGACGACGTTCTGGAAACGCTCAAAGAATTCGTCCGCCATCTTGCGGGCGAATCCCCCGATAATCCGGCTGCCAAGCTGGGCCAGCTTGCCGCCTACTTTCGCCTCGACGTCATAGGTCAGTTCGGTGCCGCCCTCGACTTCGGTCAGCACCACATCGGCCCCGCCCTTGGCAAAGCCCGCGACGCCGCCCTTGCCTTCGCCGGTGATGGTATAGCTCTTGCCGGGGACCACGTTTTCCAGTGTCACCTCGCCTTTGAATGTCGCCTTGACGGGTCCGACCTTTTGTTTGACGACAGCGGCAAAGCCCTCTTCGGGTGAGCCGGTCAACTCTTCACAGCCCGGAATGCAGGCCTTGAGCGTTTCGGGTGAATTGAGATGTGTCCACACCGTAGCAATATCGGCGGCAATGACCTTTGAACCTTTCAGTTCCATGAGCGTTCCTCCCTGAATGTAATCATAGCAACGGGAATGCGTCGTTTAGTCAAGCTGATAGGGTAAAATCCCGCGACGGTCGGGATCAACGCGCAATTGCCGTTCCAGCGGCGGGACAGAGCGTTGGTGACAGTTCCGCCGCTCGCAAATCCGGCAGGAAATCCCGATCGGCGCGTAGGTTTCGGCTGCGCCCAGATCCATATGGTCGGCATAGACCAAAGCGGGCGCGTGTTTCACCTCACAGCCCAGCCCGATGGCATAGCGGCGGGTCGGCACATTATAGGCGCCGCCTGATTTGCTCACATCCCGCGCAAGGCAGAAATAGCGCACGCCATCGGGGGTTTCGGCCAGTTGGCGCAGGAATTGTCCGGGCAGTTCGAACGCCTGATGCACATTCCACAGCGGACACGCCCCGCCATAGCGGGCAAATTGCAGGGTCGTGGCCGAGTGCCGTTTCGTGATTGTGCCCGCCTGATCGACGCGGACAAAGAAGAACGGAATGCCTTTGGCGCCGGGGCGTTGCAGCGTGGAGAGCCGGTGCGCGACCTGTTCGATGGATGCGCCAAAGCGCGCGGAAAGAACCTCAAGGTCGTGCCGCGTGGTTTGGGCGGCGGACAGGAATGCGCCATAGGGCATCAGCGCGGCCCCTGCGAAATAATTGGCCAGCCCCACCTTGGCGATGCTGCGCGCCTCGTCCGACTGAAAACGGGCAAGGTCAAGGGTGGCTTCCAGCAAGGGTTCTTGCGCGATCAGCGCCAGTTGCAGCAAAAGCTGAAAGGTCTGTGTGGCGTGACTGGCATATTGTGAAATCGTCAGGGTCTTGGTTGCCGGATCAAAGTGCCGCATGTCGGCGACATCCTTGAACACGGTGGTGATCCCGTGACTGCCCAGCATGCGCACAGCGGCATCTGCCATTGCCTCGCCGGGGTTTGTGCGGCTGGCAAACCGTTCGGCGGCGCGGTCGACGGCGTCGATATAGTTGTCACAATAATGAAAGAAATCGCGCACTTCTTCCCATGGGCTCGGGCGCAAGCGGGCGTCTTCGCGGCCTAAAGCCTCGTCCAGTGAGGCCAGCCGTTCATGGGTCTGGCGGTAGGCCGCATGCAGATCAAGAAAGGCGCGCGCAAGGGCAGGGGCGTTGGCCGCAGCAAGGCGCATATCCGCGAGCGCAGGAGCAGGGCCTGTAAAGACCGGATCGGCCAGCGCCTCGCGCATATCGCTGACAAGGCGGGCCTCGTCACCCGATTGCAATTCGGTGACGTCAAAGCCGAATTCCTGCGCCAGCCCCAACACCACGGCGGTCGAGACCGGCCTGTTGTTGTTTTCCATCTGGTTGAGATAGGGCAGCGACACGCCCAGTTTTTCGGCAAAACTCTTCTGCGTCAGCGCCAGCCTGCCGCGCAGTTCGCGCAGTTTCGCACCAGCATAGAGTTTCTGAACTGCCATGTCGCACCTTTGCAGATTTGCTAACGCACATTAGCCGCTGCAAAGAGCGCGTCAAGCGATGCGCCGTTCCCGCCAAACCACGAAAAGGACCGACAGCATTGCCAGCACCGACACCAAGAGCATCAGCAATTGCAAAGGCAATGTGCCGCTTTCCACGGTCAGGATGCCACCTGCAAATTGCGAAAGTGCAGCGCCGCCGCCAATCATGATGGCTCCGCCAAGCCCGCTTGCCGTGCCTGCCAGATGCGGGCGCACCGAGATTGATCCTGCCATGACGTTGGGCAGCGTCATGCCGTTGCCCAAGCCAAGGAAGACGCAAAAACCGAAGAAGTTAAGCGGATGGATCACGCCTGCCAGCGTCAGCAGGGCTGACGTTCCAAGGCCTGCAATCGTAATGGCCGTACCGATCAAGGCCATGCGGTTGATGCCAAACTGCACTGAATACCGCCCCGACAGGAAATTGCCGAAGGCGTAGCCAAGGGCGGGTGCGCCGATGGCGATCCCGCTCCAGACAGGCGAGAGACCGAAAATCTCGGATGCGACGAAGGATGCGCCGCCCAGTAGGGCAAAAAACGCGCCCGAGCCGAAGGCCGCGCAAAGCACGTAGCCCCAAAACCGTGGTGAGCGCAGGAGTTCGGGATAAGAGGCTAGCTGGTCGCTGAAACTTGTGCCTTTGCCTGCAACGGTTTCACCCAGATCGAAGTAGCACAGGGCGAATGTTGCCATGCCTGCGAGAGCGAGAAAGACGAATGTGGCATGCCAGTCGAAGGCCTGTTCCAGCGCGCCACCCAGCATCGGGCCCAGCATCGGCACCAACGCCATGCCCATCGTGACATAGCCGATCATCGATGCGGCTTGGTCCTGCGGGACGATATCGCGCACGATCGCACGGCCTAGCGCCATGCAGGTGGCCACTGCGGCCTGAATGATGCGAAAGAACAGGAATGTCTCGACTGTTGTCGCCATCAGCGCTCCGATAGTCGCCAGCACGAAGATAAACAGCGACCCCAACACCATCACCCGCCGCCCGAAGCGATCAGAGATCGGCCCGACGAAGACCTGCAAGATAGCCGTTGCCGCGAGATACCCCGAGAGGGAAATCTGCATGATGGCATAATCTGTGTCGAAATAGGTCGTCATCGTTGCCAGTGACGGCAGGAAGATAGACATATTCAGCGCGGACATGCCGGTAATCAACACAAGTGTGATGATATGCGGTGGTGTAGTGCGATCCAGAAAGCGGATCATCGGTAAGGAAGCCATCCTTTTGATCTATGCCTCTGATCAGGGCTTGTCCATCGCTGCGGGAATAAGCGACCAGAATTTCTTTTATTAGCAGATTTGCAAAATATTCATTTAGCTAACTGCGTAATTTGCAAATATGCCTGAAGTCGCTTCTCGTGCGCGGGTGCGCGGGCTATACAGGCCGAACAATTGGCGGAGGTGTGATCTGATGGATGTTTTGCAGGAACTTGAAACGCGGCGCGAAGCGGCCCGTATGGGCGGCGGTGCAAAGCGGATTGCCGCACAGCACAGCAAAGGCAAACTGACCGCACGCGAGCGGATCGAGCTGCTTTTGGATGCGGATTCGTTCGAAGAGTTTGATATGTTCGTGGCCCACCGCTGCACCGATTTCGGCATGGAAAAAGAGCGCCCTGCCGGTGATGGTGTGGTCACAGGCTGGGGTACGATCAACGGGCGGTTGGTCTATGTGTTCAGTCAGGACTTTACCGTCATGGGCGGGTCTGTATCTGAAACGCATGGCCAGAAAATCTGCAAGATCATGGATATGGCAATCCAGAATGGCGCGCCGATCATCGGGATCAACGACAGTGGCGGCGCACGCATCCAAGAGGGTGTGGCCAGCCTTGCCGCCTACGGAGAAGTCTTTCAGCGCAATATCACGGCTTCGGGCGTTGTCCCGCAGATCAGCCTGATCATGGGGCCAACGGCCGGTGGCGCGGTTTATTCGCCTGCGATGACCGACTTTATCTTCATGGTCAAAGACAGCTCTTACATGTTTGTCACAGGTCCTGATGTGGTCAAGACCGTGACCAATGAACAGGTCACAGCCGAAGAACTGGGCGGGGCGAGTACCCATACCAAGAAATCATCCGTGGCCGATGCGGCCTTTGAAAACGATGTCGAGGCGATTGCCGAGGTGCGCCGTCTGATTGATTTCCTGCCTTTGCATAACCGCGACAAGCCGCCCGTCCGGCCCTTCTTTGACGATGTGAACCGCATCGAGGAAAGTCTTGATACGCTGGTGCCCGACAACCCCAATATGCCCTACGACATGAAAGAGTTGATCACGAAGCTGGCAGATGAGGGCGACTTTTACGAAATTCAGGAAGAGTTCGCCAAGAATATCCTGACCGGATTTATTCGCCTTGAGGGATCAACCGTCGGTGTGGTTGCCAACCAGCCGATGGTGCTTGCGGGCTGTCTTGATATTGACGCCTCGCGCAAGGCCGCGCGCTTTGTCCGGTTCTGTGATGCCTTCGACATTCCGATCCTGACCCTCGTCGATGTGCCCGGATTTTTGCCCGGGACCAGTCAGGAATATGCAGGCGTCATCAAACACGGCGCCAAGCTCTTGTTTGCCTATGGTGAGGCGACGGTGCCTAAGGTCACGGTCATTACGCGCAAAGCCTATGGCGGGGCCTATGTGGTGATGTCTTCCAAGCACCTGCGCGGTGATTTCAACTACGCTTGGCCCACATCCGAGATTGCCGTGATGGGTGCCAAGGGGGCGACCGAGATTATCCACCGCGCCGACCTGAACAACCCCGAGAAACTCGCCAAACACACGCAGGACTACGAAAACCGTTTTGCCAATCCGTTTGTGGCCGCCGAAAAGGGTGTCATTGACGAGGTGATCATGCCGCAGTCGACGCGCAAGCGGATCTGCCGTGCCTTTGCCTCACTGCGTACCAAGAAGGTTCAGACACCTTGGAAAAAGCACGACAATATTCCGCTTTGATGTGCCTGTGTGATCATAAATCCGCGCAGGGCCTGTCGCCGTTTCCTGTCTGTGGCGAAGAACTGCCGACACATGCTGTGACGCCTGCCGCGTCCGGCTACTATATTTGGAGCCACTTTTAATGTCCGCCCAAAATCTAGATAGGTCAGCGGGGCGCTGCCGGAATTCTGAGACTTTGCCGCAACAGCAGTTGCAGTTCGCCTTGGAGGTCTTTGAGAAAAAAGAATTTTTGCCTAAGGTGTGGGTGCGTGAGACTCATCTCGCGTGTCCGCAGGGCCAAGGCGACGCAGATCGCCAAAAGCCTTGCATGCATAGAGGCAGGCAAAAACAATGGCACAAGGACTTCTGGCTTTCACGGTGGCAGCGCTCATGGCGCTGGTTGCCGTTTCAGGCAGCCATGACCGCGCACCGCAGCAGATCATTTCTGATGCGGCCGCACAGCAGTACGTCACTTACGACGGGCTCTTTTAACGAAAATCGCTTTCTTGGATGGGCCTGCGGGCCCATCCGAACCACCTCTCTGATGCAGGGAGGCGCCAATGGCTAATCTTCCGTACATGGATAAACACCGCGGGTTTCCGGGGCGCTTGCAAGGGACAGACTTTCAGTTCACCCTGCGCCGCGCCAACAAGGACGGGGCGACCGCGTTAAGCGAACGCATCCGCTATCCGGACCGCCGTCCGGCAGACCGCCGCGCTGATGCCGGTTTTATGCAGGCGCTTTGGGAAAATTTCGGCGAAGAACCGTTTGTACGCGGCAATCTTGATGCGGGCCGCCTGAGCTGGCTTTTCGGGCGTGAAGTTATCCCTGCCGAGGACCCGTTTGATCCCGCGAGCTATGAGGCGATGTTGCAGATCGACGTCAAGGTTGCGCGCCAGAATTTCCCTGAAATTTTCGGGGATGAATGATGAATTTTGGCAACGTGAACAGAATGTTAACGAAACAATCTAGGCGGGAATTCGCTCAATTTCGTGCCGTGTTTCAAGATGACTGTTCAGGGTCCGGATATTGCGGCACGTTCAAAGCTGTAGCAGGTCAAGCCGATGCGGGTTCTGCTTCAAACTCTCTATACCGTTACCCTTCCCCTCATCGGCCTGCTTACTCACCAGGCAGGCCGATAACGGAAATCCGCTTGCCGGCGCGAAAAAACAGGCGTGATATTGGATATCACGGCGAAATCGCTATTCATCGTCGCGCAGATTGCACCAATTGTGGGGCGGTCGACATAACAATGATAGGCTTAAGATTATGCAAAAGACATCAATCATCCTTGCGACAGTGGCAGTATTTGGTTTGGCAGGTTGCCTCGATAACGACGTTGAGCGCGGTGTCGCTGGCGCGGCAGGTGGTCTTGTGGCTGCCGAATTGCTTGGCACGGACCGTACAGGAACAATGCTCGCTGGTGCAGCCGTTGGCGTACTATGCGACGACGCAGGCGTCCGCGCCTGCCGCTAAGGTAAATCACCGCGCCCGTCTGGGGCGTGCAATAAAAAGAAACCGTTGTCGGGGTGTGACCCCGGTGGCGGTTTTTTCGTTTTTGGGGACGTAAACAATGTTCAAGAAAATTCTGATCGCCAACCGTGGTGAAATCGCCTGCCGCGTGATCAAGACTGCCCGCAAGATGGGGATCAAGACGGTCGCGATCTATTCTGATGCGGACCGCAACGCACTGCATGTGAAAATGGCGGATGAGGCGGTACACATTGGCCCGTCCCCTGCAAACCAGTCCTACATTGTTATCGACAAGGTGATGGATGCGATCAAGCAGACCGGTGCCGAAGCCGTGCATCCCGGTTACGGCTTTCTGTCCGAGAACTCTAAATTCGCCGAGGCGCTTGAGGCCGCAGGCGTTGCCTTTATCGGCCCACCCAAGGGCGCGATCGAGGCAATGGGCGACAAGATTACCTCAAAAAAGCTGGCACAAGAGGCCAATGTTTCGACCGTGCCGGGTTATATGGGTTTGATCGCGGATGCCGAAGAGGCCGTGAAGATCTCCAATGAGGTCGGCTATCCCGTGATGATCAAAGCCTCTGCCGGTGGCGGTGGTAAAGGCATGCGGATCGCGTGGAACGACACCGAGGCGCGCGAAGGATTCCAGTCGTCCAAGAACGAAGCCGCCAACAGCTTTGGCGACGACCGTATCTTTATCGAAAAGTTCGTCACCCAACCCCGCCACATCGAAATTCAGGTGCTATGCGACAGTCACGGCAACGCGGTCTATCTGCACGAACGCGAATGTTCGATCCAGCGCCGCAACCAGAAAGTCATCGAAGAGGCGCCCAGCCCGTTCCTTGATGAAGAAACCCGCAAGGCGATGGGTGAACAATCCGTCGCTCTGGCACAGGCCGTGGGCTACACCAGCGCGGGCACGGTTGAGTTTATCGTCGATGGCGACCGCAATTTCTACTTCCTCGAAATGAATACCCGTTTGCAGGTGGAACACCCTGTGACCGAGCTGATTACGGGCATTGATCTTGTCGAACAGATGATCCGCGTCGCGGCGGGTGAGAAGCTGCCGTTCCAGCAGTCGGACCTGAAGATCAACGGCTGGGCGATGGAAAGCCGCCTTTACGCCGAAGACCCTTATCGCGGGTTCCTGCCATCCATCGGGCGTCTGAGCCGTTATCGACCACCAGCGGAAGAAGCGACGCCAACACGCGCCGTGCGCAACGACACAGGCGTTTTCGAGGGCGGCGAGATTAGTATGTATTACGATCCGATGATCGCAAAGCTGTGCACCTGGGCGCCTGATCGCGCCTCCGCGATCGAGGAAATGCGGCTTGCGCTGGACGGGTTCGAGCTTGAAGGGATCGGACACAACCTGCCGTTCCTTGCGGCGGTTTATGACCACCCCAAGTTTATCAGCGGCGAGATGACCACCGCATTTATCGAGGAAGAATACCC